>WRKX01000024.1 GCA_009777925.1 Betaproteobacteria bacterium | reverse complement strand
GCCGGATAACTGCCCGGTATTTGCCGCCCCAGGCTGTCTCCAGAGCTATCAATTCCCGCTCCGCTTCTTCCAGCGTCGCCGACTGATAAATGGCCTTGAGCATGGCGACTACCGCCTTGCTATCGCTGGCGCTTACATAACGCAGACTGGCGCGAACAAGATGGACGATGCACAACTGGGTTAAGGTCTTCGGATACAGGGCATTGACCGCTTCCGGCAAGCCTTTCAGACCATCCATGCAGGCGATGAAGACGTCCTGAACGCCGCGATTTTTCAACTCCGTAAGCACCGACAACCAGTATTTCGCTCCCTCATTCTCGGTAATCCACAGCCCAAGGACTTCTTTTTCTCCGCGCAGATTAACGCCCAGAACAACATGGACAGCTTTGCGGATCACTTGCTTGCCCTGGCGCGCCTTGACCACGATGCCGTCTAACCAGATGATCGGATACACAGCTTCCAGGGGACGGTTCTGCCAGGCCCCTACCTCGTCAAGCACTGCCTCGGTGACCTGTGAGATCACGCTGTGCGAGACATTGACGCCGTACAGGTCTTGCAAGGCGCTTTCAATGTCGCGGGTACTCAGGCCGCGAGCGTACAAGGCCAGTATCTTCTCTTCCATGCCGCCGAGCCGAATCTGGCGCTTTTTGACCAGTCGCGGCTCAAAGCTACCTTGACGGTCTCGCGGGGTTTCGATCTCCAACTCGCCGAACGTTCCTTTGACGACCTTGGGGAGCTTGCCATTACGCCGGGTCGCAGTCCCTGTCGCCTTTACCTCTTCAAGATGGACGTCCATCTCAGCCTCAAGCGAGCGATTGATAACCCGCTGCAATAGCTGGCTGTATAGGCTATCCACATTCCTGGGGGTCTTGCAATCCCCAAGCAATTGATCCAATTGTTCCACGCTTAGTTTCATGTCATCCTCCTCGGCTCACGCCTAAATTAACGGATGACACAGTTTAAATTACAGACCCTTAGCCGTCTGTTCCCACCCTTTTTGAGCTTCTGCATTCGGAAACTTGGATTCATTCAATGGTCGAACTGACGATATTTCCTTGTTCTTGTTGTGGACCAGAATGCCGCCAGCCACAAAATAGGTATGAAAATCTTCTACCTCAATGTTGTAGACTGGATTTCTGTACCATAGTTTTTCTAATTCAATGAATTTTGCGCTACTTCCATCAAAGTTTTCAAATTGATCCCCCTCCTTCAGATCTATGACATTGACCCATCCCTTGCCAGTCACCCAAAACGGATGATTACCGGTTGCCATTACTCTCATGTTTCTGTCTAGCAGCCCACAATAGTACTCAATATTAAATACTTCCTGAGATTCATGCATGAATACTTTAGTTATCCGCTTGTAAGCAATTTCACCTGTTTTTTCGCAACGAGATAAAACCTCAATACCTGGCCTGAGGTAGCATATTTCAAAGTTCGCAGGAACATCACTAGCAATAGTGTGCCCCTTGGCGAGCCTGGCAAATGGCCCTGCCACAGCAAGAGTTTCCTCAGTCAGCCGACCATGAACAAGTGTTTCAGCACCAAAACAAGCCTCCTTTATTTTCTGGGCGTCAATTGCTCGGCCAATTGCTGTCGCTTGTTGAGCCGCAGCCGTCTCTCCAGCACGGTAGGTTGGGTTGAGCTTGCGAACCCCAACATTTGGAAAAGAAAACAATCGAATTGACATGGCAGGTTGACCGTAAGGAGATGAGGCGCATTTTATAATCATGGAATAGCAAAGTGTTGGGGTTCGGTCTTGCAGACGGCAATTCGCTCACCCCAACCTACCGCGCTATTTCCTAGCTTGAGGCTTATTAAATGACTTGAATTAAAGATGGAATTATAATGAAACGGATAAGGGCGGACGAAATATTATTCATGGTTATTTGCAAGGCTGCCCGCGCAGTTTGAGATGGAGTTCTGCGCACCCAGATGTTTGAGCGTCAGGATAATCGAATAGAATACAGGAGCATGGCACATGGATGGTTTTCACGTCAACCGGGTCAAACACGGGCGTACCACACGAATCGTTTGCGGCTTGGCGCTCGCGGCTTGGGTATTCTTGGGCGCTGGAGGAGCGTTAGCGGAAGATGACATTGACCCTGAGTTTTTTAATAGTCATCGTTTTGCTCACAAGGATTGGGACCTGGCCTGCGACAACACGCGTACCTGCCGCGCAGCGGGGTATCAGGCGGAGGAGGGGCTTAATGAGCCTGTTTATGAATCGTCTGTGTCGTTGCGTATCACGAGGGTAGCGGGCCCAAATACGCCGGTCGCCATAGCGCTACGCATCCCCGATTCGAACAAACCCACTTCCTACCGCCTGCGAGCAGGTACGTTGGATTTGCGTGGTCTGAAGAAAAATCACAACTGGCAGATTGAGCTTACACCAGAGCAGTCACTAGCCGTAATGACTGAAATGCTCAAGGATCGTGAACCTTTAATCTGGTTCGGCGACGACGCCAGCGGCGACCCTGACGGCAGGCTGTCTCTTGCTGGCCTGAATGCCGTGTTGCTGAAAATGGACGAATGGCAAGGCCGTGTCGGTACTCCGGGCGCGCTTATACGGCGCGGCAGCAAGCCCGAGTCGTCGGTGTTGCCACCCTTGCCGATGCCCGTGGTCAAGGTGGCAGCGCCTGTGGCGACTCAGCCTGCCGATGCGGACTTGGTTGAGCGTATTCTTCCCAGTCTGGTCGAACAGCGGATAATAGGTGACTGCTACGTTCCTTACACACATGAGCCAGACGAACAGGAGCTAGAAAAATACTTCAAAGCAAAACTCAATGCCGGATTCTTCAGCATCCACCGTTTGACAAATCGGCGTTTACTGCTGTCCTTATTGTGCTCAGGCTATCGTCCCATTCTGGGTGATCAGATGGCCAGCTGGATCGTCAATGACAGACCGCCTTACGAACCGCAATTTATCGAGGCTCGTGGCGAATTCGACGCAAAGACCATGAGCATCTCTGACTCACGCTATACACGTCTCAATGCCCCCGATTGCTGGACATTCATTGGTTGGCATTTCAACGGTCAAAAATTTTTCCCGACCTATGTTTCTTCCAATGCTGATCCGTGCCGGGATTATTTTAGCGGGTGGCCATTGGAAACCTATGTCACCAATGTCGTGTACCCCAAGCCCGCCTCTTCCGAACCCCAAAAACCATGACTTTTCCCATTACCATGAACCCCTGACCCCTGATTCCTAACCCTGCAACATAAGCCCTGTATGTTCGCGCATTGGGTGAAATTCGATTTTCGGCCAGCGTTCTCTGGTCAGGTCGAGGTCAAAGCGTGAGGTAAGAAGATAAGCGTGGGCTTCGGCGGCGTCCATATAAACCTTGCCGCCGTTGGCATGAACAAAGCGGTTCAACTCCACCGGGTCATGGCAGGAAATCCAGCGCGCGCCAGTATAGTTGGCGGCGGCAAGCCGCGCTTCCACGCCGTATTCGGTTTTCAGGCGGTGCAGCGCGACTTCAAATTGCAGTTGTCCAATCGCCCCCAAAAGCATAAGGCTGCCGAGCAGCGGGCGAAAAACCTGAATTGCTCCTTCCTCGCCCAATTCCTTTAAACCCTTGGCAAGCTGCTTGGACTTCATGGGATCAGCCAGTTCTATGGCGCGGAAAAGTTCCGGCGCGAAAAAAGGCAGGCCGGTGAATTGCAGCGCCTCGCCTTCGGAGAGGGTATCGCCCAGTTGCAGGCCACCGTGGGTGGCAATGCCGATAATGTCGCCGGAATAGGCGGCCTCGACCCGATCCCGGCGCTGGGAAAGAAAGGTTACGACATTGGTCGGGCGCAGCTCTTTGCCGGTTCGCCGAACTTTAAGGCGCATTCCCGGCTCAAAACACCCGGAGCAGACGCGCAAAAAAGCAATCCGGTCGCGGTGAGCGGGGTCCATGTTGGCCTGAATCTTGAAGACGACACCGGAGAATTTCGCTTCTTCCGGCTGAATGATACGGGAAACAGCCTGTCTTGCGCCGGGCGGAGGGGCGAGGTCGACCAGCGCGTCCAGCACTTCCCGCACTCCGAAATTATTGATGGCGGAACCGAAAAAAACCGGCGTTTGCCGCGCCGCCAGAAATTCGCTATGCGTAAAGGCGGGCATGGCTTCCCTGACCAGAGCCATTTCTTCGGCAGCCCTGGAGTATTCATTCCCGAAACGCGCGCGTAGTGCCTCGGTATCCAACCCGCTCAGGGTTTCGTCATTTTCCGTGAGACGATCTCTGCCGGGGCGAAATACCCTAATAACATCCTCGCGCAAATCGTAGATGCCGTGAAACAGCTTGCCCTGCCCGACAGGCCAGGTTAGTGGAACCGAGGCCATGTCAAGCGCGGCTTCGATTTCATCCAGCAAATCGAGCGGTTCGCGCACTTCCCGGTCAAGTTTGTTTACGAAAGTCAAAACCGGCATTTTACGCGCGCGGCATACATCAATCAAGCGTCTGGTTTGTTCTTCTATGCCGTTGGCGGCGTCAATTATCATCAAGGCCGCGTCTACGGCGGTCAGCACGCGATAGGTGTCTTCCGAAAAATCCTGGTGGCCCGGAGTGTCGAGCAGGTTGATGACACAATCCCGATACTCCATCTGCATGACCGAAGAGGCAACCGAAATGCCGCGCTGCTTTTCGATTTCCATCCAGTCGGAGGTGGCGTGACGCGAGGCTTTACGCGCCTTGACGCTGCCCGCGATCTGAATCGCGCCCGCGAACAGGAGCAGTTTTTCGGTCAGGGTAGTTTTCCCCGCGTCCGGGTGGGAGATGATGGCGAAAGTGCGGCGGCGGCGCACTTCCCTGGTATGGGGTGAAGAAGTCATGAGGAGCGTTGTTTAGAGCTGTTTTGATTCAAGAATGTGCATTTTATGCGCCTTGCCCACACATTCGTCATTCCCGCGAAGGCGGGAATCCAGTACAGCGCCGGAAGCCAGGACAGGAATCTAAAACAACTTGGGACAGAAACGACGTTCCTATGCGGAAACGGCATAGGAACGGAATGGCATTTCTGGATTCCCGCCTTCGCGGGAATGACGGATAAATTACTGTCTGTGCATGAATGACTAAATGGTGGGCGCATGCGCTGGAATCCAGAATAATGTAGCCATTGAGGCCGAAACCGCTCTAACTCAACCGTTGAAAAAATCGCGCACCTTGTCCATCCAGGATTGGGCGCGGGGATTGTGCCTTGCGCCGTCATGTCCGCTGGAGAGGGCTTCAAGTTCCCGGAGCAGTTCCTTTTGGCGCTCGGTCAGGCGTATCGGCGTCTCAACCACGACATGACAGAGCAGGTCGCCGTAAATGCTGCTGCGAACCCCCTTGATGCCTTTGCCGCGCAAGCGAAAAACCCGCCCACTCTGGGTTTCAGGCGGAATCTTGAGATTGGCCGCGCCATCCAGAGTGGGGATTTCGATCTCCCCACCCAAAGCGGCGGTAGTAAAAGAAATGGGCATTTCGCAGTGCAGGTCATTGTGTTCGCGGGTAAAAACCTGATGCGGCTTCAAATGCACCTGTACGTAAAGATCGCCCGGCGGGCCGCCGTTTACGCCATGCTCGCCCTCGCCGGAGAGGCGAATGCGATCTCCTTCATCCACCCCGGCGGGAATCTTGACCGCCAGAGTCTTGTGTTTTTTGACTCGTCCCGCGCCATGACAATCCAGGCATGGGTTGGAGACGAAACGCCCTGTTCCGTGGCATTTATGGCAGGTTTGCTGGATGGAGAAAAAGCCCTGCTGCAAACGGATTTGCCCGGAACCGCCGCAGGTCGGGCAGGACTTAGGTTCCGTGCCCGGTTTGGCGCCTGAACCATGACAGGTTTCGCAGGATTCCATGGCGGGAATGCGGATTTTGGTTTCCGTGCCTTTGGCGGCCTGTTCCAGGGTGATTTCCAGGTTGTAGCGCAGGTCCGCGCCGCGATAAACGCCGCCGCGACCACCATGTCCGCCGCGATTGCCGAAGATCTCGTCAAAAATGCCGCCAAAAGCATCGGCGAAATTGCCAAAACCCTGGCCGCCGCCGAATCCGGCCTGCGGGTCAACTCCGGCATGACCGTATTGGTCGTAGGCCGCGCGTTTTTGCGCGTCGGAAAGAATCTCGTAAGCCTCTTTGACTTCCTTGAATTTTTCCTCCGCCGAAGGATTATCCGGGTTGCGATCCGGGTGATATTTCATGGCGAGCTTGCGATAGGATTTTTTGATTTCCTCTTCGCTTGCGTCCTGGTTTATACCCAGCACCTCATAAAAATCTTTTTTCGACATGAAATTTCCTTAATTTGGTCGCGCAACCCACATATCAAGTCTTGCTGCCTTAGCCCGTACCCAGTAGGTTGGCGGTGAGCGTAGCGAACCCCAACACGTAGCGGTTGCTGGAAGCACAATGTTGGGGTTAGCGTTTCGCTCCCCCCAACCTACGCATGAAGTCATTTTATTCAAAGGAATGACTATAAAAACAAGCCTTGCTGCCTTAGCCGCAAGCGGCAAGGGCAGCAAGACGGGTCTATGGCCTGGACTATTTTTGCTCCTTGTCCACTTCGGTGAATTCAGCGTCCACCACGTTGCCATCCTCCTGCTTCGCCCCGTTTTGCCCGGATGCGCCGGCAGAAGCATCGCCGGCAGCGGCTTCTGAAGAAGCGTACATTTTTTCGCCCAGCTTTTGCGCGGCCTTGGAGAGCGCCTCGGTTCTGGCGGTAATTTCCTCCATGTCGTTACCGCGAGCAACGGCCTCCAGTTCCTTGATGGCGGCCTCGATGCTTTCCCTGTCGGCAGCTTCCAGCTTGTCGCCATATTCGGCAAGGGATTTTCTCACCATATGCGTCATGGCGTCCGCGCCGTTACGCGCATCGGCTAGTTCACGCGCCTTTTTGTCTTCTTCGGCGTGCAGTTCAGCGTCTTTTACCATCGCCTGAATTTCCGCTTCCGAGAGGCCGGAATTGGCCTTGATGGTGATCTTGTTTTCCTTGCCTGTTCCCTTGTCGCGCGCGGATACGTGCATGATTCCGTTGGCGTCTATATCAAAGGTCACTTCGATCTGCGGCACGCCGCGCGGCGCGGGCGGAATGCCTTCCAGATTGAATTGCCCCAGACTCTTGTTGCCGGAGGACATTTCCCGTTCGCCCTGTAGGACATGAATCGTCACGGCGGACTGGTTGTCATCGGCAGTGGAAAAGACCTGGCTTGCCTTGGTGGGGATGGTGGTGTTCTTCTGGATCAATTTGGTCATCACGCCGCCCAGAGTCTCAATGCCCAGCGAGAGCGGGGTAACGTCAAGAAGCAGCACATCCCTGACATCGCCAAGGAGAACTCCGCCCTGAATGGCCGCGCCTACCGCCACGGCTTCGTCGGGGTTGACATCTTTTCTCGGTTCCTTGCCGAAAAATTCCTTCACCTTCTCCTGCACCCTGGGCATACGGGACTGACCGCCGACGAGGATGACATCATCAATGTCGGAGACTTTGAGGCCGGCGTCCTTGATGGCGATACGGCAAGGCTCGATGGTGCGGGCAATGAGGTCGTCCACCAGCGCCTCGAATTTTGCGCGGGTGATTTTTTGCGTCAGGTGCCTGGGGCCGTTGGCGTCCGCCGTGATGTAAGGCAGGTTGATTTCGGTTTGCATGCCGGAAGAAAGCTCGATCTTGGCTTTTTCGGCTGCTTCCTTCAGGCGTTGCAGGGCGAGAACATCCTTTTTCAGGTCTACGCCAGACTCTTTTTTGAATTCTTCGATAATGTAGTCAATCAGACGCTGGTCGAAATCTTCGCCGCCCAGAAAGGTGTCACCGTTGGTAGCCAGCACTTCAAACTGGTTGGCGCCTTCCACTTCGGCAATTTCGATGATGGAAATGTCGAAAGTGCCGCCGCCAAGGTCATAGACGGCGATTTTCCGGTCCCTGCCGTCGGCCTTGTCCATGCCGAAGGCAAGCGCCGCCGCCGTGGGTTCGTTGATGATGCGCTTGACTTCCAGACCGGCGATGCGTCCGGCGTCCTTGGTGGCCTGGCGCTGGCTGTCGTTAAAGTAGGCGGGCACGGTGATGACGGCCTCGGTTACGTCTTCGCCCAGATAATCTTCGGCGGTTTTTTTCATCTTGCGCAACACTTCGGCGGAGACCTGCGGCGGCGCGATTTTTTTGTCGCGCACTTCCACCCAGGCGTCGCCGTTGTCGGCCTTGATGATTTTGTAAGGCATGAGGCCGATGTCTTTTTGTACCTCTTTTTCCTCAAAACGACGGCCAATCAGACGCTTGACCGCATAAAGCGTGTTTTTCGGGTTGGTGACCGCCTGCCGTTTGGCGGGCGCGCCGCAGAGAATTTCGCCATCTTCGGCGTATCCGACGATGGAGGGCGTGGTGCGCGCGCCTTCCGAATTTTCGATAACCTTGGCGCTGCCGCCTTCCATGACTGATACGCAACTATTGGTTGTGCCAAGGTCAATGCCGATGATCTTGCCCATTTAAATAATCCTTTCTGAAAACGCTGCCAGTGGCAGATAGAAAATTGAAAAAAGGTTTTTGCCTGTTTGCCAGATAGGGGCGACAGGGTGAATTTCAAGCGTCAGAGCGATTTTGCTTTACTTTTTCTCCAAGCTGGAAGCCAGCGCGGTAGCCATCTCCCCCGACCCCAATTGCCGTCTGCAAGACCTCAAAATTGAACATGGGTCGAACGCAATCCTCGCCATTTATGGCGAGGTCAGTGAGACAATCGTTAAATTTGGAGCCGTAGGCTCCCCTGAATCGTATCGAGGAATCCCCGCCATTTATGGTGGGGTGACTCAATGAATTACCAGGCATTGCGCCCGAAAACCCTGACTTTCGATAACCAGGCGTTTTTCCAGGCATCGGTCGTATCCTTGACACGACCTATACGGGTGACTTTGACAGGGTCGACACCGCAGTATTGCAGAATCATGCGCCTTATCTGATTGATGCCCGCGTCTCTATAGAAAATCCGGAAATACCAGGGCGGAGTATCCATGGTCGCAATGATGTGCGCGGATTTTCCTTTCAGGAGTTTGTCCCACCATGGGGATCCCTGGCGGTACTGGAAAGCGAAGCCAGGGAGGAAAACTCGGTCAATGAATCCTTTCAGTAGCGCGGGCATACCTCCCCACCAGGTGGGAAAAACAATGACGATATGATCTGCGGACCTGATCTCGCTCTGAGCCAGGACCAAATCCGCTTCCAGCGGCTGGACGGTTTTGTACCCTTCATGCAGGACTGGATCAAATTTGAGATTGCGAACAGTCAATATTCTGACCGTATGCCCTGATTCTTGGGCTCCTTGTTCGTATTCCT
The DNA here is from genome assembly GCA_009777925.1 of Betaproteobacteria bacterium. Classification (GTDB taxonomy): domain Bacteria; phylum Pseudomonadota; class Gammaproteobacteria; order Burkholderiales; family Rhodocyclaceae; genus Azovibrio. Next base: position 15,411 of record WRKX01000024.1, on the reverse strand, counting down.
TCGCCAATGCTTTGCAAAGGCTTTGCTCCGCAGGATGGCCCTGAATAATGAGAATTCGCCTGCCCATAGATTTAATAACCTGACATTAATTAAGACTCCTTCGCCCTGGTGACGAACACCATAGCCGGGCGCAATACCCGTTCGGCAATCAGGTAGCCTTTTTGCAGGACGAGCGCCACCATGTTCGGTTCCTGCTCGCTTTCCACGGTCTGAATGGCCTGGTGCAGGTTAGGGTCGAATTTTTCGTTGAGCGGGTTGACTTCCCGGACGCCCGATCTTTCAAACGCGGCAACCAGTTGCTTCAGGGTCAACTCCACTCCGCTGCGAAGCGTTTCCACGCTTTGGGTTTCGCTGCTCAAGGCGGCTTCCAGACTGTCTTTCACGGCGAGCAATTCGCCCGCGAATTTCTCGATGGAAAACTTGTGCGCCCTGGCGACTTCTTCATGCGCGCGGCGACGCGCGTTTTCGGCCTCGGCTTTGGCGCGCAGCCAGTTGTCTTCGCTTGCGGAAAGTTTGCCCTCCAGTTCGGCGATGCGTTCCAGAGGATTGCGCTCGGGACGCTGTGCTGCGTCGGGTTCATTTGTTTCCGGTGTTTCCGGTGGATTTTCCGGTGGATTGAGCGGAATTTCGTTTTCAGGCATGAGATAAGTCTCCTTGATGACTTTTTCCTTCATGGGGGCAGGTTTTTTTTTTTCAAGTCTTTTACAAATCTTCCCCGAATATTCATGTACCATTAAAGCTGTTGCGGTGAAATCAATTTGGGGCAGAATGGACAGTATCGGCAAGTACCGAATCATCAAAGAGCTTGGTAAAGGCGCTACGGCCGTGGTTTACCTGTGCCATGATCCTGATGAAGACCGGCAGGTAGCGGTGAAACTGGTGCGTTTCGACCAGGAGAACGCGGCGGTTTCGCGCCGGATGCGCAAGCTCTTCCGTACCGAGCGCGCCGTTTCCGAAAGGCTTATTCACCCTAATATCGTCCGCGTCTTCGACGCTGTGGTGGAAAAGAGCCAGGCCTTCATCGTGATGGAGTACGTGGAAGGCACATCATTGGAAGACTTCTGCCGGATTGAGAGTATGCTGCCATTGCATCGGGTGATCGGCATCATTTTCAAGTGTTGCATGGCGCTCGATCATGCCTACCGCCAGGGCATAATCCACCGCGACATCAAGCCCGCCAATATTCTGATTGACAAGGACGACAATCCTAAAGTTGCCGACTTTGGCCTGGCGATCAACATCAAGAAGGACATGGATCGGGATTCCACCTTTGTCATGGGGGTCGGTTCGCCTGCGTACATGTCGCCGGAACAGTTGAAATCCTACCCGCTGAACCAGAAAACCGACCTTTATTCGCTGGGGGTGGTGTTTTTTCAGCTTTTGACCGGGCGGCTGCCGTTCCGGGCTAAAAGCCAGGCGGCGCTGATCTACAAGATCATCAATACGGATTCGCCTACCGTGTCGCGCCTGAATCCCAACCTGCCCAAGAAGCTGGACGCCATCCTGAAGAAGTCGCTGGAAAAGGAAACTTACAGCCGTTACAACAATGGCGCGGAGTTTGCCAAGGATTTGGCCTCCGTGCGCTACAAGATTCAGGGCGATGAAGATGAGGTTCTGGTTGAGGATGCCCGGCATTTTTCCATCCTGCGCAAGATGGATTTTTTCTTTGAGTTTGAGAATGTGGAGCTCTGGGAGGTGCTGCGCTCTTCGATCTGGCGCGATGTGGGCGAACGGGTAACGTTAATGCGGGAAGGGGAAAGTCACCAGATTTTCGGCATTCTGGTGGCGGGCGAGGTGGAGGTTTCGGTCGCGGGCAAGGCTGTTTGTCGGCTGGGCATAGGGGAGCCGGTAGGCGAGATGTCCTATCTCTACAAGAGAGACCCCACGCACAGCGCGACGGTCATAACCATTACGCCATGCCGCTTGCTGGAGATCAGCATGGCTGCTCTGGCACTGGCTTCGGAAGAATTGCAGGAGCGCATGCAGGAGGCGCTGGTGAGTCGTGTGGTGCAACGTTTGCGGCAGGCCAACCAGCGCCTTGCTGAAATGGGTGCTGCCGCCAGCCAGTCCGACGAAGTGATTGCCGCAGCGGATGTGAGAGGCAAATTTTCGCTGGAACTGGCAGCGGAGTAGGTTGTTTTCATTTTCAGCTTGTGGAGCGTTGTCATGTTGATTGCTTGTCATAAAAAAGTACGATGTGCCGGACTCTTGGCCGCAGCTCTGGCGATTGGGCTTTCGGCTACGGCTTACGGGGCGCAGGAAGGCGGGACGACGGCAGCGACAGTAACAGCAACAGCGGAACGCAGGTTACATAAGCTTGAGAAACTTTTTAAGATATGTATAGGAGATAGGAAATGCGGTTACATCAACGCCAAGGGTGAGTTGGTAATTCCGCCAAGGTTTGAGGATGCTGGGGAGTTTGCTGCGAATGGCTTGGCAGTAGCTAAAGAAAACGGGAAAGATGGTTACATCAACGCCAAGGGAGAATGGGTGATTCCGCCAAGATTTGAGTCTGCCCGGCGTTTTGCCGCCAATGGCTTGGCAGCAGCTAAAGAAAATGGGAAAGAGGGTTACATCAACTCTCTAGGCGAGTGGGCGATACCACCAAGATTTGAGGTTGCCCGGTTTTTTGCAGCGAACGGTCTGGCAGCGGTCAAGGAAATCAGTAAATGGGGTTATATCAACACTCAGGGTAAGTGGATAATTCTACCGAGGTTTGAAAGTACCGAGGATTTTGCTGCCAATGGTTTGGCTCTGGTCAAGGAAAATGGGAAGTGGGGTTACATAAATTCTCAAGGTAAGTGGGTAATACCTCCGAAGTTTGGGGGCGCTTACAGCTTCTACGCCTGTGAGTTGGCAGCAGTCTGGGAAAATGGAAGGTGGGGTTATATCAACACTCAGGGTGAATGGGTAGTTTCGCCAAGGTTTGAGCATACTATTGGTTTTTCCGACAACTGTTTGGCTAGGGTCAAGGAAAATAGGAAGTATGGCTACATCAATACCCAAGGCGAAATGGTAATTCCGCCGAGGTTTGAAGAAGCAGGGCTTTTTGCAGCCAATGGGTTGGCAGTAGTCGAGGAAAACGGGCATTACGGTTACATCAACGCTCAAGGTGAATGGGCGATTCAGCCAAGGTTTAGGTATGCTCTCAATTTTGATACCGATGATGCCTATGACTTGGCAATAGCCCTAGAAAACGGCGGAAAAAAGCATTCTTACATCAACGCAAAAGGCCAGATCGTTGTCCAGATAGACATAGTATGCGGCCTTGAAGTCCTGAAAAACGCCAAGGGCGAGATAATCTGGCCGAAATATGCCGCTACCCAAACGTGCAAAGACTAGCTGTCGCAAACAATGCCGCCCGGCAGCATGAAAGTCGCCTTATTCCTGCCGGATGGAAGTCTGAGCCATTTTTCGGCGCAAAAAGGCAATCTGGCTTTTCAGGGGGAGGGATTTGGGACAGACATCGTGACAGGCGAGGAGCGACATGCAGCCGAATACGCCGGAGTCGTCGCCGATCAGCTCGTAAAAATCGCCGTCCGCGCGGGTGTCGCGGGGATCAAGACGGAAACGGGCGATTTTGCCAAGACCAACCGCGCCCACGAAATCCTGACGCATCTGGGCGGTTCCGCAGGCGGCAACACAACAGCCGCATTCGATGCAGCGATCCATCTCGTATACAGCTTCGGCTTCTTCCGGCTCCATGCGTTCTTCAATCCGGTTCAGGTCGGGCGATTCTTCCTGGCTATGCAGCCAGGTTTGCAGATGTTTGCTCATGCCTCGCATCCATTTGCCGGTGTTGACGGAGAGGTCGCCAATCAATTCAAAGAAGGGAAGCGGCGCCAGGATAATCTTTTTCGGCAGGTCGGATATGAGGGTGCGACAGGCAAGCCGGGGGCGACCATTGACCATCATCGCGCAACTGCCGCAGATTCCGGCGCGGCAAACGAAGTCAAATTGCAGGGTCGGGTCCTGTTGCTCGCGGATTTCATTCAGGGCGATAAAGAGCGTCATGCCATCGGCTTTTTCCAGCGTATAGCTTTGCAGGCATGGTTTGGAAGCGGCGTCCTGCGGGTTGTAACGCAGGATTTGCAGGGTGATTTGACGGTGGCTCATCAAGTGTTCTCCAGAGGTTCATCCAGGCGCTCATTTTTCCCGCGCAGAATTTCAGGCAGACGGCCGGTATAGGGCATAAGAGCCTCTTGCAGGGCGAAACGGTCTTTACCGTCCATCTGGAAGCGATTTTTGATCTGCTCGATCTCAAATTGCCGCTCTTCGGTGTCCGGGTGATTGATGTAGTCCTTCGCGCCATAGCCGCGCCAACCCGGCGGCAGTTCCATGCTCTTTACATCGAGCGCCTCATAGTCGAGGCGGGGCAGGGTGGCTTCCGGGTCAACCGGCCAGAAGGCGAGGGTTCGCTTGAGCCAGCTTCGATCGTTTCTCTGCGGAAAATCTTCGCGGAAGTGCGCCCCCCGGCTTTCGGTACGCTGATAAGCGCCTTGCGCGATGGTAATGGCGAGCTTCAACATCCGTCGGACCCGATAGGCGGCGACCAGTTCCGGGTTGCTGCCGCCGCTCTTGCCAGTGATTCCGATGTCGCGGCTTTTTTGCAACAGGCGCTGGAGATGAAATACTCCTTCCTGAAGGCCGTCGGCGTTACGGAAGATGCCGACGCAACGGGTCATGATTTCCTGCATTTCCGCGCATAGCTGGAAGGCATTTTCTTTGCCGGGATGGCGCAGCAGTTCTTCCAGCGAGCTTTTTTCCCGCCGGGCGAATTCCGCCGCGAGCGTAAGCGGCTGGGCGACGGTATTGGCAGGATCATCGCAGAAGTCGGCGATGAATTCGCCGACAATCATCCCCGCGACTACGGTTTCGGCTACGGAGTTGCCGCCCAGCCGGTTGAAGCCATGCAAATCCCAACAGGCCGCTTCGCCTGCCGCAAACAGCCCTTTCAGCCAGGGCGATTCGCCGGTATAGTCGGTGCGAACCCCGCCCATTGTGTAATGCTGCGCCGGACGCACGGGAATCCAGTGGCGGGCTGGGTCTATGCCCAGGAAGGTCTCGCAGATTTCCTTGACTTCGCGCAGGTTATATTCGATGTGGTGCTTGCCGAGCAGGGTAATATCAAGCCAGAGGTGCTCGCCGAAGCGCGAGGGAACGCCCCTGCCGCTGCGGATATGTCCCTCCATCCGGCGGGAGACGACATCGCGCGAGGCAAGCTCCTTCTTTTCCGGTTCGTAATCTGGCATGAAGCGATGCCCGTCCACGTCGCGCAGCAGGCCGCCGTCGCCCCGGCAGCCCTCAGTGACGAGGATGCCCGCCGGGAAAATACCGGTGGGGTGAAACTGCACGGCTTCCATGTTGCCGAGCGGCGCGATTCCGGTTTCCAGCGCCAGCGCGTGCCCCATGCCTTCGCAGATTACCGCGTTGGTGGTGACGCGATACAGCCTTCCCGCGCCGCCGGTTGCGATGATCGTCGCCTTGGCCATGCAGGTAAAAATTTCCCCGCTGACAAGATCGCGCACGACCGCGCCATAACAGCGTTCGCCATCGTGAATCAGGGCAAGAGCTTCGGTGCGTTCCAGCACCTCAATGTCGTGTTTGATGACCTGATCGCTTACGGTAAACAGCATGGCGTGTCCGGTTCCATCCGAGACATGGCAGGTGCGCCATTTCTTGGTGCCGCCAAAATCGCGTTGCGCGATCAGGCCGTGCGCTTCGTCGCGTTCGGTGAGGGTGACTTTTTCGCCGTTGATGACGACGTTGTGCTCGCCCCGGCGCACCCTGCTCCAGGGCGTGCCCCAGGCCGCGAGTTCGCGTACCGCCTTGGGTGCGGTATTTACGAACATGCGCGCCACGATTTGATCCGCGCCCCAGTCGCTGCCGCGCACGGTATCTTCAAAGTGTACGTCTTCAGAATCGCCCTGGCCGCGAATCACATTGGCGAGCGACGCCTGCATCCCGCCTTGCGCCGCCGCCGAGTGGGAACGCTTGGGCGGAACCAGGGAGAGGATCAGGACGCGATGGCCGCGTCGCTTGGCCCCGATTGCCGCGCGCAATCCGGCAAGGCCTCCGCCGATGACCAACACGTCGGTCATGATGGTTTTCATGGCGTCTCCTTTACGAAGGCTGGCAGTTTATGGTGTGGGTTGGAGAAATCCTTTTCCGGGAGAAGACGCAGGAGCCAGGCGGGCAGGGTTTCCGGGGTGTAACGCTCGCCGTACTGGAAGCGGTGTTCATAGCCGATTTTCATATAAGCGCCCAGAGTAGCCAGGCCGAGAACCAGGAAAAACAGGGTAAGTCCCCATTTCACTCTTTTCAGGAAGGTACGGGAGAGCGGCAGCAAGTCCCATTTCACCGCCAGACGGTACAGGCCGATGCTGCCGTGCAATTCCACCGCCAGCAGCATCACCAGATAAAACGGCCACAGCCTGTCGCTCCAGATACGGTCGGAAGAGGCATAAGGCCCGATGTCCTGTGGCCAGAGCATCATTTGATAAAGATGCGCCGAAGCGAGGAAAAAGAGGAGGAAGCCGGTATAAACCTGCCATATCCACAGGGTGGAATCCCCGTGCCGCATAGCCTTGGCGTGGGCGCGGACAGTGCGCCACTGCCGGTAATTGCCGGGGAACTTGCGTACCGCGAGGAGCGCGTGGATGAAGAACACCAGCGCAATAAACGCGACGACGCAGGACACGATGGCAGGGTAGGATTTTCCGAAGAAGAAATAACCTTCAAACATCCTGGTGATAGTCCACATGGCTGATTCGCCCAGGAGGATGGAAGCGACGAAAAACATGTGTCCCCACATGAACAGGGCAAGAATCAGGCCGGTGCTGCTTTGCAGAACGTCCAAAACGCCGGGGAGGCGGCTTTTGCGCGTTTTTTCCGCCAGACCGGACTGGACGATGAATACGGATTCGGACATTTATGGTTTGCGGGAAGAAGACATAGAACGACATTATATGTTGCGTCGCAGCATTTGCCTAGAGGGATATTACGGTAGAAAACATTAAAATGGCGGCGTTACGCAAAATACCCTTTAAGGCGAATTGGCGGGTATCATTTCCGGCTTGTTGAGTCGCCACGGCCAGGGGTCGGAGTGATTCAGTGCTGCCGTTTTGCCACAAATTTGGGGCGTGGAGATGATGAGCCAGAATCTGCAACAGGAACTTTCCGGCGTGCGCCGGGAGATTGACGCAATTGACGAGCAATTGCTGGAAATTTTGAATCGCCGCGCTTGTTGCGCCAAACAGGTTGGGGAGATCAAGGCGCGCTACAAGGATAATGACGCGGGGCATGGCTACCGGCCTGAGCGCGAGGCGGAGGTGTTGCGTCGCTTGCAGGCTTTGAACAAGGGGCCTTTGCCGGATGAGAGCGTGACCTTCTTTTTCCGCGAAGTGATGTCTGCCTGCCTGTCTCTGGAAGAAGCGATACGGGTGGTTTTTTTAGGCCCGGCAGGGACGTTTTCCGAAGCCGCCGCCATCAAGCAATTCGGTCACGCGGCAAGGTTGATGCCCGCGATTTCCATTGACGATGTATTTCGGGAGGCGGAGGCCGGCCACGCCGAGTACGCGATTCTCCCCCTGGAAAATTCTACGGAAGGGGCGGTAGGGCGCACTCTGGATCTGCTCTTACAGACGCCTCTCAAAATTTGTGGCGAGGTAATAGTCCGCATTCATCAAAATTTGCTTTCCAGAGCGGAGAGTCTGCGAAGCGTCAGCAAGGTTTATTCCCACGCGCAATCGTTGGCGCAATGTCATGAATGGTTGAATCTGCATCTGCCCAATGCTGAACGTATTGCGGTTGCCAGTAACGCGCTGGCCGCGCAGATGGCCGCCGACGATCATAAAGTTGCCGCCATTGCCAGTCAGGCGGCGGGAGAGCATTACCGCCTGCCGTGCCTGTGCGCTTCCATTGAGGACGACCCCAATAACACGACCCGTTTTGTGGTGCTGGGCAGGCATGACGCGGGCGAATCCGGGCAGGACAAGACTTCGCTTATCATGTCCGCGCCCAATATTTCCGGTTCCCTGCACGGGCTTTTACAGCCTTTTGCGACAGAAGGCGTCTCGATGACACGGCTGGAGTCGAGACCGGTACGGCAGGGATTGTGGGAATACGTTTATCATGTGGATGTGGAAGGACACAGAAACGCGCCGCATGTGGCTTCCGCCCTGAAACAGCTTGCCAGCCGCGCCGCCTACCTGAAAATTCTGGGTTCTTACCCGGCGGTGGTTTATTGAACGCGCCTTCGAGCGCAATCATCGTCATTTACGGCGAGGTGAGAGAGACTCGCTTTGATGCCACAATTGTTTATGGAGATTGTGGCTCCCTTAATCTAGTCCATGATCTCTGAACCCTGCTCCCCGCCCACAGATTCCCACCAGTCCGTCGTCCGGGTTTCGCCGGGGATAACTTTTTCTCCCATCAGCGGGGTCAGAAGATTGACGTTTTTATCCTCATCCGCCAAAGCGCGGATTATGCGGATAGATTCATTCCAGGTGTGGCGGCCAAGGTCGAACACGCCCCAATGGACAGGAACCAGCGCCTCTGCCTTGACATCATGGTAGGCGCGGATCACTTCTTCCGGGAAAAGATGGGTTTTGGGCCAGCCGGGATTCCAGGCGTCAATCTCAAAGAACGCCAGGCGAAAAGGGCCGTGCCGTTCCCCAATCTCCTTGAAATGCTTGCCATAGCCGGTATCTCCGCTGATGAAGACGCTGGACTCTTTCCCCTTCAGGACGTAGGCCGTCCACAGGGTAGTATTGCGCCGGTCAAAGGTGCGCCCGGAAAAGTGCGGGGTTTGTTCCGAGAAAACGCTTATATCGCCCGCCTTGGCGGTTTCTCCCCAGCCGATTTCATGGATGCGTTCATCCGGGATGCCCCATTTTTTCAGGTGTATTCCGACGCCATAGGGCACGATAAAGCGCGTCTCGGCTCGCTCCCGCAGGGCGCGAATGGTGGCGTATTCCAGATGATCGTAATGGTCATGGGTGATGAGAACGTAATCAAGACGCGGCAGGTCTTCGCGCCGGATGGGCGCGGCGACATAACGACGAACGACGCCGGGGATAGGCGCGGCGTTGCCTAATACCGGGTCAACCATGAAACGCAAACCATCAAGCTCAATGATGAGGGAAGCATGTCCAAGCCAGTAAAACGCAAGCTCGGCAGGCGGATCAGCAAAGGACGCGGCGGTCAGGGCAACCGTTGGCAGAGTGGTTTTGGGCGCTTTTGAGCGATCAAACACATGTCGCCACCATCTGCCGCCGCCGCCGGTGATTCGCTCAGGGTAGAACGGCAATTCTTCCGCCGCGTGGAAATAGCCGTCCCGATAGTAGGGGAGTTGCTCGTAACGCATGATAGCCTCCTGGTTCGGCATATCGCCAATCGTCTGAAGTATCTGGCAGCCCGCGATAATGGCGGGGATGAGCAGGACGAGCAGTATTTTTATCAGGATACGCAGAATTTTCATCGTAAAACTAACTCCGGTTTGAAACCCCGCCCTTCAGGGCGGCGCAAAGGTTGGAACTCCGGCTTGAATGCCGGGGTTTCGACCGTAGCAACAAGGGAGGGAATGCAAACCACTTCCTTGTTCGTTTTGAACGACAGGCATGAATACCTGTCGCTAATTTTTGTTCTATCGTTGCAACAATGGAGCAAGAAAACGCCCGGTGTGACTGGTAGACGTTGCGGCAATTTCCTCCGGCGTACCCGTTGCGATAATGCGTCCGCCGCTGTCGCCGCCTTCCGGCCCCAGGTCAATGAGCCAGTCGGCGGTTTTGATTACGTCGAGATTGTGCTCAATCATGACCACGGTGTTGCCGCGCTCGACCAGATGATGCAGCACGGAGAGCAACATTTCAATATCCGCGAAGTGTAAGCCGGTGGTGGGTTCATCGAGAATATAGAGGGTGTTGCCGGTATCGCGGCGCGATAGCTCAAGCGCCAGCTTGACCCGTTGCGCCTCGCCGCCGGATAAGGTGGTCGCGCTCTGCCCCAGAGTGATGTAGGAAAGACCGACATCTACCAGAGTTTGCAGCCTGCGGGCGATGTTGGGAACAGGGTCGAAAAATTCGCGCGCGTTCTCCACGGTCATTTCCAGAATGTCGTGGATGTTTTTTCCCTTGTAGCGTATTTCCAGAGTTTCGCGGTTATAGCGTTTGCCGTGGCAGACATCGCAGGGCACGTAAATATCGGGCAGGAAGTGCATTTCCACCTTGAGAGCGCCGTCGCCCTGGCAGGCTTCACAACGTCCGCCCTTGACGTTGAAAGAAAAGCGCCCCGGCAAATAACCGCGCGCGCGCGCTTCCGGCAGTTGCGCGAACAGTTCGCGGATAGGGGTCAAAAGGCCGGTATAGGTAGCCGGATTGGAGCGTGGGGTGCGGCCAATCGGCGCCTGGTCGACGCTGACAACCTTGTCGAAGCACGCAAGGCCGCGAATTTCGCCGTATTTTGCCGGCTCGACGCTGCTGCCGTTCAAGGCGCGCGCCGCCGCCTTGTAGAGCGTATCGTTAATAAGGGTGGATTTGCCGGAACCGGAAACCCCGGTGACACAGGTCAGGACGCCGATGGGCAATTCGAGATTTACTGCTTTCAGATTGTTGCCACAGGCATTTACGATGTTCAGTGTTTGTCCGTTGATAGCTTTCCGCCGTTTTTTCGGTATGGCGATTTTGCGTCTGCCGGACAAATACGCGCCGGTAATCGAGGTGGGATGGGCGGCGATGCCTGCGGCAGCGCCAACCGCTACGATTTCGCCGCCGTGCACGCCCGCGCCGGGGCCGATGTCGACGATGTGATCCGCAATGCGGATGGTTTCCTCGTCATGCTCGACCACGATAACCGTGTTGCCCATGTCCCTAAGATGGCAAAGCGTGCTGAGCAGGCGTTCATTGTCGCGCTGATGCAGCCCGATGGAAGGCTCATCCAGAACGTACATGACGCCGGTAAGGCCGGAGCCGATCTGGCTCGCCAGGCGGATGCGCTGCGCCTCGCCGCCGGAGAGCGTATCCGCCGAGCGTTCAAGACAGAGGTAATCCAGACCGACGTTGAGCAGAAAATTCAGGCGGGTCAAAATTTCTTTCAGGATTTTGTCCGCTACCTGCGCCCGGTGTCCGGAAAGTTTCAAGGTCTGGAAAAAATCAAGCGCCTCCTGAAGTTGCAGGCGATTGATTTCATGCAAGGTTTTATCGCCTACCCGCACATGTCGCGCTTCTTTTTTCAGGCGGCTGCCGTCGCATTGCGGGCAGGGTTGATTGCTTATATAGCGGGCAAGCTCTTCGCGCATGGCTTGCGAATCCGTTTCCCGATAACGTCGTTCCAGATTACGCAGCACGCCTTCAAAGGGATGTTCGCGGATGAAGCGTGTGCCGCGTTCGGTCACATAGGAAAAGGCAATGGCTTCGCGCCCGGAACCGTGGAGAATTACCTGTCGCGCCTTGTCATCCAATGCCTCAAAAGACAGGTCTATATCGAAACCGTAATGCTCCGCCACTTGCTGCAACATCTGAAAATAGAATTTGCTTTTCCTGTCCCAACCTTTGATTGCGCCTGCAGCGATGGATTGTCCGGGCGCGACCACAACCCGCGCCGGGTCGAAGAATTGGATGACCCCCAGCCCGTCGCAGGCAGGACACGCGCCCATCGGATTGTTGAAGGAAAAAATGCGCGGCTCTAATTCCTGCAAGGCGTAATTGCATTTGCGACAGGCAAAGCGGGCGGAAAAAAGGTGTTCGGCTTCGGAATCCATTTCCAGCACGATAGCGCGTCCGTCGGCATAGCGAAGCGCGGTCTCAAAAGATTCGGCCAGACGTTGCCGCGCGTCGGGGCGAACTTTCAAACGGTCGACTACGATATCAACGCTATGTTTTTTCGTCTTGGCAAGTTTGGGGAGAGCCTCCATTTCGTACACTTTGCCGTCAATCCTCAAGCGCGCGAAGCCCTGGGCGCGTAATTCGGCAAATAGCTCCTGCTGCTCGCCTTTTCGCTCCGTCACGATGGGCGAGAGGATCATCAAACGGGCGTCATGAGGGAGGGCGAGCGCATGATCCACCATCTGCGAAACCGTTTGCGCGGCGAGCGGCAGATCATGTTCCGGGCAATAAGGGGTTCCCACCCGCGCGAACAGGAGGCGCAGATAATCGTGAATTTCCGTGACCGTTCCTACCGTGGAACGGGGATTGTGATTGACCGCCTTCTGCTCAATGGAAATAGCGGGCGACAGACCTTCGATGAAATCAACATCCGGTTTTTCCATCAATTGCAGAAACTGGCGGGCGTAGGCGGAGAGCGATTCCACATAACGCCGCTGCCCTTCAGCATAGAGCGTATCGAAGGCAAGCGAGGACTTGCCGGAACCGGAAAGCCCGGTAATGACGATCAGTTTGTCGCGTGGCAGATCAAGGCTAATGTTTTTGAGGTTATGGGTACGCGCGCCGCGAATGCGAAGATGGCTCATGTAAGTAGAGTGTTGAAGGGGCAAGAGAAACTATTATTGTAGGTAATTTTACGAAGGCAGGCACTTGGGATGTTGTCTACAGGCTTGGCGCAATTGTCCTGTCAGGCAAGCGGCATTTTTCGAGACTACAACGAAAAACCTATTGAACTTTCAACAACTGCACAGGAGCGCAAATCATGTCAGACCTTACCCTAACCTTCTTTGAAGCCCTGCAAGCCGCAGGCGTGCCATAGGACAAGGCCAGGGAAACTGTTGAAGCATTGAACCAGGCGCCAGGTAATAGCGCAAAAGAACTGGTAACCAGGGCAGACCTGAAAGCAGAAATAGCCAATGCCAAAACAGATATGCTCAAATGGTACATCGGCATAGCGTTGGCGCAGACCTTTGCCGTAATCTACTTTATAGGGCGAATGACAAGCTGAAAAACGCAAAGGGCCGGGGCATAACCCCGGTTTTTTTGCGCCGCCTTCGCGCCCTGAACATTGCCGTCTGCAAAACCGCTGGGGGTTATTGGGTTGGGCGCGATAAATCGCGCCCCTACGATTTATCCGACCGGGCGTCTTTCCCGTAACGCCTGCGCCAATGTGCCGGGCGCGGTAAATTCCAGTTCGCCGCCGACAGGCACGCCCCGCGCCAGACGGCTGACCTTGAGTTCAGGCGGGGCGCTGGCGGCAAGCTGGGCAGCGATATAGTGCGCGGTCGCTTCGCCCTCATTGGTATAGTTGGTGGCCAGAATTACTTCCTTAACCTCGCCCTCACGAATACGGGCAAGGAGTTTTTCCACGCCCAACGACTGCGGCGGAATGCCGTCCAGGGGTGAGGCGCGTCCCATCAGCACATAATAAAGTCCCTGATACGCCTGGGTTTCCTCCAGCCGATTCATATCCACCGGCGTTTCCACGACGCAAAGCTGCGTACTGTCACGCTTGCCGGACGCGCAGCGAGCGCATACTTCTGTTTCGGAAAAAGCATTGCAGCGACAGCAATGGCGAAGGGTCTCCAAAGCGTTATGCAAAGCCCTCGCCAGCCGCGCGGCGGCAGGACGCTCGTGCTGGAGCAGGTGATAAGCCATGCGCTGCGCCGACTTGGGGCCGATGCCCGGCAGGACGCGCAAGGCTTCAATCAGTTCGGAAAAAGAATGGAGTGTCATCACCAAGGATATGCCATCGGATTGAATGGGTGGAATCGATAGGGCAATTTTCCATGCGATACAGTGTAATGCGGATTATCAGTCAGATTGACGCAGCTTAACCATAACCGACCGCTTTTAAATTCCCCTTCATAGCGGATAACACAAACATTATTGTTTGGATTAAACAACTCGAAACTCACATGAGCACCATCCATGCGTACAACACCCATGTCAACATGAGGGTCTTTTATAGGGGACATTCTTTCCGGGTCAAATGATATACGCCAACCCTGATGATTATGATCATACGTATGCGTTACCGAACCATCCGGATAGAAGCGAAGGTAATACCGCATGTCAAGAGTTCTGGTTGATGATGGCATTCGGCCTGATTTGTACAGGCCGAAGCAGGTGATCTCATTCGTATCAATACCCGAAGAGGTCTTGCAGTGAGAGGTTGCCGGGCTATACGCGCTTACCCGGCTACGGTTACTTGCGCGCAAGTCGACGACGTAGCGTCCTATGGCCGGGTCATCCCACCGTTTACCGATGAGATCACCTGGCCATTCGATAGCACTATTGAACCGGCAATTAAGGTTTGACTTTTCGAGGCACGCCCCATATGGGCCGAAATGGCAAATATGATGCAACCCTTAATTGCCGGGTGAATATTGTAGCTTCTTAACGGAATGTAGTAATGATTCAGTCTAACCCCTTTTGAGGTCACTCCAGACATTCCGTATTTTTCTCCCATGCCATTACTTCCTGTAACAACCAGAATATCACCGGGAATGAACAACCGATGGGTGCCATTCGCAATCCAGAGCCAATTATTTTCTTCTACTACAGGCCCCTTTTCTCGCTTATCTCGCCATGAAATTCTAAGGTCTTCTTCGGTGAGGCGGGCGATACCAAAGTAACTGATAGCGAATTCGTGCGCCCACAAGTGATTTTCCCAACTTGTCCACTTCGTTTGGTGCAGAAAATACAGATACTCAACTGTTTGTTGCCATTGTTCGGTATTTGACAGCAAGGTTTTGAGCTTTCCCATGATGATGACTAACCAAGTTCAAGTAACGCTGCCGACCGATTCCGGCAGCCCGGTAGATTGGGGTGAGGCGTAGCGAACCCCAACCTATGTATGGACTCGCCCCGGTTGTCAACTTCTGCTTTTGAACAAGGAACCCGGTTGCATCTATGTATAAGGCCTGTTCGGGCAAGCAGCAATGTGCTTGTGGCCAACATTGTTTGAGCTCACGCAATGCCAATTACGGAAAGGCCTCAGGGGCCGGTAGGTTGGCAGGCATCTGTACGTGACGGTCTGACCTGTGGTCAATGTTCTTTAGCAGCGGTTGGAGCGCCTCTGCGCCCGGTGACAATCAATCGTTCAGTCGGCTATGTTCTTATCACTTCAATTGTGCATGGCAATCTCCTCATGAGAAAGTTCCACCTGTCGGCCTGGGCAGCGACAGTAGTTCTGATCGTTTTGCAACAACACCCAGACAATGCGCAGGTTGCGATTCGCCAGACGGATGGCTGCGCCTTTGCGTCCGTGACGATGTATCCAGCGTAGTAGCCGCCGGTCGTCGCTCTCCTGTGAATCCGGAGACACATGTTTCAATACCGCATGCGCGCCCTCAATCATCATGCTGCGCAGGTAAGCATCGCCGCGTTTGCTCATCCTGCCCAACCGCATTTTCGAGCCGCTACTGTGCTGGTCAGGCACAGTGCCAAAGTAAGCGGCAAACTGGCGCGCGTTGGCAAAACGTTCGGGCTCGGTCTGTTTGGCTATCACAGCAGTGGCAATGATTGG
>WRKX01000023.1 GCA_009777925.1 Betaproteobacteria bacterium | reverse complement strand
ACGCTACAGCGAAAGTCTTCGTCATCCTGAGCGGACGCGACATTTCCTCAAGCGGCGTTATGGCCTTGAACAAGCCAATTACCTTCCCCTCTACGTTGATGAGACCGGCTTTGCGCCGACAACCTACAGTCCTTATCCCTGGCGCAGGCAGGCCAAAAGATTATTGGCTACCGGGCAGCCGTCCAGAGACCACGGACTAGCCTACTGGGCGCATATCATCAAAAGCGCGGTCGGTTGGGGTGAAGCGTAGCGAACCACAACATCTTTGCTGCCGTTGGGGTTCGCGTTCCGCTCACCCCAATCTATAAATTCCCTGCCCTTGCCGCCATATATAAAACTCCTGGCCTTGCCGCCATGCGCGGCGGCGTTTTCCACCTGCGCGACCAAGGCCACCGGCGGCTGCACATTCGGCATATCGGCGCTCATATCTATAGTCAGCATCTCAGCTTCTCCCGGCTTGTTGGGATAAACGCAAGCGAAACCCAACGTTTGAGAGGAATCAGGATGTTGGGTTTGCTACGTTTAACCCGGAATATATCCTATAGACTCCGACATTTGAGAAAAAGATAAACGCATGAGATACAGGCGCGCATGGCGGGCAGGCGGTACATACTTCTTCACCGTCAATCTCGCCGAACGCTCACGTGCGCTGCTGGTGGATCATATCGCAGACCTGCGTGACACGGTACGCAAAGTGAAACTGGCGCATCCGTTTGATATTCTGGCCTTGGTTGTTTTGCCGGATCATCTGCACGCCATCTGGAAGCTCCTCGAAAATGATGGCGATTGCGCGACGCGCTGGATGTTAATCAAAGCCGGATTTTCGCGCCTCATTGCAAAAGACGAATGGATACGCACCGCAAGGCAACGTAAAGGCGAGCGAGGAATATGGTAAAGGCGATATTGGGAACATTTGATTGCTGATGCGGACGATTTGCGGCGGCACATGGATTACATTCATATCAATCCGGTCAAACATAGGTATGTCGCGCGCGCTTCGGAATGGCCGTATAGCTCAATACATCGTTACATCCACCAGGGCTGGATGTCGCGGGATTGGGCGACTGGGCCGACAGATGATTTTCCTGTCGGGGAACGATGACAGTGTTGGGGTAAGCCTGCGAACCCAAATATAGTAGCTCATGTGAATAAAGAGACAGCAAAGGGCACAATGTTGGGGTTCGCTATTGCCGTCTGCAAGACCTCACCCTAATCTACTGGTCTTGCAGACAGCAATTGTTTTATGGGATATGGCTGTCGAAGGCAGGGGTGAGGTTCGGCGAATATGGCGCTTATCTAACCGGCGAAAAGGCGCAGGAAAGAAAGGCGGGAGATTAGTTTTTTCCCTATACGCCACAGGCCAAAGGCGCGTTTTCCCACGCGAAAGGCGCGTGGCAGGCGCTTCGGGCGCAAGACAAGCATAACCACACCGCCGACAAGCCCCAAAGCAAACAGATGCTCTTTGACCCAGCGCGTGACTGAACAAACAGAGTCTCCGGCAGCAGAAAGCCGTGCAATGGCCTCACCATGCCCAGCCAATACCTTGCGCCGGTCGGCAATGCGGGCGCGGAGAAAACCGCGCTCCTCAAAGAGGCGGGGGAGCTTTGGATGCATCGGAAGCAGGAGGATCCATACCGCGAAGGACACGGATATCTTCGTTCAATTCCGCAATGGAAGCGGAAAAAAGTTTTCCGCGCGTAAAACAGGCGCGGCTGGCGGACCACAACAAGAGCGCCGCGAAAAAGAAAAGCAGGGCAAGCAGCGCGGCAAGCAGCAGTTGATGTTGCGGAAAGGCAAGCAACAAAAAGAGCGCGGACAGCGCCAGCGCCATCATCAGGCAGAAAAGCGCAAGCAGCGCGCGCAGCAAAGCGCCCATCAGCCGGATACGCGCTTCCTCGGCTTCATTGGCGAACAGACGGAGGCGGTCACGCGCCGCCTCCGCCACATCGCCCCAGAAATGTCTAAGGCTATGGAAAATGCCGCTTTTCCCGGTCATCCCGACCGCCGTCCAGCAAAACGATGCGATCAGCGACGGCTGATCAGGACGCCGCAGGCTACGCCTACGAGGGCGGCAATGCCTACCGCCTTCCAGGGCTGCTCATGGACAAAATCATCGGTTGCGCGGGCGCAGGCCTTGGTCTTGTCAAGCAGAACGACTTCGACTTCAGCCAGCTTGGCTTTTGCGTCTTTCAGATGTGCTTCGATCCTGGTGCGGAGTTGGGACATTTTTTCTCCCGCAACATCGGCAGTGCTTTTTAAAATTTCCTCAGCGTCAGAAACGACCGCTTTCAGGTCGGCAACCAGTTTATCCTTATTGTTGGCAAGAGCAGTTTGCGTCATGGTGAACCTCTCTATCAGGAGAAATGAAGAACAAGAAAACTACACCTCTAAGGGTAACTTTTTGTTGGCTGTAGCGCAATTATTTAAAGCGTAATCTATCAGGAGCGGGGCATGGTCGGAAAAGCGTTCAGCCTTGTAGACGGAAGCGGAACGGGCGCGCGCCGCCAGTTCAGGCGTGGCAATCTGATAGTCAATGCGCCAGCCGACGTTCTTTTCCCACGCCCGCCCCCGGTTTGACCACCAGGTATAGGCTGATTCCCCCGCCTCCGGGTAAAGCCGCCGATACACATCCACCCAGCCGAGGTCATTGAGAATACGGGAAAACCAGGCGCGTTCCTGCGGCAGGAAACCGGAATTTTTCTGGTTGCTTTTCCAGTTTTTCAGATCAATTTCCTGATGCGCGATGTTCCAGTCGCCGCACAGGACAATTTCTCGCCGCTCTTTCCGCAAGGAGGCAATATGGTCATAGAAATGGTCAAGGAAGCAAAATTTGGCGGTTTGTCGCTCAGCAGAAGCCGAGCCGGAAGGGACGTAAAGCGAAATGATCGAGTAATCGCTAAAGTCAGCGCGCACATACCGCCCTTCCGCGTCGAACGCCGGGTTTCCAGTGCCAGTTTGTATAGCGAGAGGTTTGTGTCGACACCACAGGCCGACGCCGCTGTAACCCTTTTTTTCCGCATAAGCGTAACAGGCGCTATAGCCTTCGGGTTGGCGCATGCTTTCATCCAGATCATGCGCCTGCGCTTTCAGTTCCTGCAAGGCGATAAAATCGGCGTCCTGCGCGGCCAGCCAGTTTGCCGCGCCTTTTCTCCAGGCGGAGCGAATGCCGTTGAGGTTCAGGGAAATAATGCGTAACATGTGAGAATTTAGTTGTTGATGGAAATTGTTGAACAGAATGACACAACTTCAGGAAAGCATGGATTTTCGCTTAGCGTTTATCGAATTTGCAATTGAGCGGCAGGTGTTGCGTTTTGGCGAATTTGAAACCAAGGCGGGACGAATTTCCCCCTATTTTTTCAATGCGGGGTTATTCAACGATGGGGCGACCATGGCGCGGCTGTGCGGATTTTATGCCGAAGCCGCGCTGGCAAGCGGCCTTGCCTTCGATATGCTGTTCGGCAGCGCCTATAAGGGAATTCCCCTCGTTACCGGCGTGGCGATGGATCTGGCCGGGCGAGGCATAAATTATCCCTTTGCCTACAACCGCAAGGAAGCCAAGGATCACGGCGAAGGCGGCTTGCTCGTGGGCGCGCCGCTAAAGGGGCGGGTATTGATTGTGGATGACGTTATTTCTGCCGGAACCTCCGTGCGCGAAGCGATCGGATTGATTCGCGCGGCAGGCGGCGAACCTGCAGGCGTGCTGATTGCGCTTGACCGCATGGAACGCGGGCAGGGCGAACTTTCCGCCGTGGAAGAGGTTAAACGCGACTTTGCCCTGCCTGTTATTGCGGTTGCAACACTTGAACATTTGATGAATTTCCTCTCTTTGCGTGATAATGATGGCGTTTTTCCCGGAAAAGAAGCCATTGCCGCTTACCGTGCGCGTTACGGGAGCACTCAAAATGGGGGTTGCTAGCATGTTTTTGCGAGTTTTATCATTGCCGCTGCTTGTGGGAATTTCTGCGCTATTGGCCTCGGAAAGCCTTCTGGCCGCGCCGCCGGGCCGGAAAGCCGGGCGAAACGAAACTACTTGTTGTACGACCAATACAGGCCGGACTGCCTGCGGCGACATCATGCCTTCCGAATGTAATGGACGGGAGCTCAAGATTTATGACCGGCAGGGCAATCGTATCGCCATTATTCCCGCCCGCATTACGCCGGAAGAACGAGCGGCCCTGGAAGCGGCTAAAAAAAGAGAACAGGAGAAGATAGAGAAAGAGCAGGGTCAAATCCGCCGAGATAAAGCGCTCCTTGATACTTATGCCAGACTCTCCGACATAGACCGGATGCAGAAATACACGGAAGATTCGGTAAACACCGAAATCAATAACATCCTGGTGAAGATTGGCGCCTCCCAGAAAAAGAAGAATGAACTGGCTCAGGAGGCGAGTCCTTATGACAAACAGAATATACCGCCGGAACTGGCCAAGTCCATCCGCGACGAAGATATGGAACTGCAAACGCAAAATGAGCTACTCGCCGCCAAACAGAAGGATTTGGAGCGAATACGGCAGCGTTTTGCGAGCGACCGTAGCCGTTTCATCGAACTGACGAAGGAACAGAACAAAAACTGACAATTTCGCGTGCACATGTAAGCGTGTAAAAATGCGTAAAAAATCCCCGTCGGCGCGGCGGGGATTTTTGTTGAGTGGCGTGCGCGAAATCAGGCCGCCACACTGTGAATGGCAGGGATTGCGCTCAATCCATATTCAAGAGGAGTAATACATCTCGAACTCCACTGGATGAGTGGTCATTCTGAATCGGGTTACTTCTTCCATCTTCAGGGCGATGTAGGCGTCAATCCAGTCGTTTGAGAACACGCCGCCCCGGGTCATGAAATCCCGGTCTTTGTCCAGATACTCAAGCGCCTGTTCGAGGCTGGAGCAGACGGTCATAATCTTCGCGTCTTCTTCCGGCGGCAGGTCGTAGAGGTTTTTGTCGGCGGGGTCGCCCGGATGAATCTTGTTTTGGATGCCGTCCAGACCGGCCATCAACAGGGCGGAGAAGCATAGATAAGGATTGGCGATAGGATCGGGAAAACGGGCTTCAATCCGGCGCGCCTTGCCCGAAGAAACGAAGGGGACGCGAATGGAAGCGGAACGGTTTTTCGCGGAATAGGCGAGTTTTACCGGCGCTTCAAATCCCGGAACCAGACGTTTGTAGGAGTTGGTGCCGGGGTTGGTGATGGCGTTCAGGGCGCGGGCGTGCTTGATGATGCCGCCGATGTAATAGAGCGCGGTTTCCGAAAGCCCGGCGTAGCCATTGCCGTCAAACAGGTTCCTGCCGTCTTTCCAGATGGACTGATGCACGTGCATCCCGGAGCCGTTGTCGCCTACGATGGGCTTGGGCATGAATGTTGCGGTCTTGCCGTATTGGTGCGCTACGTTGTGGATGACGTATTTCAGGATTTGCGTCCAGTCGGCGCGGCGAACCAGGGTATTGAAGCGGGTGCCGATTTCGTTCTGACCGGCGGTTGCGACTTCGTGATGGTGCACTTCCACTTCGATGCCGCATTCTTCCAGGGCAAGGCAGATGGCGGCGCGGATGTCGTTGAAGGAATCAACCGGCGGCACGGGAAAATAGCCGCCCTGAATGCCGGGGCGGTGTCCGCTGTTGCCGCCTTCGCTCTTTTCGCCGGAATGCCAGGCGGCTTCCTCGGAAGTAATCCGCACGTAGGAACCGGACATGTCGGTTCGCCATTCGACGGAATCGAAAATGAAAAATTCAGGTTCCGGGCCGAAAAGGGCAGTGTCGCCTATCCCGGATGATTTCAGATAGGCTTCGGCGCGCCTGGCGATGGAGCGCGGATCGCGGTCGTATCCCTTGCCGTCGGTAGGCTCGGTCACGTCGCAGGTCAATACCAGGGTGGTTTCCTCAAAGAAAGGATCAATGAAGGCGGTAGCGGGGTCGGGCATCAGGAGCATGTCGGAAGCCTGGATGCCTTTCCAGCCCGCGAAGGACGAACCGTCAAACGCGTGTCCTGTCTCGAATTTATCCTCATCCACACATCTGGCGGGGACGCTGACATGTTGCTCCTTGCCGCGCGTATCGGTAAAGCGGAAGTCAACGAATTTGACCTCATTGTCTTTCATAATCTTCAGAACATCCTGAACGGTCGTCATGTTACAAAATCTCCAACATACAAAGTTTCCGGCAAGTACCGGGTAGTTTGGCATAATCTTTTAACCGGATTGGGCAAGAACCGGCAAGCGGTGGCTGAAAACGGCGCGATAGCCGCCAATATCCTCGAAAATGCGGCAAATCCACAAGCATTCTCTATGTGCCACCAAGCGGAACGATTATAGTTATACTTTCACCCGGCTATGAGATTTATTTCTTTGCGTATGACAGATCAGGAAAACTCCCATCATGCAGGATTCGCTCCCGGAATTGCCAGACAGCGTTTTGCTACTCGCTGAATCCACTCATTTGCCATTTGAGCAACCGCCTTTTCGCGGCTCTCCCGCTACGGTAAGCGAGCACCGCCTCC
Source organism: Betaproteobacteria bacterium (assembly GCA_009777925.1). Lineage (GTDB taxonomy): Bacteria > Pseudomonadota > Gammaproteobacteria > Burkholderiales > Rhodocyclaceae > Azovibrio. The sequence continues at coordinate 20,103 of WRKX01000023.1, read as the reverse complement.
AGTTCGTCGGCTCCGGCGGCGAGTATTTTCGTATCTGGTTTGTTAACCTGTTCCTTAGCATTCTGAGCCTCGGCATTTATTCGGCATGGGCAAAGGTGCGGCGCGAGCAGTATTTCCACCGCAACACGCTCCTTGACGGCAGCGGCTTTGACTACCACGGCAACCCGAAAGCCATCCTGAAGGGGCGCATAATCGCCGTCGGCCTTCTGGCGATCCTGTCGGTCATTGACAGATTAGCGCCCGCCTATCACTTTCCGGCGCTGCTTTTGGCTTCGCCGTTGTTTCCGTGGCTATTGATCCGTTCCTTTATCTTTCGCGCCCGTAATACCTCGTTTCGTGGGCTGCATTTTGATTTTCTCGGAACCTACAAAGGCTTGTGCAAGGCATTCCTGGGTTATATCCTGGTCTTTATCGCCCTGGGTTGGGTTATGAACCATTACCTTGAACAGGCCGGTCAGAAAATGATTGAAGAGACGAAGACCGAACAGATGATTGAGCAAGCCGCAGACGATGTTGACGATGCCGAAGAGGAAGAATGGAAAGAAGAATGCGGCGAAGCAGATGCCGATGCTGATGCCTGTGAGGCATCTGAGGAAACACTCGAAATCTATAAAAAAATAGAAGAATTAAAAGAAGAGCTTGAGCGCGAACGCCAAAAAGAACGTGAGAGCCAAATGATGCGCGAGAGCCAAAAAGCATTGGCGGCCGTCATGCCTGTTTTAGGGCTTGGCTTTTTGGGCATGTTGCTTCTGGTACCAGCTATCATGGGAACCCTGAAACGCTTCCAGCTTAATAATCTTGCCTTCGGATCGTCCGGCTTTCATGCTCGGCTCCGGCTTTCGTCCTTTTATGTAGCCTACCTGCGCGCGTCATTGCCCATTTTAATTATTGCGTTCGTTATGGGGGTTGTAGTTGCGCTTGCTGTCGCAGCTACTGGGCTGTCCAGCGGTGATATGAAGACAAACGTTCCAGTAATGGCTATGGTGTCGGGCGTCATGATTTTGTCTTTTTTGTTTTATCTGGTTATTTTGCTCATAGCGCCGGCATACCTTGGCGCGCTTATCGCCAATCTGATCTGGAATAACACCAGTCTGGAGAAGCATGGTTTTGTGAGCGACCAGACATTCTGGGGCATAACCGGCATTACCCTTTCAAACTGGCTGTTGATCCTGCTGACCGCTGGTTTCTATTGGCCCTGGGCCAGGGTTAGATTAGCCGCTTACCGCGCAAGGCATACTGCCGTGCTGGCCTCAGGCGATCTGGATAATTTCATCGCGGGCGCGAAGTCGGAAAAAAGCGCCATCGGCGAAGAAATTGCCGATATTTTCGATTTTGATATTGCGCTCTGATATGTCTTTGGAAGCTCATTACTTCGATGGTCAAAGTTCGCGCCGCCAGCGCGTGCGTTTAAGCGTAAGCCATGCCTGTCTGCTGGTTGACAGCGCAGATGGCGGACAACGAAGCATCCCGGCATCCGAGATCAGCGTTTCCGAACCGCAAGGGCAGGCGCCGCGCACCTTGCGTTTTGAAAGCGAGCGTGCCTTTTGCGAAGTCGCGCAAGGCCCTGAACTGGACGCGCTGCTTTTGAAATTGAACTATCGCGCCTCCGTGGTCGTGCGCCTGCAAAGCCGCTGGCGCTGGGTTTTTGTGTCGCTTGCCGGCATCGCCCTGCTGTTCGTGGCGGGTTATCTCTGGGGATTGCCCTGGAGCGCAAAGGTTATCGCGCCGCATGTGCCCATTGCGGCCATGCGTTCGGTTTCCGAAACGGCTCTTGAACAAATGGACAAATATTTCTTCAAACCCTCTGCCCTACCGGAACAACGGCGGGCAAAACTGGAAGATGGTTTCCGGCAATTAGCCGACGCCGACCCTGGTCTTGCGCCTTACGACGATTACATTGCCCTTAACTTTCGTTCCGCGCCCAGGGTTGGCCCCAACGCTTTCGCGCTTCCGGACGGGCAAATTGTGCTGCTTGATGAGCTGGTAGTTCTGCATGACGATGACGAAATTCTCGCTGTACTTGCCCATGAATTCGGACATCTCAGCAAGCGTCACGGCATTCGCAAACTCATTCAGGGTTCAGTGGTTGCTGCTGTTTCCGCTGCCTGGTTCGGCGACATTTCCGTCACCGCCGCTACCCTTAGCTCTGCCTTGTTGAGTTCCGGCTACTCCCGCGACATGGAACGCGAGGCCGATGATTACGCCGTCGAATTACTCCGTCGCCAGGGCAAATCCCCCGCCTTGCTTGCCAATGCGCTGGAGAAGATGGAGAGGGCGCATAAAAAGAAAACATCCGCTTCAGATGAGGATGACAAATCCAAATTCCTGGACTGGATTTCCTCGCACCCGAATACCGCCGAACGCATCCGTCGCTTGCGGGGAAACTGAGGATGTAAGCAACGGCGTATAGCGCATTTGCTTTATAGGCGGGGTCATGGAATTACCGCAATCTCTGAGGGGCGAAAGAGTGCTTGGGCGCGATTTATCGCGCCCAAGCACTCGTTTACTCGGCCTTTGCGGATATTTTCCAAAACATCATTTTCCTGACAGTCGCTTTATATAGTCGTCCCTGAACAATAGTTTATTTTGCGAAATTGCTCTGACAAATGGGCAAAATTTTCAGATTGAAGCGTTGCCGCGTAGCAAGCAATCCGGTAAAAATAAGGGCAAAAAGAAGCCGCAGCTTCCTGAGAATCATGCGCAGGTTGTGTCCTGCCCCGCAAAGCACCGCATGCAGGCGATCTCCCAACGTACCTTTGAGCCAATTTCTCCCCAGTCCCCCATCTGTCTTCATGTGCCCAATCGTCGGCTCGATGGCGCTACGTCTCCTGAGTTCCGCTTTTAACCTGCGGGTCATTCCTCGTCGTTGCCCGCTCATGCACACGCGCACCCCGGCAGCACGCGCGGCGCGATACCCCTTATCGACAAAAACCGTATGCGCTCTCGTGCCGCTCAGAATCTCGGCCTGTTCAATGGCCTCTTCCAGCGTGTGACCGTCATACGGATTCCCAGGCATGGCCCGTATGCCCACAGCCAACCCTTCCCGAAGGGTACTGGCCACCGAGACCTTGACCCCAAACTCGTAACGCTGCCGCACTTTGCCCTTGCTGATGCATTCCACTTCGGGCGCGTGCACACTGTAGAGCTTGTTCCTGTCATTTTTCTTTTGATCGAGCAACCGACGCACCAGACAGAGTTCCTTTAAGATTTCTACCTGCTTTTGATAGCTCAAGCTTTGGGCATGACGCTCCACATCACGCCAGACACGTCCTACCAAAGTGCGTAATTTCCTGAGCGAACCATTCATGCGCTTGTACTGCCTGGCATGCACGTAACGACCCACCTGAATCGCCAACCGGGGCGCCACACGGTTGTAGTTCTGACGCAACTCGAACCCATTGCGCTGCGCCAGTCTCAACAGGCGCTTGCGGGCGCATTCGAGCAGCTTGCCGTCGGTAGTAAAAGTGATCGCCTTCTCCATTACCGTGGTATCGACGATGAGCTTCTCGACGCTGCTCGGTTTGACGACTTGCGCCTTGCCAGCCGCTTCGATCGTGGCCGTGAGCAGCCACTCCACGCCTTCCTCTCCCATGCGACGACGCCAGCGCGACAGCGACGAAGGATCAATCGGCGGCTTATGCTGAAGATGACTCTCCCCACAAAAATACTGCCAATACGGGTTCTCCACCCAACTCTCAATGAGTATTTCATCCGAACAGATGAACGTGTGCTGCAGGTAGATCAGTCCCGCCACCAACTGGCCGGACGACCTTTATTGCTCGGAAAATGCGCTGCCCATTCGCGCTCGAAGACTGACCAATCAATCAACTGCGCCAGTTTCACCAGCGGGTGGGTCATGTTAATATTCACCCGGCAATTAAGGGTTGCATCATATTTGCCATTTCGGCCCATATGGGGCGTGCCTTGAAAAGTCAAACCTTAATTGCCGGTTCAATAATTTCGTCAAACCGATGACGAAACAGATCTGAACTCCGGGGAGACGATTCCCTGGGCTTCATCAGTGGAAAAATTCGCGGGAAATAAGCTGTATTTTAATTGATTTCCTGCAAATCATGAAGCGCTAATGAGTATCTTTATCTATAATTATCAATGACTTGTGTATTGTTCATGGCCGACTAAATCCCATCGAAAAGCTATGGGCAAACATCAAACGTACATGGCAAAACAAACAACAATATTCCATCGAACAAATTATTCAAAAGTCCAGTTAATTACGGGAAGTACTATAAATGACCGGAAACGCCACTATCCTTGCACAGACTCCAACCCACTCGTCACTCCCGCATGCCTGTCCCCACGTAGGCAGGGAGCAGAAATGACGAGTAGAATTTGGAGAGGGGAGAAACAGTAGCCGTCTGCAAGACCGATTTATCGCGCCCCTATAAATTTTGCGGAAAAGCGCAAAGACACCTAAGCCACGTCCAGAGAAAGTTGACGCCTTCCGCCTTCCATATGTTGCGCGCTATCCAATAACAGTTCCTTCATGTCGAGAATAAGCACTATCTGGCCATTGGAAAGTGTAGTCACGCCCGCAACGCCATGCGGCCTGAAATCTTCCAATGACTTGATTACCGCGTCATCGCGTCCGGCAAAGCTGTCAACGCCCAGAATAAAGCTGCGCTCCGCCGTTTGCATTAGCACCCCATATTCAGGATAACGCTCCTGCTTCCAGCCCAAAAGGCGCACCAGCGAAATAACAGGCAGAATCTCGCCGCGCACAACAAGAGTGGATTTGCCGCCCACTTCCTGCACTTTGTCCCGCTCAATGGGCAGAATCTCGCGCACCAGCGAAAGCGGCAGGGCAAACGGCTGATCGCCCAGCAGAACCAGCAAAACCGGCAAAATAGCAAGGGTAAGTGGCAGGGAAATCAGGAATACGGAACCCTTGCCCGGCTCGGAACGAATCTCAATTGACCCATTCAACTTCTGGATATTGGTTTTCACCACATCCATGCCGACGCCGCGCCCGGAAACATCGGAAATGTCCGTCTTGGTGGAAAATCCCGGCAACAGAATCAGGTTGAAGCTCTGGCGATCATCCAGAGTATTGGCTTCCTCCTCGGTAATCAGCCCTCTTTCCACAGCCTTGGCGCGAATACGCTCGGCATTCATCCCATGTCCGTCGTCCGCCACAATCAGGACAATATGGTCGCCTTCCTGCCGCGCTTCCAGACGCACCAGACTCTTGGCGGGCTTGCCCGCCGCCGCCCGATCTGCCGGGCTTTCAACCCCATGGTCAACTGCGTTGCGAATCAGGTGAACCAACGGGTCGGAGAGGTCTTCGATCATATTCTTGTCGACCTCGGTCTCTTCACCAGCCAGCACCAGCTCTACATCCTTGCCCAACTGCCGCGCAAGGTCGCGGGCAATCCGGGGATACTTCTGGAACAGCCGCCCTATCGGCTGCATCCGCGTCTTCATCACGGAATTCTGCAAATCAGAAACCAGCAGATCAAGCTGGCTGACTGCCTGATCGAGCGCATGCAGGGTCTCGGAATCGCTCTTGCCACTCAGAATATCGGCACGCAGGCTGGTTAAGCGATTCTTGGTCAGGCCGATTTCGCCGGAGAGATTCAACACCTGGTCAAGACGGGCAGTATCCACGCGAATGGTATTTTCCCGCACCGCCACTTCAACCCGGCGGCCCCCGCCGGCAGATTTCGGCGCAGGCACAGGTTTCAACGCGCGCCCTTCGCTGTATTTGGGCGGCGCGTCATTGCCAGTATCGGAATCCGCCGCTGCGGGAATCACCTCGCCGCTGACTGCCTGGGGTACGGAAGCTGTTGGCGCTTGCGCTTGTCCGCCGCCTACCGCCGCGCGCAACGCATCCCAGTTCGGCGTACCACTGCCACTTGCCGCTACAGCCGCAGGTGAGGGAGCAGACGCTTGAGGCGTGGGAGAAACGACAACCTCACCACCCTCAGCCGCTGCTTTCAGGCCAGCCAGCAGATAAGGATCAGCGGGCGAAGGCAGTACACTGGCAGAAAGCTCGCCAAACATGTCGCGCACACTCTTGGTGGCCGCCATAATCATGTCCATCAGTTCCGGCGACAGGGGAATCTCACCATTTCTCAACTTGTCAAACAGGTTCTCCGTGCGATGGCAGAGCGTTACCAGTTCAGCAGCGTTCAGGAAGCCCGCGCCCCCCTTGATCGTATGGAAACCGCGAAAAATATCGTTCAGCAACCCCCGGTCATCCGGGTTTTTTTCCAGATCAACCAGTTTGTTGTCCACATCGGACAAAAGATCGTTCGACTCTTGCAAAAAATCCTGCAAAAGGTCTTCCATGCCGGCAAAATCACTCATGGTCGTTCTCCTCAAAATCCTAAACTTTCCAGCAGATCATCCACCTGCTGCTGGTTGGCGACAACATCGGTGCGGCCTTCCGCATGGATGACCGGCCCGTTCATCAGGTTATTCAACTCTTCCGAACGCTTGCGCTGCGGCACAACCTCCAGAAGGGCGGACATCAGGCCATTTTCAAGCTCCTGGGCCACCGCAACGACTTTCTTGATAACCTGCCCGGTCAAATCCTGAAAATCCTGCGCCATCATGATTTCCATAAGCTGGGCGTTAACAATACTGGTTTTCGCGGAAAGACCGCTCTTCAGATAGGCTCGCGTTTCTTCCGCCAGTTGCCTGAATTCCTCGGTCGTCACCTGATTGGCAAACGCCTTGTCCCAACGCGCGCCCAAAGCCCTGGCGTCATCCTCCAGCCCGGTCATGACCGGCTGCGCAATATCGGTCGCGTTCAAAACCCGGCAGGCAGCCTGCTCGGTAATATTGGCAACATAAGCAAGCCGGTCGCGCGCGTCCAGCGAGGTGTTTACGGTCTCCTGCAAGATTTTGTCATACCCAAGATCTTGCAGGGTATTATGTAACTGCCGCGCCATCTGCCCAATGCGCTGAAACACGCTCTCCTGCGAGGGAAACTCGCCTGTCAGAGCGGATGCTTCAGGAATCGTGACCGTCACCCCTGCTGCGGGAGACGCGGCAGTCGCCTCGGCAACCGGGGACGGCATAGTCGCCAGACTATCAAACAGGGCTTCCAGGTCGGCGGAGTCGTTCTCGGCTGTCATATTTTAATTCCTTTCTAACTTACTTACCCATTTTTTCAAAAATCTTGCCCAGCTTCTCGGAGAGCGTTGCCGCCGTAAATGGCTTGACAATGTAGCCACTGGCGCCCGCCTGGGCTGCGGCGATAATATTTTCCTTTTTCGCTTCCGCTGTCACCATCAAAACCGGCAGATGTTGCAGGGTTGGCGTGGAACGGATGGTCTGCAACAGGGTAAGCCCATCCATATTGGGCATATTCCAGTCCGTCACCACAAACTCAAAAGACTCGCTATTCAGCTTCTGCAGGGCGATTGCCCCATCTTCCGCCTCATCCACATTGGTGAAGCCAAGTTCTTTCAGGAGATTACGCACGATGCGCCGCATCGTGGAAAAATCATCCACCACCAGAATTCTCATTTTGGGATCAGCCATCCTGCTCTCCGATTTTCATAACGCAACTCATCATCGTTCAATCAGCGGGCGCAAGGTATCCGCCAGAATTTCAGAATCAAATTTGGCGACATAGGCATCCACCCCAACCGACTTGCCCATTGCCCGATTGGCCTCGGAAGAAAGCGATGAATGCATGACAACAGGAATTCCTTCAAAACGCGGATCAGCCTTGATGTTCTTGGTCAGCACATAGCCGTCCATTTCCGGCATTTCGGCATCCACCAGAATCAGGTTGATCTCTTCGCGCATGGTAATACCGCGCTGCTGTGCGTGTGCCGCAATGGCCTGGAGGCGTGTCCAGGCTTCCACGCCATTGGTGGCGTGCTTGTGTTTGACGCCCAGTTTATCCAGCACCTCGGCGATTTTTTTGCGCGCCACGTTGGAATCATCCGCAAAGAAAATATTGGCGTTTTCGCCAACCCGCGCCGGCGCGACATCCACAATAACCGCCTCGCCAAAGGCATTGGCAAGAATCTGCTCGACATCAAGAATGGAAACCAGTTGTCCGTTGCCCAACTCGATAACGGCGGTAATCAATCCCTGATTGGCGCTCAGGATGCTTTCCGGCGCTTTTACCTTTTCCCAATCAACCCGGATAATACGGTCAACCTCATGCACGAGAAACCCCAGGGTGCGCTTGGAATATTCCGCCACCATCATGCTTTTGCCCAATTCCTGCGGCGGATTTTCCAGATCAAGAAAGGAAGAAAGGGAAAGCACGGGAATTACATTGCCGCGCAGGGAAACCAGACCCTCCACACCCTTTGGCATATTGGGCGTTTTGGTAATGTGCGGGGTGCGTCCTACTTCACGCACCTTGAAAACGTTGATGCCGAAAATTTCCCGCGTGCCGAGGGAAAAAAGCAGAATCTCCATCTGATTGGAGCCGGCAAGCCGCGTTCGCGCGTCAATACCCTCCAGTAAATTCTTCTCTTTCATATCTGTAATTCCTTTATCAATCCTTGCTGCTCAAGCGGCGCTCCTGGCGGCAACAACCTCTGTGCCGCCATTTACGGAAAGCCGCCGGACAAGCGTTTCCGCAAGACGTTGCGGCTCAAATTTGGGGACGTATTCATCCACCCCGACCGACAATCCCAATTTCTGATTAGACATGCCGGACAACGATGAATGCATGATGACGGGTATGTCGGAGAAACGGGGATCGTTTTTGACTTTCTTGGTCAGAATATAGCCATCCATTTCCGGCATTTCAATATCCGTCAGAATAAGGCTTACCAATTCTGAAATGGCCTTACCGGAAGAACGCGCATATTCCGCTATCTTTTCCAGTTCTTCCCAGAGCCTTTGTCCGTTGTCGGCGCCGACGTATTTAACTCCCATGGCATTCAGTGTTTGCGTCACCTGCATACGCGCAACACGGGAATCGTCACAGAAAAATACGGTTAAATCAGGATTATCCAGTTTGGCAATATTCTTGAAGCGCAATTCATCTTCGTCATTGTCTCTGGAAGTATCCGCAAGGATTTTTTCCACATCCATCATCATGATAAGCCGCCCGTCTTCCAATTCGGTAACGGCTGTAACGAGACCGCCTGTTTGAGCGATCAGCATATCAGGCGGAACACGCATCATGCTCCAGTCAAGGCGCAGAATAGTATCAACCCCCTCCACCAGAAACCCCTGGGTTTGCCCGTTATATTCAGTCACGATCATGATGTCACGGCGCACATCAGAATCCACCCAGGCATATTTGGCCAAATCCACGACCGGAACCAGAGCGCCGCGCAGACTGACCATACCTTCCACCGCAGGCGGCATATCGGGTGCGGCGGTAATAGGCGGCGTCCGCATGACTTCACGCACTTTGAAAACGTTTATGCCGTATGTCTCACGTCGTCCTGTGCGGCGATCCTCGCCCAATGAGAAAAGCAGGATTTCCAGCTTGTTGTTGCCCGCGAGTTTGGTTCTCGCGTCAATAGTTTTCAGTAATTCGGACATTGTTTATCCCCTTTTATCCTAAGCGACGGGAAAATCCCATAACCTTACTCATAATAATGAGCAAAACAAGGATACACGAAATATAGTTCTGCAAAATAACCACTCCCCCTATTATATTCAAGACTCAGGACAATTTCCTGCCAAACAGTAACAAAATACGTTCCGCCATCTGGCCGATGTCGACCACTTCCTCAACCGCGCCGAGCGCGTGCGCTTCACGCGGCATTCCATACACCACGCTGCTGGCCTCATCCTGGCCAAAGGTGCGCGCCCCGGCTTTTCTCATGCTCAGAAGCCCTTGCGCCCCATCCCTGCCCATGCCGGTCAGGATTACGCCTACCGCGCGTTTTCCCATCACTGCGGCAGCGGATTCAAAAAGCACATCCACGGAGGGACGATGCCCATTGACAGGCACAGTCTGAACCAGCTCTATTATGAGTTTCTCGCCCGCCTTTCTGACCTGCATGTGATGATTGCCGCGCGTAATATATACGGTTCCCGCCTCCACGACCTCCCCGCCCTGCGCTTCGCACACCCTGGGGTGACAAACCCGGTTCAGGTTTTCCGCAAACACCGCGCTGAAAGTTTCCGGCAAATGCTGGACGATCAGAATAGGCGGGCAGTTGGCAGGCATACCCAGCAACACTCTCTTGATGGCTTCGGTGCCGCCCGTAGACGCGCCCAGAAAAATCGCCTTGCCGCCGGGGTTGTTGCTCGCGTAGCTGTTCGGAAGCCAGACGGTGGCTGCTCCGGGTTTGGCGGCGGATTTGACGGAAGGCAGCAGCTCGCTGGCAGGGGAATGGATAGAAAGCCGCGCGCTTTTTGCGCCGCGAATTTTATCTGCCAGTTCTGCGCCATACTCTTCCAGGCTGCGCCCGGAACCGGTTCTCGGTTTGTCAATAAAATCCACCGCGCCCAGCTCCAGCGCTTTCAGGGTTGTCTCTGAGCCTTCCTGGGTATAGGACGAAACCATTACGACCGGAATCGGGCGGCGACGCATCTGGCGCTCCAGAAATTCCAGCCCGCTCATCCCCGGCATTTGCACATCCAGAGTGAGCACATCCGGTTTTAATGTTTTCAGCATTTCCTGTGCTTCATCGGCGCAGCGCGCCATGCCGACCACTTCCAGATAGGGAAATACGGAAAGAATTCGACTCAACTGCCGACACATGAAGGCAGAGTCATCAACGATCAGAATCTTAATGCTCATACAAACCCGCAACACACAACATTCAACGCTTCCCGGATTTGTTCACCGGTTTATAGACCGTCTTGCCAAGCGATTGGAAAAGATCGGCCGCGTGGAGAAAACTTTCCGAATGCCCGGCGCACAATAAACCATCTGGTCGCATAAGCGGCACAAAGCGGGCAAGGATTTTGTACTGGGTCGCTTTGTCGAAATAAATCATCACATTGCGACAAAAAATCACATCCAGCGGCCCTCTGACCGCCCAGACCGGGTCCAGCAGGTTAAGGCGCTGAAAGGTCATCATCCGGCGCAGTTCCGGCCTGGCGCAATACATGCCTTCCTGAGTGCCCATGCCTTTGACGAAATAACGCTTCAACTGTTCCGGCGGTATTTTTTCCGTGCGATCCGGGGAATAAGCGCCCTTTGCCGCCGTTGCCAGAACATTGGTATCAAGGTCAGAACAAAAAATGCTGACCTCCGGGGCAGACCTGTCGGTCATGAAGGTATCGGCCACTGTCATGGCAATCGAATAAGGCTCCTCGCCGGTAGAGGCGGCGCAACACCATATGTTGATCTGCTTCTGCGCCGGGGCAATTTTGCGTAAGTACTCCGCAAGAATGGGAAAGTGATGCGGTTCGCGGAAAAACGAGGTCAGGTTAGTCGTCAGGGCATTGACGAAGTGTTCCCATTCCGCCGCTTCCCTGGAATGCTCCAGAAGCTCCAGATACTCGGCGAACGCCTTTTTCCCGGTTGCGCGCAACCTGCGGGAAAGACGCGAATACACCATATCCTGTTTGCTTGGGGAAAGAGAAATGCCCGCTTTGGCATAAATAAGGCGGCGCACCCGCTCAAAATCATTGCTCCCAAAGGGAAATTCGCGCCCTGCCCCGCTTGCGGAGGACAGGTTCCCTGCCTGGCGGATAGCCGCCAGATGCTCCGTCAGGGTCATGGTTTCCTGATTCTGCGGTTTCTTTGGTGTTTCGGCAGACTGACGTGAGGAAGTAGTATCAAGGATCATAAATTGTATCGTTTGCATTTACAGGGCATCATCCCCGCACTGTCCGCATTATGCGTGAAAAAACCGCCTCTGGCACGGATGATGGGCAAGTTACGGCAGCCGGTCTACCAAATTCTGCAAACTCTCTTCATCATCTTCACCTACTTCAACATCCATGCTACCATCATGCAGGATCGCCATTTCCGTGCGCTTGTTCAGCACAACGATGCTGATGCGGCGATTCACCGGACTCAACGGGTCATTGGGTTCAAACAGCACTGAGGATGAGAGGCCAACCACCCGCAACACCCTGGTGTCGTCCAGCCCGCCCGCCACCAGTTCCCGGCGTGAGGCGTTCGCGCGATTGGCGGACAGTTCCCAGTTGGAAAAACCGCGCGCGCCGCTTGCGTATTGCGCGGCGTCGGTATGGCCGGTGAGGCTCAGGCGATAGGGCACATCATTCAGCACTTCGCCGATTTTACGCAGAATATTGATGGTATAAGGCTTTAACTGGTCGCTGGACAGATCAAACATCGGGCGATTACGTTCATCCACGATCTGGATGCGCAGCCCTTCGGCAGTCAGTTCCAGCAATAGCTGGTTCTTGAAAATCCTGAGGTCGGGAGACTTTTCGATCATCTCTTCAATCCGCTTTTTCAGCCGTTCCAGGGACTGTCTTTCACGCTCTTCATATTCGCGGCGTTGCTCGCGCAGGCTGCGTTTATCCCTTGTCGGCACGCTGCCGCGTTTTACCTGCCCGCTGCTTTTCGTCAAATCCTGCCCGCCCCCCTGAATGATGCTGCTTGCGTCGCCAACGCCTTTGCCGCCCTGACTGGCAACCATCATCGGGTTCTGGAAAAACTCGGCAATCCCCTGAAGGTCGCCCTTTGAGGTCGATCCTAACAGCCACAGCAGGAGAAAAAAGGCCATCATCGCCGTTACGAAGTCGGAGTAAGCGATTTTCCACGCGCCGCCGTGGGCAGCGCCTCCGCCTTTTTTGATTCGTTTGACGACTACAGGTATCGTATTTTCGCTCATGACAGCCTACCCTGGCGCGACTTACCGGCTCTTGCGGCTTTTCAATTCTTCCTCCAGTTCGAGGAAGGTCGGGCGATAATCCGCCGGCAGATTCTTGCGCCCGAACTCAATCGCAACCTGCGGCGCATAACCGGACATGGAAGCTAACAGCACCGCCTTGACGACACCGTAGACTTTGCTGTTGTCTTTGGCGGCCTGCTCCATCAGCGACGCGACCGGCTGGACAAAACCGTAACCAGCCAGAATTCCCAGGAACGTGCCGACCAACGCACCCCCGATCATTTTGCCGAGGATGGGCGGCGGCTCGCCGACTGAACCCATCACGTTGACCACACCCATTACGCAGATCACGATGCCGTATGCCGGCATGGCGTCGGCCAACTTGCTGACCGCGTGACTTGGCGCTTCCATTTCATGATGATGCAGTTCCAGTTCCTGATCCATCAGCCCTTCGACCTCCAGGGTGTTCAGGTTGCCGCCTACCATCATGCGAAGGTAGTCGCAGATGAATTCCAGTACATGATGATCGCGCGCGATGTCTGGATATTTGCCGAAGGTCGGGCTGGAGCCAGGATTTTCCACATCGTTTTCGATGGACATCAACCCTTCCCTACGTACCTTGGAGAGTAGTTCAAAGAGGAGCGCCAGCAAATTCACGTAATAAGCCCGGTTGTAACGCGCGCCTTTGAACACGCTCGGCAACGCGCCCAGCACCCCCTTGATCATCTTTGGATTATTGTTTGCCACGAAACCGGCAATCAGCAGGCCAAAGATAGCCAGATATTCTGTGGGCATCCACAGGGCAGCCAGGTTGCCGTGAATGGAAAACGTCCCAAGTGTCGAGGCCAGGACGATGATGTAGCCAATAATCAAGAGCATGTGAGACTTTCTCCAAGTGATTCGGCGAATTACAACCCGGATAGATAAATATGATTCCCTATTTTACACGGACGACCGATTATGCGGAATAGTCTGATAGCTTCAGCGTTTTTGGCGCTGATAGCGGTTGTCATGTAGCAAAAATTAGCGACAGGCATTCATGCCTGTCGCTCAAAACAAACAAGGAAGGGGTTTGCATCCCCTCCCTTGTTGCTACGGTCGAAACCCCGGCCTTCAGGCCGAGGTTCCAACCTTCGCACCGCCCTGAAGGGCGGTGTTTCAAACCGGAGTTAGTTTTACGATCAATGCGTTACGCTGGCATGTCTGCTTCATATGCCTTTGGGCGGAGGCTGGGAACCCGCCGACAGGGTCAGCGCTTCCGCCCCGCTTTCTGTAATCAGCACCGTATGCTCCCATTGCGCGGAAAGGCTGCGATCCCTAGTTACGACCGTCCAGCCATCAGACAATGTGCTGATTGCGGCCTTGCCCGCGTTAATCATCGGCTCAATGGTGAAAATCATGCCGGGCTTTAATTCTTCCCCTGTGTCTGCCTTGCCGTAATGCAGCACCTGCGGCGCTTCATGAAAGCTCCTTCCTATGCCATGTCCGCAAAATTCGCGCACGACGGAATAGCCGTTTTTTTCCGCGTGTTTCTGAATGGTCGCGCCGATGTCGCCAAGCCGCCCACCGGGACGCGCCGCGCGAATGCCCAGCCACATACATTCAAAGGTAACGGCGACAAGGCGTTTTGCCTGAATCGAAGGCTCGCCCAGAAGAAACATCCGGCTGGTGTCGCCGTGAAACCCATCCTTGATAACGGTTATATCGAGATTGACGATATCGCCGTTTTTCATGGGACGCTCATTCGGAATGCCGTGGCAAATCTGGTGGTTGATGGAAGCGCAAATAGATGCGGGATACGGCGTATGCCCCGCCGGCGCGTAATTCAACGGCGCGGGGAGCGTACCCTGCACATTGAGCATGTAATCGTGACATAGCCGATTCAGTTCCGCCGTAGTGACCCCTACCTGAACAAACGGCGTAACGTAGTCCAGAACCTCTGCGCCCAGGCGGCAGGCAAGGCGCATCCCTTCGATTTCTTCCGGCGTTTTGATGATGATAGACATACACCCACTGCAACAATAAAAGGGGCGAGTATACCCGCATACGCTTCAAATCCTCCTTACAAAACACGATCTGCCTGGGTTTTGGGGATTATCTTTAAATCGCTCCAAAGCGCTACAAGTCCGTTGACAAACCCACGATTCTTCCGCAGAATCCAACGCTTCGTTGCGCGCCCGTAGCTCAGCTGGATAGAGTACTTGGCTACGAACCAAGGGGTCGGGCGTTCGAATCGCTCCGGGCGCGCCAGCGAACTCCTCAAGGCCGGTTCCGGCCTGCGTTGCTGGAATTATTTACGCTCCGCTACCGCCTCGCGCCGTACTCCATCTCAGGCCGCGCCACTCACGCAATAGCCGCTTCCGCCGCCTTTACTGCCGCCACAAATTCCCGCATTCTATGGTGATCCTTCCGTCCCTTCGCAACCTCAACCCCACTTGATACATCCACCCCAAGCGGGCGAACCTGTTTTATAGCCGCGCCGACATTCTCCGGCGTCAACCCGCCTGATAACACAAGCGGCATGGAAAGATCGGCAGGAATCAGCGTCCAGTCAAAAGTCCTGCCTCCACCCCCGTATGCTTCCGTAAAGGTATCCAGCAACAAGGCGCGAGCCGTGGCAAATTCGGTAGCAATTCGACGCGCATCAACGCCCGGTTTCATCCGCGTCGCCTTCAGATAAGGACGCTGCCAACGCTCGCAATCAGCAACCGATTCATCGCCATGAAACTGCAACATGTTCAAGGGCAGTTTAGCTAAGGTCGCGGCAATCTCATCCGATGCGGCATTGACGAACAGGCCGACAGAGAGCACAAACGGCGGCAAGCGGCGAATGAGCGTAGCAGCAGCCTCAACACTCACATAGCGCGGACTTGGCGGATAAAACACGAACCCTATCGCGTCCGCGCCCGCCGCAACCGCCGCGTCTACATCTTCCGCAGAAGTCAAGCCGCATATCTTGATTCGGATCGCCATTTCATTTACTCCTCATGCCGAGGTTGCTGAATTTTCTTCTTGAACCAGCCGGATAAAGTCCAGACCCTCGATAATCGTCGGACTTCCCAGCACCAAAAGCAACCGGTTGACCCGCTTCGCGTTGTCTTTCCAGCACTCCTTGCGGAGCATATCCGGCTCATCGGTTGCAATTTCTTTTTTTAAAATAAATCTGCCAATCTCCCTCCATGCTTCGATGTGAACTCTGTCGCCATCTTGGCGAATCAAGATGCAGGAAACAATGCTTCGACGGGTATCTGGCTCAACCCAAAACCCCCCCTTTTTATACACTCTCTCTTTGCTGGAACGACTTTTCAGCTTATAGCCTTCTTTCTTTGCCCAGTATTCGATATAGCTCCAGATACTCTTGTTGGGTGTAAAGCCCCAAATAGCTCTCGTTCTGCAAGACTCTCTGATCCTCACTGGACTCCTCAATCTCGTAAGCAGCCTGTTGAATGGCGGCACGAATTGTCCTATATATAGCATACCAATCAGAGTCGCCTCATCAATAGCAATTTCTGATGCTGAGATCATCTTCACCCAGGCTTCAACATGAACCTTGTCGCTATCCTGGCGAATTAAAAGGTAAGGGCCTGTGTCCAACGAACCAGCCTTCTTATACATCTTTCCCGTTCCAGAATGGCTTTGCAGCTTATAATCCTCTTTCTCTGCCCAGCGTTCGACATCCCACCAAATTTCCTTGTCAGAGGTAAAATCCAGACATGTTCTAGGTCTGCATGAATAAAACAGCTCCATAGGAAGCGCATCAGTGTATGTAGACACAATATGCCTCCCGGAACCTATGGCAAATATAACTGGTATAACTATTGCGGCTATTAATATTATTGCTTCCATTTCATTTTCCTTTTACGCCCCTTCTATCGCAGACGAAAGAGGTAGGTCACATCCTTTCCCTTCTGAATTGAAAAGCGCGTTGGCCAGATGTTCAAAATCTTCCGGCGAAAGCTCCTCTGCGCGAGCAGAAGGAAAAACGCCCAAGGCAACAAGTTCCTCCTCGGAAAACCAGGGTTTTAAGGTATTCCTCAACATTTTCCGGCGTTGCCCGAACGCTGCGGCAACCAGACGAGAAAAACATTCCGGGTCGGCAATCGTCAATGCGGCTAACGGCTTGGGAATCAGGCGGACAACCGCGGAATGTACCTTCGGCATAGGCGCAAAGGCTTCTGGCGGCACGTCAAACAGAGATTCCAGATAAAAACGGGATTGCAACATGACGGAAAGCCGTCCATAAGCCGCGTCATTCGGGCTTGCCACCATCCGCTCGACCACCTCCTTTTGCAGCATGAAGCGCATGTCGACGATATGTTCCGCAAAAGTCGCCAAATGAAAAAGCAATGGCGTGGAAATGTTATAAGGCAGATTGCCCACTATCTTCAGTTTATGTGTTTTAGCCAGCGCGCCAAAGTCAAAGGATAAAGCATCGCCCTCATGCACGATGAGGCGTTCGGGGGAATAGCGTTTTTTCAGCCGCGCAATTAAGTCGCGGTCAATCTCCACTACATGCAGGCAATCCAGTCGTTGCAGCAGCGGCTCGGTGAGCGCCCCCAGGCCGGGGCCTATTTCAACCACGAAATCATCTACCTTGGGACAAATAGCCTCCACAATGGCATGAATAATGCCCCGATCTATCAGGAAATTTTGCCCAAAGCGTTTACGTGGCTTATGGGCGGGAGCAGCAGAGCCGTGGGCAGGCATGGCGTATCAGAAAAGCGGGTTTTGCTCTTTTGCTGTTTCTTCCTGTCCGGCTCTCTTGAAGGTCAAGCCGCCCCGCGAAAGATCAGGATAGACAGGATATTCGTTACCTTCCAGCAAGCCTTCGATGGTAAGGATTTGCAGGCGCGGAAAGTTTCCGGCCAGGGTCGGAGACTTATAAAATCCGGCTTTTGCAGCTTCCGTTATCATTGGGCTGGTGGGCGACACAAGGGTGACAAAAAGACCGATTTCCGCCTTCTCGCGCTCCAGAACCCCGACAAGATCGCGCACCATCGCCACGTTAACATTACTGCCGCCCTTGACGGAAACGATGATTTTCTTGTGCGCCTTCAATTCGTCCTGAAAATAAATCAGGCCGTCAATACCGCCATCCGCGCCTTTTTTCCTGCCTTGATACGGTTGGGCATTGACCAGCGAACAAGCCCACCATTGGAATTGATATTTGTCTCTTGATGCCAGATCACGCGCCCCACCGATGTCTTTCGGCGTACCGTGTACAGCAAAGGCAATGCCGGGAAAAGCGTCTTTCAGCCGTTTCTCAATCAAGGCAACGGCAAGATGGGTAATGTCAATGCCTACCCATTTTCGTCCTAATTTTTGCGCGGCATGAACAGCCGTGCCGCAACCGCAGAACGGATCAAGAATCACATCGCCTTCATTGCTGGAAGCCAGAATGATGCGCTCCAGTAAAGTAAGCGGTTTTTGGGTGGGATAACCCAATGATTCATTTCCGGCGACCTGCCCGATATTTGTCCAGCAGTTGGTCACGGTTTTTCCCATTGAGTCTTGCAGATATTTCTTGTATTGCGGCACTGCGCCCGGTTTTAACTGGACTACCAAACCATCCCGGTAAGCCTGCTCCATTCGCTCTTTTGTCCAACGCCAGACACGAGTGACCCCCAAAAACTCATAAGTCAGATTGGGGCGTTTGTCGTTCGGGTTCAGCAGCGGCAACAGCCGATATTGACCGCCTTTGTCGCTATGCCGATAGGCAGATTCAACATACTTGCTGTCATGCTCTTCGTATGGCTGCCGATAACAATAATCGTCCGTTTTGCTATAGCGCAAGAGCGTATCCGTGCATGTCGGAAAGTTTTTGGAAGCGTGACTTTTCGGATTCGAGCGTTTCCAGATGATCTCGTTTCGGTAGTTTTGCACGCCAAAAATACTGTCCAGCACGATCTTCAAATAATGGCTCGCTGTCGGGTCGCAATGCAGATAGAGGCTGCCGGTAGGCTTCAACACTCGATGCAATTCAAGGAGCCGATTCGCCATCATGACAAGGTACGCCATCATGTCATTTTCGCCCAACAGGCGGCGCAGAGCCTGAATCATCTCGGCAGCATGGGTATTATCGCAGCGCACGATTTCATCAAACTCCCGTTCCGCCTGCATTCCCCAATGCCAATTGTCCTTGAAGGCGATAATCTGCGCCTCGCTCTGCTCCCCCTTGGGCGATGCAAAGAGAATGTTGTAGTCGCGCGCGCTGTTGAAAGGCGGGTCAAGGTATACCAGATCAACCGATTCTGCCTTGATATGCTCGCGCAAAATATCCAGATTGTCGCCAAAATAAAGGCTGTTGGATGTCATGGTAAAACCTTTCCTGGAAAAGCGCGCTTGTCATAGCGGGAGAAACGGTGGCTGTAAGCAGGCATGGCGTGTCAGAAAAGCGGGTTTTGCTCTTTTGCTGTTTCTTCCTGTCCGGCTCTCTTGAAGGTCAGGCTGCCTCGCGCAAGATCAGGATAAACAGGATATTCGTTACCTTCCAGCAAACCCTCTATGGTAAGGATTTGCAGGCGCGGAAAATCTCCGCTCAAGGTCGGGGACTTATAAAATCCGGCTTTTGCCGCTTCCGTTATCATTGGGCTGGTGGGCGACACAAGGGTGACAAAAAGACCGATTTCCGCCTTCTCGCGCTCCAACACGCCAACGAGATCGCGCACCATCGCCACGTTAACATTACTGCCGCCCTTGACGGAAACGATGATTTTCTTGTGCGCCTTCAATTCGTCCTGAAAATAAATCAGGCCGTCAATACCGCCATCCGCCCCTTTTTTCCTGCCTTGATACGGTTGGGCATTGACCAGCGAACAAGCCCACCATTGAAATTGATACTTGTCTCTTGATGCCAGATCACGCGCCCCGCCGATGTCTTTCGGCGTGCCGTGTACAGCAAAGGCAATGCCGGGAAAAGCGTCTTTCAGACGTTTTTCAATCAAGGCGACGGCAAGATGGGTAATGTCAATGCCTACCCATTTTCGTCCTAATTTTTGCGCTGCATGAACCGCCGTGCCGCAACCGCAGAACGGATCAAGAATTACATCGCCTTCATTGCTGGAAGCCAGAATGATTCGCTCCAGTAAAGCAAGCGGCTTTTGCGTGGGATAGCCGAGGTATTCGCTCGGCGGCACGGATCGGATGTCGCCCCAATCGTTTTGCAGCGGCACTCCCGGCATTTCGTCCAGATAACGCTTATAGCGAGGTGCGCCACCGCCTTTCGGGAAATACAGGCGATCTTCAGCAAGGAATTTTTCCATGTTGTCCCGCGAATAAGCCCAGTAACGCCCTTTGTAGGGGCGCGTGCCATGAAACTCGTAGGACACGTCCCCGCCGGGTTTGGCAGCCGTCAGGTCGCCAAGTTGATACCGCCTTCCGGTTTTTTCGT
>WRKX01000022.1 GCA_009777925.1 Betaproteobacteria bacterium | reverse complement strand
CGCGTTCCACCGATCACGTTCAACAATGCAACTCATACATGAAGCAGGGCATCAGATGCTATTCCTGCCTCCATATTCACCGCATCTAAATCCCATCGAAAAGCTATGGGCAAACATCAAACGTACATGGCAAAACAAACAACAATATTCCATCGAACAAATTATTCAAGAGTCCAGTTAATTACGGGAAGTACTATATACCAATTTTGTCCAGCTTGCAACGAACCAAGGCGAACTAATCAGGACAAGAAAAAGCCCGGAATCCTTAATTTTGTAGGGATTGTCGGGCTGTGTCGAACTGCTCTGAACTGGTATCTGGTGGAGAAGAGGAGGATCGAACTCCCGACCTCCGCATTGCGAACGCGGCGCTCTCCCAGCTGAGCTACTTCCCCGGTTAACTCTAAAGAGGCGGGAATTCTACCGCAATTTTGCCCTCTGTATACCAAGGTGCCGGATTTTTACGCGAAACACATCCTGTCCGCCGGGTTTTTCCTTGCAGTACAATTACAGGTAACTTTTCCAAAGGGGAGGCCATCATGCGATTGAGTATTTTATTAGGCGGATTGTCGGCGCTTTTGTTTCTGGGCGCGTGCGGTGTGGATGTGGCGGTGACCGCCGGTAATGTCGCGGAGCTGGAAGCGAAGGCTGCGGAAGAAGCGCTGAAACAAAAGGAACAGGCCGTGGAGCGTATAAATGAGGCAACACGGCTGATCGAGCAACAGCGTCAGGGAATGGCTGATGCAGCGGGCGACCCGCATAATTGACTGCGCAACCCGTCGGCATTGCCATTTATGGCGAGATGAGCGAGACTGGAGCGGCAGGCTTCATAGTCTGTATCAAGAAAAACCCGGCCTAAGCCGGGGTGATAGAAACCTGCCGCGCCTGCTTTGGCGTTCACGCAGCAGTTTGTCGGCAACCGTTAGATTGAGGTAGGAAGGTTTTCGCCCGTCTCTTCGGGACGGAGCGCCAGTCTGGCGGTCATTTGGCGAGCTATGCTCCGATAAATATCCGCCGCGCGGGAATGGGGCGCGCTGACCATGGTGGGATGTCCTTCATCAATGGCCTTTCGGATCTGCACATCAATAGGGAGCCAGCCCAGACAATCCACGTTGAAATCGGCGCTGATTTTTTCGCTGCCGCCGGAGCCGAAAATATGCTCGGTGTGTCCACAGTGCTGGCAGATATGGATGCTCATATTTTCCATTATGCCAAGCAGCGCGACGCCGCTTTTTTCAAACAGGCGGACGTATTTTTTGATGTCTTTCAGAACAATGTCCTGCGGGGTGGTGACCAGCAGCGCGCCGCAGATAGGCGCTTTCTGGAGGATGGATAGCTGGACTTCGCCCGTGCCGGAGGGAAGATCAATCAGCAGATAGTCGAGGTCATGCCAGCGGGTTCCGAACAGAAGTTGCTCAAGCGCCTGGATAACCATCGGGCTGCGCCAGAGTGTAGGCGTTTCCGTTTCCTTGAAAAAACCGACGGACATGGTTTCAATGCCATGCACAGCAAGCGGCTCAATCAGACAACCATCTTCGGAGGTTGTTTGCTGTCCAGCGACTCCCAGCATTTGCAGAATGGAATGGTCGTAAATATCGGCGTCGAGCAGGCCAACCCGCGCGCCTTCGTCAGCCAGCGCGAGGGCGAGATTGACCGTGGCGGTGCTCATGCCGACGCCGCCCCTGGCGGAAGTGACAGCAATGACGTTTTTGACACCGGGTATGCGTTTGGTGCCCGTCTGTGCCTGATGCGCGGCAATGCGGCTTGTGATGCTGATATTGGGCTTGCCGAGGCCGGATACTTCACTGAGCGCGGCATGGATACGCTGACGAAAGCTTTTCATTTGGGTTTTCGCCGGGTAGCCAAGTTCAACTTCCAGTTCGACGCTTTTGCCATCGCATTCAAGCTTTCGCAAGGTCTTGTAGCTTATAAGCTCCCTGTTGCTGTCGCCGTTATGGATATTGCGTAAGGCGTTTCTCGCTTTTTCGTGGAGAATATGGGTTTTATCCATGGTTAGTACTTCCTATGTTGGGGTTGAGGTGCGGTTGTACTCTTGAGGTATTTTTAAAGCCAGAATTGACAGTTATATCAGTTTCTTTAGCCATGCACAAATTTTTTATACAAATATTCCTGAATGTTATTTGAATATCTGAATTAGCTTGAAATCCTTATTCCTGCTGGGTTTTCAGATAAAAAAACAGGAAATTTTAAGGAGCGTAAAAGTGATTTGGCATGTAGAGATGTATTGCGGCGCATATAGTTGCAAAAAATGCCGACCTGGCGCATGTCGTCGACAGGCGGTCATTCATGGGCGGTTTTTTTTATTGCATATGGCGCAAGGCGAGGCTGACGGAAAGTTGTGCGCCGAGCCAGCCGAGAAAAGCGCCCAGAATTACGGGAAGGCTGAAATAGACAAATCCCGGAGGATGCAGGGTGAAATCGCTGCCGTAGAGCGCGGCAAGCTGGGTGACGGAAGGATTCAGGATGGCAAGGCCGGAAAGCAGGAGGAATAAGGCTGCCAGACCACCAAGCGCTCCCTGCAAAATGCCTGAATAATAAAAAGGGCGGCGAATGAAAGCGTCGGTTGCTCCGATCAGGCGTGCAACCTCAATTTCTTCGGCTTGCGCCAGGACTTGCAGGCGAATCGTGTTAAAAGTGACCGCAACGAGACCGACGGCGAATACCAGCGCGAGCAGATTGACCGTTTGCACGCCAAGGCGCAAAAAGGCGTTGAAGCGTTTGATCCAGGCGGAATCAAGCTGTACGTGGGCAACGTCGGAAAAATCCGCAAATTCGGCGCGCAGACTTTCCATATTTTCCGGGCTGGCGTCGTCGGGTTCCAGAATGAAAGCGTCAGGCAGCGGGTTTTTCGGCAGGGCGGCGATGATTTCCGCCATGCCTTCCGTGTTTTTCAGTTGTTGCAGGGCTTCGTCGCGGGGAACGAAACGCCATTGTCCGGGGAGGCGTTCATCAATCCGTTCCCTGACTGCCGCGACTGCCTGGGCAGAAGAGCCGGTTTGCATGAACAGGCTGATTTGCTGAATGCCTGTGTGGTTTGCGCCCAGGGTGCGAATGTTGTCGAGAAAGACATATCCTGCGGCGGGCAGGGTCATGGCGATGCCGATGACAAGCAGGGAAAGCAGGGTGTTGAGGGGCGCTGCCGCAAGCCGCCGGATGGCGCGGAAAAAAGCCGCGAAATGTTGTCTGAACCAGGCATTCATGGCAGAAGCTGACCGTGGTCAAGGGTCATGAGGCGAAGGTCGCGTCCCGGAATTTCGCGGGGCGCGTGGGTGGCAATAACGACAGTAACGCCAACCTGATTGAAGGCGGCGAAAAGGTCGAGCACCTGCCTGGCGGAACCTTCGTCAAGATTGGCGGTTGGTTCGTCGACGAGCAGGACGGAAGGGCGGTTGACCACGGCGCGGGCGATGGCCAGGCGTTGCTGTTCTCCGCCGGATAGCGCGATTGGATAGGCTTTTTCGCGGGCGAGCAGGCCGACTTTATCAAGCGCGGCGCGGGCGCGTCGTTGCGCTTCCCGTAGGGGAAGGCCGATTATTTCCAGCGGCAGGAGCACGTTTTCCAGGGCGGGGCGATCAAAAAGTAGCTTTTGGTTCTGAAAGACCAGACCGAGATTGCGGCGCAGGAAGGGTAGGGCGCTGTTACGTAAGGCGGTCAGATTTTGCCCGCCGACGATCAGGCTGCCGGAAGTGGGGCGCTCGATTGCTCCTATGAGTTTCAGGAGGGTTGTTTTGCCTGCGCCGGAGTGGCCGCCGATCAATATCATAGCGCCGGCGGCAATTTCAAAACTGACATCCCGGATGGCTTCAAAGCCGCCGAGATAGCGTTTGACGAGGTGGCTGCCAGCGATCATGCGAACAGGGCTTCTGCGAATTCCTGCGCGACGAAGGGGCGCAAGTCGTCTATTCCTTCGCCCACACCGATGAAACGGACGGGCTTGGGGTATTGGCGGGCGATGGCGGCGATGATGCCGCCCTTGGCGGTTCCGTCCAGTTTGGTCAGGACGAGGCCGGAAACCGCGATGGCCTTATCGAAAGCCCTGACCTGGGCGAGCGCGTTCTGGCCGATGTTGGCGTCCAGCACCAGCAGGACTTCATGCGGGCCGCTAGGGTCTGCTTTCTGGATGACCCGGCGCACTTTGGCTATTTCTTCCATCAGGTGAAGTTGTGTGGGCAGGCGTCCGGCGGTATCCGCAAGCACAATGTCTATGTTGCGGGCGCGGGCGGCGTGAATGGCGTCGAAAATGACCGCTGCCGGGTCGCCGCTTTCCTGCGAGATTACCGTGACGTTATTGCGCTCGCCCCAGGCTATGAGCTGTTCGCGGGCAGCGGCGCGGAATGTGTCGCCTGCCGCGAGCAGGACGCTTTTGCCCTGATTCTGGAAATATTTGGCGAGTTTGCCGATGGAAGTGGTTTTGCCCGCGCCGTTTACTCCGGCAATCATGATGATGAACGGCTTGTTTGCGCCTATGGCAAGCGGCGCTTCCAGCGGGCGGATGAGTTCGGTCAGCGCCTGAGCGAGCGTGTTCTGGATGGCCGGCGCTCCTTCCAGCTTTTCTTTCTTTGCGCGTTCCTTCAAGGTGGCGAGCAGGCTTTGGCTGGCTTCTATTCCGACATCGGCGGTCAATAGCAGGCTTTCCAATTCTTCCAGCAGTTCATCATCCACCTTGCCGCGTGTAAATAATGCCTGCATCCGCCCGCCCAGTTGCGCTCGCGTGCGAGCCAGGCCGTCAAACAGGCGTTCACGCCAGCTACGCGGCGCATTGTTCTCCGGCGCGTCTTTTGCAGCGGTGGAAGTCTCATCTTTTTTCTTCAGAAAACTGAACATGGAAATCGGGTTGTCGGGTGAAGCGAAGGGGCGCATCCTGCGGCTGATTGGCATGTTACAGGTTGCGCGGCTTGTCTTATGGCCTTACTTGTCCTTAATATGTATGGCGTCTTCCGGTTGGGAGACCTGAAAATTTTATCAGAAAGGCTTTTCCCCCATGACACATTCCGGCTTTCGTTCGTTTTTTGCCCGATTTTTATCGGCCCGCGCAGTTGTCTGCTTCATTGCGACGCTTGCGGTTTCTCCCGCGTATTCAGAAAACGACAGGGTTTTTGAAAGGACGCTGGCAAATGGCTTGAAGGTTGTGGTGAAGGAAGACCGGCGCGCGCCGGTGGTGACGCAAATGGTCTGGTATCGAATTGGCAGTATGGATGAAACGGATGGCTCTTCCGGCTTGGCGCACGCGCTTGAACACATGATGTTCAAGGGCACGCCAAAAATCGGCGCGGGCGAATTCAGCCGTCTTGTCGCCGCTGCGGGCGGGCGGGACAATGCCTTTACCAGCAGGGATTACACCGCCTATTTTCAGCAGATACCCAGGGAAAAACTGGGCGAAATGATGGCGCTTGAATCCGACCGGATGGGTAACTTGATTGTCGCGCCGGAAGAATTCGCGCAGGAAATCAAGGTGGTAATGGAAGAGCGGAGGATGCGCACGGATGATAATCCGCAGGCGTTGCTGTTTGAACAGACAAACGCGGTCGCGTTTCAGACGCATCCTTACCGCCGCCCGGTGATTGGCTGGATGGACGATCTCATGCACATGACCGCCGCTGCCGCGAAAACCTGGCATACAACCTGGTACGCGCCGAATAACGCGACTTTGGTGGTATGCGGCGATGTGGGGCATGAAGCGGTGTTCCGTCTTGCGGAGCGGCATTACGGAGGCATGAAGGCGCGGTCATTGCCCATTCGCCGGATACAGGCCGAACCGACGCAAAAGGGCATCCGGCGGCTGACCGTCAAGGGGCCTGCTGAATTGCCCATGCTTCTCATGGCTTGGAAAACGCCCGGAATTGAACGGATTGGCGCGGAGGAGCCGGTTGATCCTTACGCTCTCGACATGCTTGCCGCCATTCTGGATGGTCATGCCGCCGCGCGATTGCCGCAGCGCCTTGTGCGGGAGCGGCAGATTGCAGCCAATGTCGGCGCTTCCTATGACAGTTTGGGGCGCGGCCCCGCGCTCTTTTATTTTTACGGCAGCCTATTGCCCGGACACACGCCGGAAGTATTGGAAAAGGCGCTACGCGCGGAAATTGCCGATATTGCGGAACATGGCATTTCCGAAGGCGAGTTAAAACGCGCCAGGGCGCAATTGATTGCCAGCCGGGTTTATGCGCGGGATTCCGTGTTTGGGCAGGCGATGGAAATCGGCTCAATGGAGGTTCTGGGATTTTCGTTTCAGGCGATAGACGCCATAAACGACAGGCTGGAAGAGGTGAGCGCGGCGGATATCCGCGCCGCCGCGCAAAAGTGGTTTGGGGACGACACCTTGACGGTAGGCGTCCTTGAGCCGATCTCTCTGGAGGAAGCTAGCGTCCGGAGTAACTAGCGCCAATACTGTTCATTAGAGAGATGCTCATGAAGAAAAGGAAACGTTATGGGCTTTGAGCTTGCTAGATTTGTTGCGGCAAAAGCATTCAGATGTTCTGCCGAGTTGACAGACCTTGTGCCCTTACTCAAAGAGTTTGTCTCGGATGGCGATGAATACAAAACCTATGCAAAAGCAATTGCGCTTGTGTCTGCGCAAATTGATCTAGTCTTGCTTAAAGAGCTGTACGCGAATATCCGCAGATAGAGCAAGAGTTTAATGACAATATGCAGAAATACCATTTTGTACTGTACTAGCCAATAGGTTGGAGTGAGTGTAGAGAACCCCAACGCATAGCAGGTATGCGTTGCTGGTACACAACGTTGGGGTTTGCTGCGCTGCCCCCCAACCTATGGGCTGTTTGGCATAAGGCCAAATGAGCGCGCAACGTCAGAAACAACGCCTCACTCTTCATTGCTGCCTTTTCGGTAGTAAATGACGCCAAGTACGAAAATAATTATGGGCATCCCAATAGCGACAAATCCCTGCTCGCTAAAATGCCGAACATTGGCCAAGAACCAAGTTGCGCCAACGACTATGCCAATGATTCCAGAGGTTTTTTTACTCCACATGTATGAACTCCTTTGTGCCTAACGCGCTATACGAATGTAGCCTATAAGCACCGTGCCTATAGGCCGTGGACTATAGGCTACATGATTGACATGCTTCTGTCTATGGCAAGCATGGAAATTTTAGACATTGGGCAGATTTTTGGAGAGATTCTGCGACACCACAGGTCGGAGAAGAATATCTCTCAGGAAGAGCTTGCCTACCGGGCAGGAGTTGATCGGACGTTTGTTTCGCGCCTTGAGCGCGGTATCCGGCAGCCAACTATTACGACCTTGATTGGTTTGGGGCGGGCGCTGGGCGTTCCCGCTGCGGATTTGGTGCGAGAAACGGAAAAAGAGTACCTGCGCCAGGGCGATTTCGGTTCAAGTAGATACATTCTGGATTCCCGCCCACGGGAATGACGAACGAATTGGCGTGTTTTCCCTCAGTTTGAACTCACAAGAATTTTTTATGAGTTGCCTCAGCAAATAATTCGCCGTTCTCGTTCCGCTTGCTTCTCTCCCATCCTCTCTTTTTTAAGTTGTTGCAAAATTTGCAACAGTTCCAGATTGCTCCAACTCACTCCCCTGCAACACTCTTCAGTTGCTCCTGCCTTCCTGACTTCTATGGATTTGATTCGCTGATTGATCCAGTTTTTGCTATACCCCAAACGACGATAATTCTGTATCGCGCGCTCAATGGACAACTCTGGATCAACAGTCTCGTCAATGCGCTCGCTTCCGACCTTGGCAAGCCACAACTTGAACGGTTCTGCCCGCTTGCTCGGTATGGATTGGACAAGACGTAAAACCTGCTCCGTGTCGGCGACATCGGTTTTGTAGAACTTTCTGTCGTCTGCCTTCATTTTCAGTTGGTTAGTATTACTAACCAACTGGCTTCCTTCAGTCATCAGTTTTTTCTTGAGCCACTTCCAATAATTCCTGACTTTTGTGTAGTCCGGTTGGCCGATCAAAACTCCAATGACATCCAGAACAGAAAATCACCATTTTTCGGCTTTTTCTTCCCAAATGGCACGCACTTGTTTCTCTTCAAAAAGTTTGATTTTGTGTTCACTCATAACAATCTCTTCCAATAACCTTTCAGCTTCCCGGTGTTATCCGCCATGATCTACGAAAACAGTTTGTCTTGCTCTCGTTTGACCAAGCGTCCGGCATGAGTTTACCTTTTTTGCGGCATAGTTGCTTGCGGCCTTCGCAGTACTGTGGATTAGCCGTTTCTTTACCGACGGCGCTGCCGGTATAATATCGCCTCTTTTTTCCGGGATGTTGTTCAAGCCCGCATTTCCACCCCTTAGAGGATGAAATTCATGATGAAGAAACTTGCTCTGCTGTTCTTTGCGGTTGCCCTGTCGGCAGGCGCGGCACAGGAAAAAGACGGGTTGAAAATAGAACACTGGCAGAGCGAGGCGGGGGTAAAAGTGTTGTTCGTCGAAAGCCGCGCCTTGCCGATTCTGGATGTGCGCCTGGATTTTGCCGCGGGCTCAATGTTCGAGTCGGCGGACAAGGCGGGTTTGGCAACATTGAGCAATGCCATGCTCAATCTGGGAGCGGGCGATTTGTCCGAGGCTGAAATCAGCAATCGTCTGGCGGATGCGGGGGCGATTCTGTCTACTCATGCCGGTGGCGATACTGCTGGTCTTTCCCTGCGGGTGCTCTCCACGCCGGAAAAGCAGGAGGCGGCGCTGGAAGTTTTTATGAATATTCTGGCCAGGCCGCGCTTTGAGACGGCAATTTTCGAGCGGGAGCGGGCGCGTGTCATTGCTAGCCTGAAAGACAGCCTGACAAGGCCGGGTACGCTGGCGGGGCGCGCCTTGACTGCCGCGCTGTATCCCGATCACCCTTACGGTTTTCTCTCCACGCCGGAAAATCTGGCGGGTATTTCGGTTGAAGATGCGCGGCAATTCTGGCAGCGGCATTATGTTGCCGATGGCGCGATTCTGACTATTGTCGGTGATCTGGACAGGGCAGGCGCAGAGGAACTGGCAAAACGCTTGAGCGCGGCTTTGCCTGCGGGCAAAGCTCCGGCTCTGCCGCCGCCGCCTCATATCTTTGCGCCCATTAGAGCGACAAAGCGGCAGGAAATCCGCATTCCGCATCCGGCAAGCCAGGCGCATATTTATTTGGGAATGGTTGCCATTGCCAGGGATGACCCGGATTTTTTTCCGATCACGGTTGGCAATTACATTCTGGGGGGCGGCGGTTTTGTTTCCCGCTTGATGGAGGAAGTCCGGGAGAAGCGTGGTTACGCCTATAGCGTGTATAGCAGTTTTTCGCCGCAGAAACAGGCGGGGCCTTTTGAGATCGTACTGGAAACCCGAAAAGAGCAGGCGGACGACGCGCTGGAGCTAACCCTGAATGTCCTCTCCGATTTTCTCGACAAGGGGCCGACGGCGGCGGAAGTCGCTGCCGCCAAGGCTTATCTCACCGGCAGTTTTCCGCTTCGCCTCGACAGCAACAGGAAAATTCTGGGACAGGTCGCCGCCATCGGCATTTATGACTTGCCGCTCGATTATCTGACAGAGTATCGGCGGCGTATTGAAGCGGTGCGGATTGCGGATATTCGCGCTGCCTTTTCGCGCCATGTCAGCATGGAAAAATTGGTGACTGTGGTCGTGGGCGCGGCGGCGGCGCAAACGCCGCAAACGGGCGAGGAAGAGGCATTATCGGAGCCATGAATCAGGTTCGCGTCATAGGCGGACTCTGGCGTAGCCGCCTGCTTCGCTTTCCGAGCGGAGAAGGTTTGCGCCCCACCCCGGATCGAGTGCGGGAAACCCTGTTTAACTGGCTGGGGCAGGATTTGAGCGGAAAATTCTGCCTTGACCTTTTTGCGGGCGCGGGCGCGTTGGGCTTTGAGGCTGCCTCCAGAGGCGCGGCAAAGGTTGTGCTGGTGGATCATGCCGGAAAAGCTGCCCATGCCCTGCGAAAAAATATTGAAGCACTGGGCGCATCCGGCATAGTGGAAGTCGTTGCTATGGATGCGTTAGAATATCTCTCTTTTCACGAAACCTCCGGGCAGAAACGCTTTGATGTCGTGTTTATGGATCCGCCTTATCGGCAAGGCTGGATTCAGCGTCTGGAACCTTTGCTTGCCGGCCTTTTAGAGCCTGACGCGGCGCTTTATGCGGAAGCGGAATTTCCCATCGCCGCGCTGGGATCATGGAAGGCCATGCGGCAGGGTAGAGCCGGACAGGTTTATTTTCATTTATTGCATCAGGAGCCGTCGGCTTGAATTCTTCCTCTTCTCTGAACGAGCGGATTGCCATATATCCGGGTACTTTCGACCCCATCACGCGCGGGCATGAGGACCTGGTTCGGCGCGCGGCGCGGCTTTTTGACAAGGTTGTGCTGGCAGTGGCGGAAAGTCCGGGCAAAGCGCCTTTTTTCCCGCTGGAAGAACGGGTGTTGATGGCAGGGGAAGTCCTTGCCGATTTGCCCGGCGTTGAGGTTTGTGGCTTTAATATTCTGTTGGCGCGCTTCGTAGCCGAAAGAGGCGCGAAAATCATCATTCGCGGTTTGCGGGCGGTGTCCGATTTTGAATACGAGTTTCAGTTGGCGGGCATGAACCGCCAGTTTCACCCGGAAGTGGATACTGTTTTTTTAACGCCGGGCGAACAATACATGTTCATTTCCGCTACGATTGTGCGTGAAATTGCCAGTCTGGGGGGCGACGTGCAAAAATTCGTACACCCCCTGGTTGCCGAGCGGCTGGCGCGGCGGCATGGATTTGCCGTACCCTGATTTTTTACTTGAACCTTTGCAGGAAAGGATATTCTCATGGCCTTGAAAATTACCGAGGAATGTATCAATTGCTCTGTTTGCGAGCCGGAATGCCCGAATGAGGCGATCTACGCGGGCGAGGAAATTTATGAGATTAACCCCGCCAAGTGCACCGAATGTGTAGGCCACTATGACGAGCCGCAATGCGTGCAGGTTTGTCCGGTGGACTGCATCCCGAAAGACCCGGAGCATGAAGAAAGCCGGGAAGAGCTGCTGGTGAAATTCCACAAGCTGACTCAAGGGGGCTAGAGCGGCTTTTGTTTAATCATAAGTCATAGGTTGGGGTGAGCGGAGCGAACCCCGGCATCTCTCTGTCTACGCGGTCTGCGTTGGGATTCGCTCCGCTCGCCCCAACCTGTGGACTGTACATATCTGAACCGAAATCGCTCTAAACCGCATTGGGTGATGGCGACTCTGGACAATTTCGTCCTGGTCGGTTTGTCCGAAAGTTTTTCAGGGTTTGCTGCGGCGTATCCGGTGTTGTTCCGCTAAAAGGAAGTATGGAAAGATTATTGGCAATTGAAGGAAGCGACGCATTGTTGCGTGCGATGGTCGAGAGGGTGAGGCCGGATGATCCTGAGGATATCGAAGAAGCCACGCGCTGCCTTGTGGCGCTTTCCGAGGCGTTAAAAGGCAGCGTTGTCCTGCGCGCGCGGACGCGAAAGGCATTGGCTGATCTTTTTGAGACGCGCCGCGCGGGCTCTCTTTACATGAATCTGGGCATTCTGCCGAGCACCGGGTTTTTTTCGGAATCCTGGCGGCGTGTCGCGCATAATCTGTTGCCTGAAGAGAAAAATCCGGGCGAATTTCTGGGCGACATGCTGCAAAGTCTGTTCGATCGTAATACGGATGAAATCTGGGTTGGGGGGATAGAGGACGAAATCTGGATCGGGCTGCTTCAGGCGCTCTGTCTGGATGAGAATTTGCCGGAATCCGGGGCAGGAGAAGCGGCTTTGCCCAGGGGTCTTGCGGCGCTCCTGCACAGCCTCTGGGCTATCTCTTACAAGATAACGGCAATGGGGTTTGAGCCGGAATTGTTGCGGGTGGAGAGTTCGCGCAACCGGGTGGAGGAAATGGCGAAATCGCCGTTCTTTGCCCAGAATCTGGAGACCCGCGTTTTTGTGGAATGTTGTCTGAACCGTTGGCAGGACGCCAAAGAGGTGAGCGATGATGAAAAGCAGCTTCTGGTTCTTTTTGACCAATGTCGGGAAGAGGTGGAGCGTATCCACCGCCGTTCCCTGCATGCGGGAACCAGTCTGCAACTGACGTATCGGCTGCAATATCTGCGCGATCATTTGAGACGTGGTGAGCAACTGGCGATTATCGCGGGCGAATTGTTGCGGGAAAAAAGCGGGCGCACAGCCTATCCGGCAATTGTCGCCCTGTTCAAGCATCTGGTTTTTGCGTCCTGCCGGGAGAACGATCTAATTACCTTCTGGCAGCAGAATCTGGAAATGACCGCGCACCGGGTGACGGAGTATGCGGGCAAGGCGGGCGAACAATACATTACCGCGACGCGCGGCGAATATTTCTCTATGGCGCGCGCTGCCCTGGGCGCGGGGGCTTGTATTGCGGTCATTGCTTTTTTAAAGCTCCTGTTTCATGGCGCGGAGCTTGCGCCCCTGAATGAAATGCTGGTCTATGCGCTTAATTACGGCCTTGGTTTTGCGCTTATCTATACCTTTGGCTTTACCATTGCCACCAAACAGCCGGCGATGACCGCCAATGCGATTGCCGCTTCGATTGGGGAAGCCAAAGGCAAAGCGCGCGATCTGGAAAACCTGATAACCCTGATTGCGCGTACTACCCGCAGCCAGATTATCGCCATCCTTGGCAATGTGGCAATGGCGATTCCTGTGGCGATTACGGTCAGCCTTATTTGGCTGCCGCTGTTCAAACACCCGGCTATTTCTATTGCGGAAGCGGAAAAGCTGCTGGCCTCGCACCATCTTTTCCTGTCGGGGTCTCTCTTTTTTGCCGCGATTGCTGGCGTTTGTCTTTTTCTTTCGGGGCTGATTGCGGGCTATTTCGACAATTATGCCGCTTATCACCGCATTCCGCAGCGTATCCGCCAGCTTGCCTGGGCCAGACGTTGTTTTGGCGAAGCGCGGCTTGGGCGTTTTACCGATTATGTGGAACGGCATTTGGGGGCGCTTGCCGGGAATTTTCTCTTCGGCTGCCTGTTGGCGCTTGCCTGGGGGATTGGCATGTTGCTTGGCCTGCCTCTTGACATCCGGCATATCGCCTTTTCCTCGGCTTATCTGGGCTACGCGCTTGCGGCCTATGATTTTTCCCCGCCGCTCGCGGCTTTTTTATGGGCGGCGGCAGGCGTGGCGGGCATTGGCCTCGTCAATCTGGGCGTTAGTTTTACTCTCGCCCTGACCGTTGCCTTACGCGCCAGAGGAGTGACTTTTTCCCAGGGCAACCAGTTGTTGCGCGGCCTTTTTAGGCGCTTTTTTATGCGCCCCGGCGAATTTTTCCTGCCGCCAAGGAATGGGGCGGAGAAAGCATCGTGAGTTAACAAAGACATGCGTCCGATTGCTGAAAGAATCCTGGTATCTGCTATTGCGCTAGTGACAGGCTTTTTCGTGTGCTATAGTTTCTTTTATGCGGCAGGTATTATCGTTAGCTCATATTTATATTTATACATGATGTCCATTGACTTGAGTATTGGACTAACAGGGGTTATTCAGCTATTTCTCTCTTTGGTGATTTCGCTGACATTGGTTTTGTTAATCATATTTCTTGTCAATAAAGTAATTTCTATAAACAGAATGTTGTTCAAGGCTATTTACGCGATAGGCGTGGTGATTTGCTATTTCTTGTCGACGATACTGATGTCAGCAACGCTGGAGCTTTATGAATGGGAGTTTGGCTTTGAAGAAATGTTAATGTCGTTCTACTACAACGGTGTGTATATGGGGCTGTTAATTGGCTTGCCTATTCTTTTTTTAGGGATGCTGGGCAAGAAAACGCCTTGAATGAGAGGCGTGAATTAGAGCGGTTTCGATTCAAGTTCATACATCGTCATTGCGAGCGTAGCGAAGCAATCCAGCCGTAAACCTCTGGATTGCTTCGTCGCTGGCGCTCATCGCAATGACGAATTGCTAAGACGACCGTATATACTCAAATCGAAATCGCTTTAACTTACCACACTCAATTGAGCCGAAAACGCTCCACAAGAACGGCTATTCGTCGGGAGATGTTGGCGCAGGCGGACCGTAATTGTTATCTCCGGGAGTGCTTGGCAAGCACATAAGCACCAGAAAGATGATCCATCCGACGTAAGGAATGAAATTAATCAAATAGAACCAACCGCTTTTGTCAATATCATGAAGTCTGCGGACGGCAACGCCTATGGACGGAAGTACAAGGGCCAACATCGCAACGAGGCTGGTGGCCACTATTCACCCGGCAATTAAGGGTTGCATCATATTTGCCATTTCGGCCCATATGGGGCGTGCCTTGAAAAGTCAAACCTTAATTGCCGGTTCAATAATAGCATCATACCCTTATTCTGCATTTGGGGGATGTCAATGTCTTGCGTGAACAGAAAGAAGATGTAGATGATAACGGTGAACAGGGTAAAAAACCAGTATTCAGAACGGCTGGCACGCCCGTCGAATGAAATGTATTTTTTTGTTAGTACGTAGATAAACCAGTTCATGTCATTCTCCTTGAGTGAAAAGCGGTTGATGGAAATTGCGGGGCAAAGCTCTCAATAGCATAGTATCTTTTTTTTCTCGAAAGAGTAATTCAGGCTCTCAGGGTTTCTTCCTTGTCGCCCAGCCAGCGTTCGCGGTGTTGGTTTGCCTGTTCGGGATAGCGTTCGATAAGCAACGTCGCCAGGTCGCGGGCTATCTCCACCAGATGAACGTCGCTTTCCAGATCAGCATAGCGCAGCATCGGCAAACCGCTTTGCCTGCTGCCGATAAATTCGCCGGGGCCGCGCAGCTCAAGGTCGCGGCGGGCAATCTCAAAACCGTCATTCATCTCAAACAGGATTTTCAGGCGCTCACGCGCCGTGCTGGAAAGAGGCTCGGCGTAGAGGAGCACGCAAACGCTCTGTTCGCTGCCGCGCCCGATACGCCCGCGCAACTGGTGCAGTTGGGCAAGGCCGAAGCGTTCGGCGTGCTCAATAATCATTATGCTGGCATTGGGCACATCCACGCCTACCTCAATGACCGTGGTTGCGACGAGCAACTGTATTTCCCCGGCGACAAAGGCGCTCATGACCGCCTGTTTTTCGCCGGGTTTCAGGCGGCCATGCGCAAGGCCGACCGCGTGCTCCGGCATGGCTTCTGACAATACGGCATGGGTTTCCAGCGCGGTTTGTAGTTCCAGAGTTTCGGATTCTTCGATCAGGGGGCAGACCCAGTAGGTTTGCCGACCTGTTGCCATTTCCTGCCGCGCCCAGGCCATGATTTCCTCGCGCCGATTCATGCGGACAAGACGGGTGCGGACGGGGGAACGCCCCGGCGGCAATTCGTCCAGAGTGGAAACGTCCAGATCGGCGCAATAGCTCATGGCAAGAGTGCGCGGAATTGGAGTTGCCGACATCATCAACTGATGCGGCGTTTCGCCCTTTTGCCGAAGGGCAAGGCGTTGGCGCACGCCGAAACGGTGCTGTTCGTCAATAATGACAAGACCCAGGCGGGAAAAATCCACGCCTTCCTGAATCAGCGCGTGGGTTCCGATGACCAGTTCCGCTTCCCGCGCGGCTTTGCGCTCCTTATTCTTGGCGCTTGCCTTTTTGCCGCCGGTAAGCCACGCGATACGCGCTCCGAGCGGGGCGAGCCATTCGGAGAATTTCAGAAAATGCTGTTCGGCGAGAATTTCCGTCGGCGCCATGAACGCTACCTGAAAGCCGGATTCGATGGCTTGACAGGCTGCCAGCGCGGCGACCAAAGTCTTGCCCGCGCCAACATCGCCTTGCAGGAGGCGCTGCATGGGATGAGGCGTTGCCAGATCAGCGCCGATTTCGGCGACGACGCGACATTGCGCGGCGGTGAGCGCGAAAGGCAGACTGGCAATGAGCGCGTTTGTCCATTCGCCGTTTCCCGGCAGGCGAGGGGCGCGGCTGGCGCGGCGTGCCTGATAAGCCAGACGTAGCGAGATTTGCTGCGCAAGCAGTTCGTCGAGCTTGACCCGTTGCCAGGCCGGATGAGTGCGATTGATAAGCGCGTCCTGCTCGGCGTTGGGCGGCGGATGATGCAGCAGGTTGATTGCGTCCATGAGCGCGGGCAGGGTGGGCAGGGCGGTCAAGCCTTGCTGCCATGCTTCCGGCAGGGTTTCCGGCAGCGATACTTTTTCCTGGGCGCGGGCAATCAGCTTACGCAACGCGGCCTGCGCCAAGCCCGCCGTCGTCGGATAAACGGGGGTCAGGGTTTGCGGCAATGGCGTACTTGCGAACGATAAGCGAGGATGCACCATTTCCAGCCCGAAAAAGCCCTGGCGCGTTTCTCCGAAGGCGCGAATCCGCGCCCCCGGCATCAGCATCTTTTGTTGGGAGGGATAGAAATGGAGAAAGCGCAGCGTGATGATTCCGCTCTCATCGTTGAGTCTGGCGACCAATTGGCGGCGAGGGCGGGGTACGATTTCACATACTACGATGGTTCCCTCAATCAGCGCGTTTTCATCGCCAAACAGGCTGGCGATGGGCGAAATCCGGCTTTCGTCTTCATAGCGCAAGGGGAGATGCAGGAGCAGGTCTACCTGCCTTGAAAGCCCCAGACGGGCAAGTTTGGCGGTTAGAGTATTCGCCCGGTTGGGTTCAACTTCTTTTGTCGTTTTGCTCATGCCAGCCACAAAACAGCGTCCGCCTCTACCAGTGCTCCTTTTGGCAATTCCTTGACTCCGACGGCGGCGCGCGCCGGATAGGGTTTTTGAAAATGTCTGGACATTGCTTCATTGACCTTGGGAAAATGGGTGAGATCAACGAGATAGACATTCAGCTTGACCACATCATCCAGCGAACCGCCAGCGGCTTTTGCGACAGCCGCGAGGTTCAGAAAAACCTGCTCGATTTGCGCGTCAATGCCGTCAACCAGATTTTGTGTTTTTGGGTCTAGGCCGATCTGCCCGGAGAGATAGGCTGTTTGCTCTGTACGAACCGCCTGAGAATAAGCGCCGATGGCGGCAGGCGCGGAATTGGTGGAAATGTAGAATTTGGACATCTTGAACACCACGGAAAAAAGACGCCACATTATACCGGCGGCAAACCATTGCTGTGGCGCGGGCGGAAAAACGGCAGGCACAAGCCTGCCGCTTTATCGGTGGTCAGGTAACAGTTCTGATACCTGATAATCAGAACTCGTATTTCACCCTGACACTGCCGCCAATACCCTCCTGCTTGCCGAAGTAGCCTTGCAGGCCGATGTTTACGGAAAGCGGATGGTTCGGGGCGGGTTTCAGAATGATGCCGCCTTCGACAATGCCGACGCTGCCCTTCAGGCTCGGACGGTCAATTTCATAACCGTTAGTGCTTGCCCTGGCCTTGCCGCTGAATTCATGCTCGAAGGCTGCGCCCGCGAAGGGGGTGAGGTTGTCCAGCGTCCATTCATAGCGTCCGCCCAAGCGCAGGCGGTTGGAATTGACCGTCTTGAATTTGACCGGGTCGCCGGTGGAAAGACGCACACTATCCCCGCCCACTCTGCTGTGGAAGGTCTGCCCGTACAGGTTGAGGGCGGATTGCTCGCTCACCTTGAAGCGATAGCCCGCGCCCAGATGCAGACTGGCATAGCCGACGGAAGTCTTGAAGCTTGCGTAGCGCCCCCAGGCGTCTTGTAGTCCTGAGTGGTAACGGTTTTTGACCTTACCGGCGCGTAGGCTGCCTTCGAGATAGAAATTACCGGCGTCCTGTTCGTTGAAGTCAAAGCGTCCCAATACGCCGCCGCCCCAGTAGTGGGTCTTGCCGTCACCCTTGACGGAAGTGGCATTGGCAAAACTGTTATAGGTGTCGTAATGGCCGTTGCCGTATTCAAAGAACGCGGCAAAATCCGCTTCACCGGCATTGACGGTCTGGTTGGCGGCAATGCCTGCCATGAGGGAGAAGCTCTGCATGTCCACCTTTGAGCCGGTCTTGTGCTTGATGTCGCTACCGGAGATAACCCCGAAGACCGCCTTGCCGCCCAGTTGTTCGCGGGAGGCGCGCGTGGCTGCGTTAATTCCCTGCCAGGCCACCATGTTGCCGCCCCGGTTTACAAGCATGGTCGGAGCAAGATTCGCCTCAGCCAATGCCTTGGTTTGCGGATTGACCGTGACCGGAGGACGAGGGCGGGGATCTGGGTCTGGATCAGGACCGGGCGTAGGATCAGGATCGGGTGTAGGATCAGGATCGGGTGTAGGATCAGGATCGGGTGTAGGATCAGGATCGGGTGTAGGATCAGGATCGGGCGTAGGATCAGGATCGGGTGTAGGATCAGGATCGGGCGTAGGATCGGGCTGCGGCGAGTCCGGTGGCTGTGGTAACACCGGTACCACCGGTACCACCGGTATTACTGGTTGTGGCGGTATCACCGGTTGCTGTGGTTGCTCCGGTTCCGGCACCGACGGCGGTAGCGGCGGCGGAGCAGGTGGTAGCGGCGGCGGCGGCGGAGCTGCGCACGCTTCTCCCACCGCTGGTTCCAGACAGGCCAGCAGTTGGGTGTTGTTGGCGCTGAGCAGGAAATCGTATTCCAGGGTAACGCCCTGCCGCATCACGCCCGGCATATTCGCCCCGGCGACCCGGTCGTTGCCCGGCACTCCCTGCATATCTCCGTATGCGTTGATAAGTACGAGCGTGTCTCCCGGCGCGAGGAGCGAGGAACCGCCGTCAATTCCCACATTGACGGTAGCTCCCCCGATATTGACATCGCCGTTGACAGTTAACATGATGTTATCTTGTCTGGCATTTGTCGGGACATAGAAGTTCAAGGTACTGCCGCTGAAATCAACTCCGCCTGCTGTGGGATAGATCAGCGAACCAAGACCATATACGTTGAGCAGGGGAATATTGAGGCTGGCGGTAGAACTCCGGGAATGGAAGTCAAACGTTGCGCCGCCAAAGAGACTCAAACCGCCTGAACCACCGTTGCCCAGGGTTCCTGTTCCGGTCAGGGATAGGGTTCCGTCCCTGACTTCAGTAATGCCGGTGTAAGTGTTTGCGCCGTTAAGGGCAAGCGTTCCCGCGCCGGTTTTGATGAGAGAACCGCTGCCGGTGATCACGCCTGCATAGTTGGCGCTGTCTACTATTCCCTTATTTACTGTCAGGGTTGCCGT
The DNA here is from genome assembly GCA_009777925.1 of Betaproteobacteria bacterium. GTDB lineage: Bacteria > Pseudomonadota > Gammaproteobacteria > Burkholderiales > Rhodocyclaceae > Azovibrio. Next base: position 7,880 of record WRKX01000022.1, on the reverse strand, counting down.
GCCAAGGTCGACAAATCCGCCCGCGCCGCTGAGTGAAGTCATGGTCAGGTCGAAGTTGTTGAGGTCGAGCCTGCCGCCATTAACCACATACGCTCCCTCAACAAACGCGCCAGGCGCGCCGGCTTGCAGGATGCCGTTGTTGACTGTCGTTCTGCCTTTGTAGTCATTTATCCCGCTTAAGGTTAGTGTGCCAGCGCCTTCTTTAGTCAGGTTGCCGTCACCCGAAATCCGCCCGGAAAAATCTTTGGCGCTTGAGTTTGAGAAGGTCAACGCGCCTAAGTTGTAGATGTAGCTGGAGACTGTGAGATCAGTATTTATAAAGGTCAACGAGGAGCCGACATCAATTAGAACCTGATCGAACGTATAGCTGGGAGCCGAGAGACCGACATTGGCGTTTCCTACGGCGCCAAGCACGTTAAATCTGATGATGCTGTTACTTAAGCTGGTGTTGTAATAGCCATCGAAGATAAACTGGTCTGGAAGGCTGGGCGCCGAGGCGTTGCCGCCGCCGTCAATTGAGCCTGTTATCTCCGAGCCAGGTAGTATCAGAACCGTATCGGCGCCGCTACCAAGCATGATGCCGCCAAGCGTGCCTGAGATCCTGCCCATATTGGCCAGGATGATGCCAGTGTAGGTGACATTGTTGTAAACGAGGTCGCTGCCGAGGATGCCATATCCCTGGGCGCTCGTTACTGTGTCGGCATTGACGATGTAGCCAGGCCCCTCCATTTCGATGCCGTTGGCGCCATTACCGCTTACTGTGATAATGCCGCCGTAGCCGTTGATGATGGCGCTGCCTGCGCGACTTTCGGAACGGATGCCCGCGGCGCTATGGGCGCCGGTAGTGCTGGCATTGCCGCTCGTTGTAATCGTGCCGTAGTTTAAGAGAGTGTTGCCATAGCTGGCGTTGCGAGTGCGGGCGTAAAGCCCTATGCCGCCAGTGCCGCCGGTTATAATGCTTCCGTAATTTTCCAGGCTGTTCCCGTAGCCGACTGTGGTGCTTTGGGCATTGCTGGGAGTGCCCGCCCAGATGCCGTAGCCGTTGTTGAATTGGCGCGTGTTAATGGTGCCGAAGTTGACCACCACGGAATCGTTCTGGACGCGAACACCTGCGCCGGGGTTGTTGTATACGCCATCAGGGTTAATCCAGACTTCCACGTTTGTGGAGTAGTCTTCCGCGTTTATGCTTCCTGTTATTGTGCCATCACAGAAGACTTCCTCACCTGAAGCGGGACTGTAATTGTCGCAAGCCGCGAAGGCGACGGAAGGCGTTAGGCACAGAACCGCCGGGAGACTCAAAAAGAAAATCCCGGAACAGCATTTCTGCGGTAAATAGTCATGGTATGACATCTCGTTTTCATGGGACTGTGAGTTATGTTTTTATCTTATCATACATCATTGATTATTGGTTATAGATTATGTAAGCAGTTACATTTTTTCCCGCAAGCGTCCAGCTTTCCCCATGTTTTTCAATGGCTTATATATAAAACCATAGCCAAAATCCGTATATCATAGATTGTGACAAAGCGCAGCAAACTCCGGCAAGCAACGATTGTTTGAGGGTGTTGGGATTCGCGTTCCGCTTACCCTAGCCTGCGAGCTTTTGCGTCAATCGTAGGGGCGCGATTTATCGGTCTTGCTAAGATTTACGCGCTCAACAAATCTCTTCCATCATCTTTTGCAGACGTTTAATCGAGACGGGTACGGGCGTTTTGAGTTCCTGGGCGAAAAGAGAGACGCGAAGCTCCTCCAGAAGCCAGCGAAGCTGCTCCAGACGCGGATCGGGGTTCCCATGTCCGGCAGCAGCGGCGCGGCGGGCGTAGCGGTTCCAGAGCGGCTGATATTCGGCCAGCAGGCGCAGGTCGCGGGCCGGGTCGTTCCTCTGCTTTTCAATGCGAACCTGTGCCGCCTGCAAGTAGCGGGGGAAATATTGCAGACGCTCAAACGGAGTATCGGCAATAAAGCGTTTGCCAAGCAGGCGCTTTATTTGCGCTTCAATGTCCGCCGCGGTTTCCCTGCCCTTGCACGCCGCCAGCTTTTTGCCCAGCGCCTGCCATTCGCTCAGGATAAGGCCGATCAAACGGGCAATTTCCTGCGCCAACAGGCTCAATCTGGGTCGTGCTTCCTCTGCCCGCGCCGTAAAACTTTCCGCGTCCGTCGGCAAGGGCTGGGCAAGGCAGGCGCGGCTAAAAACCAGAGCAAGGATTTGTTCCTTCAGTTCGGCGGCGTCACCCAGCGGCATGTATTGCATCGCCATGCGGGTAAAGTCGGGCAGGTTTTTTTCCAGATATTTTATTTGCTCCCTGAAGCGCAACATGAACAGGCGAATCAGCCCCCTGGCATGAACGCGCCCCGCCTCTTCCTGTTCGTCAAAAACCTGCAAGCGCGCGCAATCGCCCTCATCCACCAGGGCAGGGTAGCCGATCACGCTTTGTCCGCCGCTTTTCATTTCCATGATTTCCGGCAACGCGCCAAAGCTCCAGTCGGTCAGTTTCGTGAAGGTGGCTGGGGACTTGTCCAGGCCGGAAAATTCCTGCCGCGCCTTGTCGCCCCAGTCCCTCTTCAGTTGGGCAAGGTCGCGGCTCATGTCCAGTTGTCGCCCGTGTTCATCCACGACGCGAATATTCATGCAAAGATGTGGCGACAAGGTATCCGGGCGAAAAGCATCGGGCGTTACGCTCCAGCCACGCGCGTTAAAGTTTCTTGCGGCGATAATGTATTCGATCAGCAGGGGCAAAATGCCTTCCGCCTTACGTTTACTCTGGTTTTCCTGCTCAAGCCAGACTAAAAATTCGTCGGCAAAGGCGGGGACGGGAACGAGTCTGGCGCGGATTTTTTGCGGCAGGGTTTTGATGAGCTGCGCAATTTTTTCTTTTAGCAAGCCCGGAACCAACCATTCCAGATGCCGCGCGGGAAGCTGATTCAACTGCGCGAGCGCCACGGAAAGCGTAACCCCGTCTCTGGGGCTGCCCGGTTCAAAATGATAGGCAAGTGGATATTCCACGCCGCCCGCCTTCAGCTTTTGCGGGAATTTGCCGGCAGTGACATCCATAGCGTCATGCAGCATCAGATCGTCGCGGGAAAGGTAGAGAAGGCGCGGATTGTCCCGCTCCGCATCCTGACGCCAGGCGTTGAAGGACGCGCCGTTATGCAACTCTGGCGGAATGATACGGTCGTAGAAGGCAAAAATCGCTTCATCGTCGACCAGTAAATCCTGCCGCCGTTGTTTGTGCTCTATTCGCTCAATTTCTTCGATCAGCTTTAGGTTGTGCCTGAAGAAAGGCCAGCGATTGGCAGAGGACGCCTCTACTTCTCCGCCCACCAGCGCCTGACGGATGAAAATCTCGCGCCCTTCGTCCGGGGACAGCGGGCCATAATGCGCCCGCCGTTTGGGAAAAATCACCACCCCGTACAGAAGGGTCTGTTCCCATGCGGCAACCCGCATTGCCTTCTTTTCCCAGTGCGGATCGAAATAGTTGCGTTTGATGAGATGAGCGCCTACTTCTTCCAGCCATTCCGGTTCGATTTTGGCGACGCAACGCGCGTAAAGGCGGGTGGTTTCCGTGATTTCCGCCGCCAGAAGCCACTTGCCTGCCTTCTTTTGCAGAGGGGAAGCGGGATGGATCAGGAAGCGGATACCCCTTGCGCCCAGGTAATAGCCGCTTTCGTCCGCTTTGCTGCCGAAATTGCCCAACAGCCCGGCCAGCAGGGATTTATGGATGGCTTCATAATTTCCGGGCAGGTCGTTTTCCCGCCAGCCCATTTCCGTGACGAGGGCGCGTAATTGCGCATGCGTTTCCCACCATTCGCGCATACGCGGGTAGGAAAGAAAAGAGGCGCGGCAATGCTCAAGCAATTTGCGGTTGGATTTTTTGTGCTCAATCTCCTGCGTATACCACGCCATGAGCCGTAACCAGCCGATGAATTCGGATTTTTCCTCCGGGTTGGGGAACATCAGGCGGCGATGCGCCTCGTCCGCCGCCTGCTGCTTGTCCTGCGGGCGTTCCCTGGGATCCTGGGTCGAAAGGGCGGCGGCAATGACCAGCACTTCTTTCAGGCAGGCGCGTTCCTTCGCCGCTACGAGCATACGGGCGATTTTCGGATCAAGCGGCAGACGCGCCAATGTTCGCCCGGTTTCGGTAAGACGCTTTTCATCGTCCAGCGCCCCCAGTTCGGCAAGCAGGGTAAAGCCGTCGCGGATCGCCTTGTCCGGCGGCGCTTCCAGAAAGGGAAAACGCTCAACCTCGGTCAGCTTCAGCGCTTTCATGCGCAGAATCACCCCGGCAAGCGAAGTACGCAAAATCTCCGGGTCGGTAAAGGCTTGTCTGGCATTGAAATCCGTTTCGTCATAGAGGCGGACGCACACCCCGGCGGCAACCCGCCCGCAACGTCCCGCTCGCTGTCTGGCCGCCGCCTGGCTGATTTTTTCCGCCTGCAACTGCTCTATCTTGTTGCGGTAGGAATAGCGTTTGACCCTTGCCAACCCGCTATCCACCACATAACGGATGCCCGGCACGGTGAGCGAGGTTTCCGCGACATTGGTAGCCAGCACAATGCGCGACGCTGTAGCGGGCTTGAAGATGCGATCCTGCTCACCGGCGGACAAACGGGAGAAAAGCGGCAAAATTTCCGGGCGCGCTCGCGCCGGCAAAGTAAAGTGGTGTTTTCGCAACACTTCTGCCGCCTCGCGTATTTCCCGCTCGCCGGGAAGAAAAACGAGAATATCGCCGGGGCCAAGGCAGGCAAGCTCGTCGCAAGCCTCGGCAATGGCTTGATAGAGATCGCGCTCACCGTCTGCTGCTTCAACCGGGCGATAGCGTATTTCCACCGGATAGAGCCGCCCGGAAACCTCGATAATCGGCGCGTTGGCGAAGTGTTGCGAGAAGAGTTGCGCGTCAATCGTGGCGGAAGTGATGATGACTTTCAGGTCGGGGCGGCGAGGCAGAATTTCCTTCAGATAGCCCAGAATAAAATCAATGTTGAGGCTCCTCTCGTGCGCTTCGTCAATGATGAGAGTGTCGTAATGGGAAAGAAGCGGATCGGACTGGGTTTCGGCAAGCAGAATGCCGTCGGTCATCAGCTTTACCCAGGAATCGGGGCGGGCGCGGTCATGAAAACGGATTTTTACGCCGATGCCGGAGCCAACTGAAGTTTCCAGTTCCTGCGCGAGGCGGGCGGCAACCGAGCGCGCCGCCAGTCGCCTTGGCTGGGTGTGGCCGATCCAGCCCGCCGCGCCGCGCCCTAATTCCAGGCAGATTTTTGGTAGTTGTGTTGTTTTTCCTGAACCCGTCTCGCCGCACACGATTACAACCTGATGTTGGGCAATGAGCGCAGCTATTTCCGCGCGTTTTTCATTGACCGGCAGGGATTGCGAAAAAGTCGGTCTGGGTAAGCGGCTACGGCGCTCGGCAAGGGCGGCGCGTGAGGTTGCCAGAAGATCGGCAAAAGCATCTGCCGCGCGTTTTTTCTTCGCGCCCGTCGCGCTACGTATCAAGCGGCGTAAGGCGAGAAGGCGGCGCCGGTCGGCAGACAGGCAATCATGCAGCGCGTCCGCTACGGCAGGGGAGGGCGGCGCAAGCGAAGAAATCGGCAGAATCATCGTGACGAAAGTTTTGAAAATACAACAGAATTTTACGCCATTTTATACAAACATTTACAAATAATCTTTTTAGCATAATACCGGCAAATCAGCCTTGACCCCTTATTCAATAAGCGTTTGCGGATATTTCTGGCATATAAATTCACGCCTTGCGCCTAAGATAAAAGAATATATAATCAGAATAAAAACATTTTGTATAAATGTGTGTGGATTATCTGCAACATGTTGGCAACGACAAATGCTTGCTATGTGCTTGGAATGTGATAAACTTCGCGTATATGACTTTAGTTATATGTAGCAAAGAAGTAGTTTTGATTCACAAATTCACTTTGAGAGGAAACCATGAACAGCACTCAAACACATGAAATCACCAATCCACGTGAGATCCGGCATCGTCTTGGATTGAACCAGCAACAATTCTGGTCGCGCATCAACGTGACCCAGAGCGGCGGCTCTCGCTACGAAAGTGGGCGCAACATGCCCAAGCCCGTGCGGGAACTGTTGCGTCTGGTGCATATCGAGCAAATTGATGTGTACAAGCTGAAGCGCGAGGATGTCGAAGTTGCCGAGTACCTGAAAAAGTACGAACCCGATCTCTTCAAGTCCCTGAAAAAGCGGGCCAAGGAAAAGAGAAAAGCGGCTGAATAAAAAGAACGGCGCGGAGCGCGGCTTTCAAGTCGCTTTCCCAGCGCCGCCAGCGATGGGCGTCAAGGTGAACAACGCACCTTGATGCCCGTTTTTTTGCTTATTTCCTCTCCCCAGGCGACCAGGGTTTCCGGGGCAAGGCGGCTTAATCCGGCAGCTTCTTCCGGGCGCGGCGGACGCGCCAGCCCGTAGAGATGAATGCCCTGAATGAACCCGGCGGCTTTCTGCAGCAAGGCCAGATAGCTCTCCTTCGCCGCTCTGTCCGGCTCCTTGCCGTTACAGGCGAACCAGCAGGTCTGCACCCAGACCGGCGCTATAGCGGCGCAGAGTCGCAAACGGCGCAGCGCCGTTTCCGGCGTAAGGCGCGTCCGATTAACCGCGAAGATTCCGGCGGCGTCGCCCCGGTCAATCTTGAACCAGACTTCTCCCCCGGCGGACGCCAAAGTCGCCAGGCTATCCCGTGTTTTTTTCCGTTCCGCCATGCTGCCGTTGGTAATCAGGCGCAAAGGCAAACGCCCGATAAGATCGAATTCCCGCATGACTGAGACGACACGTTGCATAACCTCGGCAAATTCAGCCGCGGCGGTGGGTTCGCCGTCGCCAGAAAAAGCTATGTCCGCCAGTTGCCGAAATTCCGCTGCCTCAACATGCAGCGCCAGATAATCGCCGGACAGCGCGTAGAGCAGAAAAGCGCGCAGTTCATTTACCAGAAGCTCAACCTGCACAGGCTCCGGCTTGCCGCGCTTTAACCCCTCTACCTGGCAATATGCGCAACTCCAGTTGCAGGCGCGGTTGAGATTAAGGTTGATCCCGACGGAAACGCCGCCCGCGCGGCGGGAAAGGACAGGGTAGATATAAGTCAATCCCGCCTGATCGCGGCGGTGCTCGGTAACGGTGAGCGGTTTCTGGTTCATCATCAACTCCGGTTTGCGCCCTATAATGCGGCATCTATGGCTCACAGGCAATGATAGTTATGCGAATTACCCGCCGCCTGGAATTCGACGCAGGCCATCGGATTCCCGACCACAAAAGTCAATGCCGCAACCTGCACGGGCATCGCTATGCGCTGGAAATTACCCTGGAAGGCGAGGTAAACGCCAGACCCGGCGAGACGGACAGCGGCATGGTGATGGACTTTGCCGACATCAAGGCGATTGCGGAACGCGAACTGGTGGCAGCCTGGGATCATGCTTTTCTGGCCTATCGCCATGATGAACCGGTCATGTCCTTCCTGCACAGCCTGCCCGCGCACAAGACGGTCGTTCTTGACCTTATCCCCACGGTGGAAAACCTTGCCCGGATCGTGTTTGACATTCTCGCGCCCGCTTACTACGCCGCCTACGGTTTTCGCCTGCGCCTGGCGGCGGTTCGCCTCTATGAAACGCCGAACTGCTGGGCTGACGCGCTGGCGGAGTGAAGCCTTTTATGACGTTATCAGGGCAATCGCATGAATGCCATTGTTGTAGGCTCTCGGGAATACTCGTTTACGATCAATGGGTTACGATGGGGGCTGTTCACAGGGGATTGATTTGTGTAGTTTTCTGTCTTTTTGGAGTGTTCCATGAAGACGGAAGGCAAACTGCGTCTGGCGGATGTATTCGTATCGATCAGCGACCCGAGACAAGCGGGGAAGGTT
>WRKX01000021.1 GCA_009777925.1 Betaproteobacteria bacterium | reverse complement strand
TCGCCAGGCGTGCCAAAGCGCAGAATGCCGAGATTCACTGGGGTGACGAAACCGCCGTGGTCAATACGGATGTGCGCGGACGGGGCTTTGCGCCCAAAGGACAAACCCCGGTGGCCTACGCCGTGGGGGGAACACGGCACAAATTCTCGATGATTTCGACCGTGACAAATCAGGGCAAGATGCGTTGGATGATGATTGAAGAAGCGTTCAATAGTGACAAACTCATCGAGTTTCTGGAAGCGCTCATCAAGGATGCGGACAGAAAAGTCTTTCTGATTCTGGACAACCTGCGGGTACATCACAGCAAGCCGGTCAAGGCATGGCTGGCTGAACACACGCAGAAGATCGAAGTGTTCTACCTACCCAGCTACAGCCCGGAATTGAACCCTGATGAACGACTGAACGCCGATCTCAAATATGCCCTTGGATCACGCGTTCAAGCGCGCACCAAAGACAAACTCAAACTCGCTACCGAAAACCACATGAACATGCTCACCCAACACCCTGATCGCGTCCAATCTTATTTCAATGATCCTAAAACCAAATATGCCGCATAATATTCAATACTTAATGGCCGGGTGAATAACTATCAATCCTGCATCGCTTCTTTTGCCTGTTTCCATTCGATGCCGGGGTCGCCGAACCAGTAACCGTCGCAGAATCCGGCTTCGTCGGCTACGGAATCGAGCGAGGTGGGCTGGGCATGGCGGGCGGCGGCAAAGGCGGCAAGGATGGCGTCCATCCCTGTTTCCTGCGGCGAGATACGGATGCGTTCAATACCGACATGCGTCAATTCCGGCACCTGGGCGAGCAGATTCATGATCTGGGCAGACATGGTTTGAATGCCGTTCAGGGTGAGGAAAGGCTGGCCTTCCCGGGTTTTGACCAGCAAGCCTTCCGGGTGTTCCATACAGCGGAACTGGCAATTATCTTTGTTGAGATCGTAGTAGCGTGCGGTAAAGCAGCGGGCGGAGAAGGCGAGCGGCAGCTTGCCAAAGGCAAAGACTTCGGTTTCGAGACCCCTGGGGCGGCTGCGGTGCAGGGAGAAAATCATGTTTTTCGAGGCTTCCATCGGCGGCGTCCAGGCAATCGCGCCTTTTCTGGCGAACCAGTTTAGGGAGGCTTCGTTATAGATATTGAGATGCGGGCCACAAACAAAGGGCAGTTCACGCGCTTCCGCAATGGCAACCGCGCCCAGGTCGTTTACTTCCATGCAGATCTGGCCTTCATCCATCAGGCGGCGTAACGCCTTCAGGTCGTTTTCGGATTCCAGTAGTGCCTGCGCGGAGAGAACGACTTTTTTATCGTATTGGAGAATCATCCGCATGAGTTCCAGCCAGTCGCCATGCCGCATTTGCTGGCGGCGGGCGCAAACGGTTTCGCCCAGATAGATGGTATCAAGCGCGGGATGGGCGGCCATAGCTGCGTAGAATTCCAGCGTTTTTTCCCTCGGCCAGAACCAGAGAAGCGGGCCTAAACAGATTTTTGGCAGAAGCGGGTGAGACGGGGTAGGGGCGCTCATGAAATTTTCGCTTTATAGATGAATATAGTTAACGCCACGGACGGCTGTATGCGCCTAAGGTAGCCTGATGGCCTTCCGCAATGCGGGATAGTTCCGCCTGCCAGCCAGGTTCAACCCGGTATTCGCTACCTCCGGCAACCGAGGCAATGGCGCGATTAAGGGCGGCGCGCATGGTACGTGTGACCTGCTCGACATAGGCGGGACTGCGTTGACGCCCTTCGACCTTGATGGCGGCAATTCCCATTTTGACAAGCTGCGGCAGAATTTCCAGCACGTTTAAGCTGGTTGGCTCTTCCAGCACATAATAGGTGTCGCCGCGCACCTCGAAACGCCCTTTGCAAAGGGCAGGGTAGCCAGCCGCTTCGGAAGGCGCGAAGGAATCAATGAGAATGCCGTTCAAGCGGGCGTCCATATGCTCGCCCGGAGATTCGCCCGCGTGTTCCAGCCGTTTTTCCCAACGCACGAATTTGGCAGGCGAACACGCGCCGACCGTGTTGGGAGATTCGCCGGTGGCGTAGGAAGAAAGCCAGCAACGTCCCTCATTCATGACGCAAAGGCTGCCGAAGCCGAAAACTTCAACTTCGACTTCGGTGTTCTGAATAAGATGTTCAACCTGCGCCAGAGTCAATACGCGCGGCAGGACGACACGGCGGATGCCGAATTCGCGCTGACAAAAGTTGATAGCTTCGTAATTGGTGGCTGAACCTTGCACGGAGAGATGCAATTTGAGGCCGGGATGACGTTCGCGGGCGTAGGCAAGCAGCCCGACATCGGCAAGAATGACCGCGTCCGCGCCCAGAGCGGCGGCGCTATCCACCGCGTATCGCCATTCTTCGACCTGTTCCGGCTGCGGATAGGTATTGATGGCAATCAGAATTTCCCGCTGTTTTGCGTGGGTGTAGGCAATGCCGTCGCTCAGCGCCTTATCGGAGAAATTGAGGCCGGCAAAGTTACGCGCGTTGGTTCTGTTCTTGAAGCCGGTATAAACCGCGTCCGCGCCGCCGTCTATTGCGTTTTTGAGGGCGGGCAGACTACCGGCCGGGCAGATGAGCGCCGGTTTTTTCAGCATGTTGTTTTTCCTGTAGTTATTCTGACAGTCTGGAGCGCTTTCGATTTATAAGCGCATACACTTTTTCTCCAGGCGTAAAAGCAATCATGGCGCGGTTAGCCCTCTCCCCCGACCCCTCTCCCGCAAGCGGGAGAGGGTGACCGAAGGCCGGGAAAGGGTGCGTAAAATGTACTCACTTGAACCGAAACCGCTTTAGCCTCTTCGCATGGCGTCGAAGAATTCGCCGTTGTTTTTTGTGTCACGAATCTTGCCGAGCAGAAATTCCACCGCTTCCAGATCATCCATTGGGTAGAGGAGTTTCCTCAAAACCCACATTTTTTGCAAGACATCCGGCTTTAAGAGCAATTCTTCCCGGCGGGTTCCGGAGCGGTTGACGTTGATTGCCGGATAAATGCGTTTTTCCGCCATGCGCCTGTCAAGGTGAATTTCCATGTTGCCGGTTCCCTTGAACTCTTCGTAAATCACGTCGTCCATGCGGGAACCCGTTTCGATCAGCGCGGTGGCGATGATGGTAAGAGAACCACCTTCTTCAATGTTACGCGCCGCGCCGAAGAAGCGTTTGGGCTTTTGCAGGGCATTGGCGTCTACCCCACCGGTCAACACCTTTCCGGACGCGGGCTGTACCGTGTTGTAAGCGCGCGCCAGCCGGGTGATGGAGTCCAGCAGGATGATAACGTCCTTTTTCATCTCCACCAGACGCTTGGCCTTCTCAATCACCATTTCCGCGACCTGGACATGGCGGGTGGCAGGCTCGTCGAAGGTGGAGGCGACAACTTCGCCGCGCACGGTACGGGTCATTTCCGTGACTTCTTCCGGGCGTTCGTCAATCAGGAGCACGATCAGTATCGCGTCTGGATGATTGGCGGTAAGCGAGTGGGCAATATGCTGCAACATCACGGTTTTGCCGGACTTGGGAGGGGCCACCAGGAGGCCGCGCTGTCCCGCGCCGATCGGGGCAATCATGTCAATGACCCGGCTTGTGATGTTTTCCTCGGCGCGAATATCCCTTTCCAGATGCAGGTGGCGCGTAGGATGAAACGGCGTAAGGTTCTCGAACATCAACTTGTTTTTGGTGGCTTCGGGCGGCGCGTCGTTGATTTTGTCGAGCTTGGTGAGCGCGGAATAGCGTTCTCCATCCTTGGGGGTGCGAATCTCGCCTTCAATCGTGTCTCCGGTTCGCAGATTGAAGCGGCGAATTTGCGAGGGAGAAACATAAATATCGTCGGTATTGGCCTGATAGGAGGTATCCGGCGAACGCAGAAATCCAAAGCCGTCGGAGAGAATTTCCAAAGTTCCGTCGCCATAGATAGGTTCGCCCCGTCTGGCCTGAGAGCGGAGAATGGAGAAGATCAGTTCGTGTTTTCTGAGCCGGTTGGCAGCGTCAATATTAAGACCGGTTGCCATTTCAACCAGTTGGCTAACGTGGAGAGATTTGAGTTCAGAGAGGTGCATTTCGGATAGGGAGGAAAGAAAGGAAAAGAGAAGCGGCGTGTCAGGCCGATGTTCGGGGAAGGGGGATACAGGTTATCTGAACCGGAAACAGTTCGTTTAAATCGCTCCCGACCTTAAGGTACTCAAGGGATACTCAAGGAACCATCAAGGCCGGAGATTCGCAAGCCGGGGACTCCTCAATACAATCCTGGCGGACGGTACCAAGGCAGCCTTCGGCCCCATGAATATTTAGTCTTGCTCACCTCGCCGGGAATGGCGAGGATTCCGCTCGACGCATATTCAGGGCGCGAAGAATAAGGGGTTTACAGGTGATTGTCAATCATGGAGAGTATCTGGGATTTACTCATCGCCCCGACTTTGGTTTCCTCCAGATTGCCGTTTTTGAATACCATCAGAGTCGGGATGCCGCGGATGTGATAGCGGGCAGTGAGTTTCTGTTCCTTGTCGGCGTCTACCTTGTCGACGTCAACTTTAACGACCTTGAGTTTGCCGGCAAAATCTTTGGCTACCTCGTCTATGCTCGGCATCATCATGTTGCAGGGGCCGCACCATTCAGCCCAGAAGTCGACCAGTACCGGAATGTCGGAATTCAGGACTTCGGCGGCAAAATCTTCAGAACTGGTGATGTGGACAATGTGTTCGTCGCTCATGGCTTTCCTCAGGATGGGTGGGAGAAAACAATCATCTTATCCCAAAATGTTGAAATCGGGGAATCATCGTATAGCCAGAATAGTGCGCGCTTACACCCTGGCTGCTTTCATGCCGTAAAATTCTTTCTTTCATTCGGGGAATTTCCCATGCCGCATCAAAAATTGCAGGTCTCCGAGCGGGGGATGTTGGACGCCTATGAAGCAAGATTGGCTGAGCGCGGCTTTCAGGCAGACGCGCAACAATGGGCGGCGGCGGAATGCCTGCAACGGCTCTATACTCAACTTCTCCATTTCAAGGTAGCGCGGGGCAGCAAGGTAAAGCGTATCTTTTCCCCGCCCGAACCACCGCGCGGCGTGTATTTTTGGGGGGGCGTGGGTCGGGGAAAAAGTTTTCTGATGGATGCCTTTTTCGCCGCAGTGCCTTATCGGCGCAAGAGCCGGGTGCATTTCCATGCGTTCATGCGCCGTATCCATAAGGAACTGGAACAGTTCTCCGGCGAGCCTGATCCCATGATGCGCGTGGCGCAAAAAATTAGCCGGGAAACCAGGCTTTTGTGTTTTGATGAATTTCATGTGTCCGATATTGCCGACGCCATGATTCTGGGAAGACTTATAACCGGGTTAAAAGAGGCAGGAGTGGTACTGGTCATGACTTCCAACTATCCGCCCGACGAACTTTATCCGGGAGGTTTGCAGAGGGAAAATTTCCTTCCTGCCATCGCGCTTATCAAGGCATACATGGATGTGGTCGAGGTTGATACGGGAGTGGATTATCGCTTACGCGCCATTGCTTCGGCAGAGGTTTATCATTATCCGGCGGACAGCAAGGCAAAAGCGGAGATGGAAGAACATTTCCGCCTGGCGGCAGGGGAAGTTGCCGGAACCTCGCCTAAAGCTGGTAAACACGAATCCATCAGGATTATGGGGCGAACCATCCCCGTTCTGCGCCAGAGCAACGATAAGGAAGTGCTGTGGTTTTCCTTCACCGATCTGTGCGGCAGCGCCCGCTCCCAAAACGACTACCTTGAACTGGCGGCGTTTTGTCGTGTCCTGTTGGTTTCCGGCGTGCCTCTGATGACGCAATATCAGTCTGCCGAGGCGCGTCGTTTTACCTGGTTGGTAGACGTTTGTTATGAGCATAGAATCAAACTCGTATTGACGGCGGATTGTGAGGCGGAGAAACTATATATTGCGGGAGTGGGCGCAAATGAGTTTGCCCGCACCGTAAGTCGCTTGCAGGAAATGCGCTCTCGTGAATATCTGGATATGCCGGTAATAAGAATTGAAAAATAGGATAGGAAAAGTCTGAATGGGGGAGGGTGTTTATGGAAGGAGCAGTCTTTACTTTTCCTTAAGGAAGTTTATGATTATGTATTGAGCACAATGCGTTTTGCATGGCATGGCAGGGTGACAATATGCCTTTCTTAAAGGGATTGGCTGTTTTGTGCCTTGTAGCGGGAAGGATAAAATTCAGGATTATGGGGGATTCGCGCAGGCAAAATGCTTTGCGAAAACTCTTTCAGATACGATTACGAATTTGCAAATATTGGTTGTTTTTTGCGTAAAAATTTATAACCGAAGAACCAGCTTGCTTGTCAACAATTTTTTTGCATTATAGAATGGCGAGGCATCTTTAATTTAACTCAAACTCGAAGGAGTAAATCATGGATATTTCTCAACTTTCGCTCATGGAATTGAAGTCGCTGGAGCGTCAGATTCCACGGGAAATCCGTCGTCGCGCTGCGGAAGAAAAAAGCAATGTTCGTCGCAAGCTGGAAAAACTGGCGCAGGAAAATGGCTTTACCCTGGCTGAGCTGATGGAGGCGGGGCGGAGCATTACTCGTAAGAGCAGCGGCAAGGGAGTTGCCAAATATCGTCATCCTCAACTCGCCAATCTGAGTTGGTCTGGACGCGGCCGCAAGCCGCGCTGGGTAGAGTCCTGGTTGACGGACGGAGGAAAGCTGGAACAGCTCGCAGTCTGATACCCTGAAAAGAACGATGTATGCGTATTCTCCTGAGCAATGATGATGGTTATCTCGCGCCGGGATTGCTGAATCTGGCGGATGCTTTATCTGGTTTGGGAGAAATCGTTGTGGTGGCGCCGGAACGTAACTATTCCGGCGCGAGCAATTCCCTGACCCTGAATCGCCCGCTTTCGCTAAGACAGGCGGGAAACGGGTTTTATTACGTCAATGGCACGCCGACCGATTGTGTGCATCTGGCGGTTACGGGAATGCTTGAATACCTGCCGGATATTGTGGTTTCCGGCATCAATCATGGCCCCAATGTGGGGGATGACACCCTTTATTCCGGCACGGTAGCGGCGGCGACTGAAGCCTATTTGCTTGGGATTCCCGCGCTTGCGATTTCTCTTGCCAGTTATGACGAAGGTTATTTTTCGACTGCGGGAAAAATTGCCCGGCAACTGGTAGAGCGTTTTATTGCGTCTCCTCCTTCGGAAGCGACGCTTTTGAACGTCAACGTTCCCGATGTGCCATTTGCGCAATTGTCGGGAATTAAAGTGACGAGACTCGGCAAACGCCACAAGGCGGAACCGGTAATCAAGATGCTTTCTCCGCGCCGCGAGGTTGTTTATTGGGTTGGCGCGGCGGGGCCGGCGCAGGATGCGGGGGAGGGCACGGACTTTCATGCGCTGGAAAATGGTTTTGTTTCCGTGACCCCGTTGCAGATTGATCTGACGCATCAACAGCAACTCGCTTCCATTCGCGCCTGGCTCGCATGAACGCTCGCGTGACGGGTGTCGGCATGACTTCATCGCGCACGCGGGCGCGCATGATCGAGCGGTTGCGCCAGCAGGGCATCAGGAATGAATCGGTATTGGCGGCGATGAATGAGGTGCAGCGCCATATTTTTGTTGCGGAAGCCCTGGCGCATCGCGCGTATGAGGATACTCCGCTGCCGATCGGCTGCAAGCAGACAATTTCGAGTCCGTACATCGTGGCGCGAATGATTGAGATTTTGCTGGAAGGACGCTCATCTTTGGGGCGGACGCTGGAAGTCGGCACGGGGTGCGGCTATCAGGCCGCCGTGTTGGGACGCCTGACCCGTGATATTTATTCTGTCGAGCGCATTCTGCCTCTTCTGGAAAAAGCCCGGACTCATCTGGCTGCCCTGCCGGATTTGCGTCATGTTCGTCTGCGCCATACAGATGGGAGTCTTGGTTTGCCTCTTGTTGCCCCGTTTAACAGTATCATTGTCGCTGCGGCAGCCGTGGAGATTCCGCGCAGCCTTTGCGACCAGCTAGCGCCAGGAGGAATATTGGTCTTGCCAGTCGGGGAGGGTGAACAGTATCTTTACTGTATTCGTCGGACAGCGCAAAAATTCGTGGAAGAAAAATTGGAAGCCGTCCGTTTTGTCCCTTTATTGACAGGTCTTGAAAAATGAAGCCTGAGTTTCTTCGCGTAAATTTACTTGCCTTATGCACCGCCCTGATTCTTGCGGCCTGTGCCAGTTCAAGCATGGCGCCGGTTGAAGATCGTTCCAGGAGTTCGCCGTCTGCGGTTACGCAGCCGGCAGGCCCCGGTTATCATGTGGTCAAACAGGGCGAAACGCTCTATGGCATTGCGCTTGAATATGGGCAGGATTATCGGGAGGTGGCTGCCTGGAACTATCTTACCGATCCCAGCCGCATTTCCATCGGGCAGACTCTTAGGGTCTGGCCGCCCGGCGCGACTTCCGCCTCAGGTAGCGACGCGGCGGTGAGCACGGCGCCGATCATCGGCGGTGTTGCGGTTGAGCAAAGGCCATTGGATGGCGCGGTTGGTTCGCCTCAGCCTGTGTCCAGTCTTAATACGGAGCATGTGAAACGTGAGCCGATGGGCGGCAAGGAGCCGTATTCTGACGCTCGTTACGCTGCCTTGAGCAATCCTCCCGCTTATAGCGTCCCGCAGGACGCTACCACGAGTACCGCCACGAGCGCCGCTTCGCAGCCACCAGCCTCTTCTACCTCTGCCGCGCCCGCTGCGACGACGGCAACGGTGGTTACGACAACGCCTGCTGCTTCCGAGCAGCCTACCGCTTCTGCCAGCGGCATTGTTTGGGCCTGGCCGGCGGATGGCAAGGTCATCGGCAATTTTGCCCAATACAAGGGAGTGGAAATTTCCGGCAAGGTGGGAGATCAGATACGCGCAGCGGCAGATGGCAAGGTCGTCTATACGGGCGATAGCTTGCGCGGCTATGGCAATCTGGTCATCGTCAAGCATAACAACAGTTATTTGACGGCTTATGCGCACAACCGGAAAATTCTTGTGAAAGAGGGTCAGAATGTAAAACGCGGCGCGATAATCGCGGAAATGGGCAATAGCGACAGCGATGTGGTCAAACTGCATTTTGAGGTGCGTATGCAGGGTACGCCGGTAGACCCTCTTAATTACCTGCCGAAAAAATGAACGCCCGTAAGCGGCAGCCCCCGCCGGAAGAGAAAAAATCATTTCAGGGTTTTTCTTCCCGCCTGACCGGCGCGGCGGGGGAGGCTGAAACAGGCGGAGAGTTGGCAGCGGAGGGTGCAGGCGGCGGCGATGCGGGCGAAGGCTTAATGGAAGAAGAGGCAGAAGCGGAAGCGGGCAAGGCGGATTTTTTTGAAGACGTAACCTGTTTTTACCTTAATCAAATCGGCGGCAAACCGTTGCTGACGCCGGAAGAAGAACAGGTTTATGCGCGGCAGGCCAGGGCGGGTGATCCTGCGGCGCGGCAGGTCATGATTGAGCGCAATTTGCGTATGGTCGTCAAAATAGCCAAACGCTATTTGTATCATGGCGTTCCTTTTCTCGATCTGATTGAAGAGGGGAACATCGGCCTTATCTATGCCCTTGACAGATTCGATCCGGAGCGGGGGGTTCGCTTTTCCACTTATGCGACCTGGTGGGTGCGGCAGGCTATTGAGCGCGGCATCATGAACCAGTCGAGAACCATCCGTTTGCCGGGCAATGTGTTCAAAAAAATCAGCCGGATTCGGCGAGCCTTGCGGAAGATGGAGCAGGAAAGTCCGCAAGAGCATCGGATCGCAAAAGTAGCAGCCCAGTTGGGCGTGCCAGCGGATGAAGTTCGCCGCGTTCTTTACCTGAGCGAAAATATTGTTTCCCTGGATATTCCCCTGGATGCAGGCTCCGGTTACTCATTCGGCGATTTCATCGCGGCTGACGAGGGGGATGATCCTGAAACGCAATTGCAGGAACAGGAGATCAATAATCTTGTTGCGCGTTGGATGAAGCGGTTGACGATCCGCCAGCGGGAGATTGTCGAACGTCGCTATGGCTTCAATGGCCAGGAACCTTCCACCTTGACGAACATTGCCCTGGATTTGGGTTTGACTTGCGAGCGGGTGCGCCAGATTCAGCGGGAAGCCCTGGAGTGTATACGCCGGATTTTGAAGGAAGGCGGGCTGGGGCAGGAAAGCCTGTTGTGATTTGCTGTATGCGTTATATGTAGTGTCGAGTAATACCCGGCCTTGAGGCAGAGGTTACGCAAAGACAGATTTGCGGATAGACGGGAAATATGGCTTACGCATGGATCGGGTAAAAGGAAAAATGATGGCGGAGGCGCTTTCCGATGTTATTGGCGGCGGCGATTGAGTCGGATAAAGACAGGCAACAGGCAGGAAGCGAGCGCAAGCAAAATGGCGGGCAGATTGCCCATGCGAATATAGGGCGTCAAGCCGACATAACCCGGCGTTTCCACGCGTAGGACGGCGCGGGTGAAGGTAGGCAACCTTGCTTTGACTTCGCCTTTCGGCGTAATCAGGGCAGTAACGCCGGTATTGCCGACGCGCAGTATGGGGCGGCCTGTCTCAAGGGCGCGCATTCGGGCAATCTGAAGATGCTGAACAGGCGCTAACGAATCGCCAAACCAGGCAGTATTGGAGAGATTGACGAGCAGGGCGGCTTGCGGCAGAAAATCAAGCGTCTCCTCGCCGAACAGGTCTTCATAGCAAATGCTGATCGCAACGCGGGTTTTGGCAATGGCGAGAGGCGGTTGCTCACGTTTGCCAGCGGAAAAATCGGCAAGCGGAATGTCGGCAAGGCGCAGAAACCAGCTAAAACCAAAAGGTATGAATTCACCAAAAGGGACAAGATGCCGCTTGGCATACTGTTGGCCTGGGGATGCGCCAAGGCTGACCACGCTATTGTAATAACGCTCGCTATCGCGGACAGGCACGCCAACAAGCAAGTCGCCATCGGCTTCTCGTAGCGTGTTCTGAAGCGTTGCCAGATAATCCGGCGGAAGCCTGTCCACAAAGTCGGGAAAGGCGGTTTCCGGCAATAAAACCAGTTGGGCGGGGTGCTTTAGGATCAGATCATGGTAGAGGTCAAGTGTTGCGGCAAACTGTTCCGGTTGCCATTTCAGGCTTTGCGGCACATTCCCCTGAAGGAGCGCAACAGAGACAGGCTCGCCTTCCGGTTCTGTCCATTCAATTTGGGCAAGCGCCATGCCACCCGCCCAAAGGAAGAGAGAAGCAACAAGAGGCAGCAGGTTCCTTTGACGAACAGTAGCCAACCAGGCGGCAATCAAAGCGCCGATAAAGCCGACGCCATATACGCCAGCGATACTGGCATAAGCGGCGAGCGGGCTGTCCGCCTGACTGTAGCCCAATGCCAGCCAGGGAAAGCCGGTAAACAAAAAGCCGCGCAGCAATTCAGCAAGAGTAAGGCAACCGGCGAATACAAAAGGCGTAATAAAGGATTCTGGAGCTGATCGGGTCAAGCGATTAAACAGAAAAGCGGAAAGCGCGGGAAAAAGAGCTAGGTAGGCGCAGAAAAGCAAGGTCAGCAGCATTGCCACAGGCACAGGCATCGCGGCGAAATCGGCCAGACTGACATAGACCCAGGAAACACCGCCCAGAAACAAACCAAGCCCATATGCAAAGCCCGTAAGGAAAGCGCGTTTGCCATCATTAGCCCGTAGCAGAAACAAATAAAACAGGGCAAGGAAAGCAATCGGCAAGAGGGAAATAACAAAGCCTGTCGCACCGCCCGCAGAATAAGCAGGAACAGAGCCAAGGCCGAGGAAAAAGGCTACAAGGCCAAACATGCCCGGGGCGCGTGTGATATTCAACATGCTTCCTGAAGCTCCCTTACCCATTTGCGCGTTTCCAGCTCCATGCCGTCGAGATAATAGGCAAGCAGGCGGCGCATTAGCTGCTTCGCTTCAAGGCGTGTGGCAGAACGGCTGTAATCATCCCGGCTCATATCGAGCAAGGTTTGTCCCTGAAAGGTGATGCTCCCTGCTTCACCTGTTTGCAGCGGGATCGAGCCGCGCTCAATTTCATAACGGTAGCGGGAGTCAGGCGCGATGGGGTGGCCTTCCACATCGTTCGTCAAGGTGAGGCCATAACCCAGTTCGGAGAGCAGGGCGCGTTCAAAACTGCGTAAATCGGCTTCTGAAACCTTGTCAAGCGGCGAGTGTCCCAGCGAGAGCAGAATTTTGGCGTAGTGGACGAACAGGCGCGGATGGGCATCTTCGCGCGGCAAAAGGCGAAGCAGGAGTTCGTTCAGATAATAGCCGCAAAAAAGCGGCAGACCGGAGAGCAGGGGTTGGCCGCCCTGCCATTCGGCGCGCAGCATGGTCAGTATTTCGCCTTTGCCCGACCAGGCGACTTCCAGCGGCTGAAAGGCCATGAGCAGGCCATGCAGGGCGGAATGAGGCCGCCGCGCGCCGCGCGCAACCAGAGCGATACGCCCGTAGTCACGGCTGAATGCTTCCAGCAACAGGCTGGTCTCCCGGTAGGGGCGAGTGTGCAGGATGTAAATCGGTTGGGCGTCTATGCGGCGGTTTCTGGGCATGACCTATTCGTAACCCAGGTCTCTGACAAAACGTTCATTGTCTGTCCAGCCGGAACGAACCCGCACCCAGATTTCCAGATAGACCCGCCCTCCGAACAGACGCTCCATGTCCAGGCGCGCTTCCGTGGCGATACGTTTCAGGGCTTCGCCCCCTTTGCCGATAATCATGGCCTTGTGGTTGTCCTTGTCGACCACGATGGCGGCAAAAATGCGCCGCAATGAGCCTTCTTCCTCAAACTTTTCGATTTCGACTGCCGTAGCATAGGGCAATTCATCGCCGGTCAGACGAAAGAGCTTTTCCCGAATGTATTCGGCGGCAAGAAAACGCTCGCTTTTATCAGTCAGTTCGTCCTCGGCAAACAGCAAGCCTTCATGCGGAAGATAGCTGCGGGCAACCTTCAGAAGTTCATCCATTTGCCGCTGTTTTACCGCAGAAATTGGCACAATGGCAGCAAAATCCCGCTTTTTTGCAACCTTTTCCAGAAACGGAAAGAGGCTCGTTTTTTCCCTGATCTTGTCGGTTTTGTTGACCACGAGGATGATCGGCGTTTGTTCCGGCAAGAGGGAGCACACTATTTCGTCGCGCTCATCAAAGCGCCCGGCCTCAATGACAAAAAATATGACATCAACCTCAAAAAGCGCCTGCCGGACACTTTGATTCATCGCCCGGTTCAAGGCATTGCTAAAACGCTTCTGGAAGCCGGGCGTGTCAACAAACACGAACTGGGCGTCATCGCGGGTCAGAATGCCGGTAATCCGGTGGCGGGTAGTCTGCGCTTTCCTGGAGACGATACTGATCTTTTCACCGACCAGATTGTTGAGCAGCGTGGATTTGCCGACGTTGGGGCGGCCAACGATAGCCAGAAAGCCGGAACGCCGGTTCATGGACGCTCTTTTGCCTCCAGCAGGACAAGCACCGCTTCAGCGGCTGCCTGCTCCGCCAGACGGCGGCTTTTGCCCTGGCCTTTACTTTTCAGGGAATAGGGCGCTTCTACGGTGCAGGAAACATGAAACAATTGCGCGTGCGCCGCGCCGCTCGTGGCCAGGAGTTGATAAGCCGGGAGAGGCAGCTTTTGTCCCTGCAACCATTCCTGCAAGCGGGTTTTCGGATCTTTCAGGGATTGTCCCGGCACGATGGCGGCAATGGATGACGCAAACAATCTTTCGATAACTTCAGAGGCCGCCTGAAAGCCTGATTCAAGGTAAACGGCGGCGAAAAGCGCTTCCAGCGCGTCGGCGAGGATGGAGACGCGCTCCTTCCCCCCGCTCTTTTGCTCGCCTTCCCCCAGATAGAGACAATCGCCAAGGTCAAGGCTCAAGGCTATCCGGTGGAGCGAGTCTTCTCTGACCAGATGCGCGCGCAGGCGGGAGAGATCACCCTCCGGCAATTCCGGGAAACGGCGATACAGAAGCGCGGAAACAGCCAGCCCCAACACACTGTCGCCGAGAAACTCCAGGCGCTCGTAATGAGGATGGCTGTAGCTCCGGTGGGTCAGAGCAGTGTCACGGAATTTCTTGTCCGCAAACCGGTAGCCAAGCGCGGTTTCCAGCTTGTCCTGCGCTGAAATCATCAGGTACGGGAATTCCCGCTGAATTCCAGAACCAGATAGGCATTGCCGACAAGCTTAACTCTTTTTTCGTACTTGAACGTGATGACAACGCGCCCGCCTTCCTTTTCGATTTTAAGGTTTTCCGGTACGGTAAAGTAACCGACGTTAGCCTGGTTGCGAAAACGCTCACGGATTGCGGGAATGCTGGAAAACTCGGACGATTCAGGATTGGTTTGGGAATCCAGAGTGATCTGGCGTGCCGTGTGCATGATGGAGCTATACTCTATGTAAGCGGGTACGAGTTGATAGCCCAGCCAGGCGACCAGCATCGCAAGGGCGCACCATGTAAAGAAAACCCACATAGAAAGACCATGTTGTTTGTGCATGATGACGAATTACTCCTTTAGTTGTTTAGTTGAAAGCGCCGATGCGCCCCAGATTGGGCAGATGCGGCCAGGTAATGTTGAACCAGATGAAAAAGGCTTTGCCGACAATATTCTCTTCCGGGACGAATCCCCAGAAGCGACTGTCACGACTATTATCACGATTATCGCCCATGACGAAATAATGTCCAGAGGGTACGGCGCAAATAATTCCGACAGTGTTGTATTGGCAGTTTTCCCGCCCCGGAAAATTACCCGGGTCGGAGATGTAAGCGGGCATGTATTCGTCGTTGAGAATCCTGTGGTTGACCGTGCCCAGAGTTTCCTGGAATTGCTGCGAATATCGCAGGCGTCCGGCGTACAGGTAATTTTCCTCCTGGGTAAGCGGCACTTCCTTGTCATTGATGAAAAGCCGTTTGTCCTGATAGGCTACCACATCGCCGGGCAGGCCGACGACCCGTTTGATGTAATTTTCATCAGGATTTACCGGATAACGAAATACCATGACATCGCCCCGTTCAGGCTTGCCTACTTCGACAATCTTGGTATCAAGCAGAGGCAGGCGCACGCCATAGGTGTATTTGTTGACCAGAATGAAATCGCCGTCAAGGAGGGTAGGCATCATGGAATCGGAGGGGATGCGAAACGGCTCCGCCACGAAGGAGCGTAACAGAAAAATGATGAGAAAAATGGGGAACAGGCTGGCGCCATTTTCTACCCACCAGGGATTGGGCTCGCCAGCCACGCGCTTCTTTTTCAGCCAGAATGCGTTTAGCGCCCAGGCTACGCCGCTTATGAGGACGAGAATAAAGAGAATGAGGGAAAAATTCATGTTGTTCAAAGTTTATTTAATTGTCAACGCGCAGGACGGCGAGGAAGGCTTCCTGTGGGATTTCCACGCTGCCGACCTGTTTCATCCGTTTTTTACCGGCCTTTTGTTTCTCCAGCAATTTTTTCTTGCGGGTAATGTCGCCGCCATAACATTTGGCGAGTACGTCCTTTCTTAACGCCTTGACGTTTTCCCGCGCCAGAATGTGGGCGCCGATGGCGGACTGAATGGCGACATCGTACATTTGTCTGGGGATCAGTTCGCGCATTTTTACGGCCAGTTCCCGCCCCCGGTACTGTGAACTGGAACGATGCACGATCAGGGAGAGGGCGTCAACCCGCTCTCCGTTGATGAGAATGTCGAGTTTGACTACATCGGCGGCGCGATATTCCTTGAAATCGTAGTCAAGCGAAGCATAACCGCGTGAAATGGATTTTAAGCGGTCGAAAAAGTCCATGACCACTTCCGCCATCGGAATCTCGTAGACTACTTTCACCTGCCGCCCGTGGTAATGCAAATCTACCTGGTTGCTGCGTTTCTGGTTACAGAGCGTCATGACGTTCCCCAGATAATCCTGCGGCACAAAGATGGTCGCGGTGATGATGGGTTCCCGGATTTCCTCTATTTTTTGGCTTTCCGGCAGACGAGAGGGATTTTCTACCCGCAACATTGTTTGATCCCGAAGTTTGACTTCATAGACCACAGTAGGCGCGGTGGTAATCAAAACCTGCCCGAATTCGCGCTCCAGGCGTTCCTGCACAATCTCCATATGCAGGAGTCCGAGAAACCCGCAGCGAAAGCCGAACCCCAGCGCCTGTGAAACCTCCGGCTCATAGCGCAGGGCTGCGTCGTTCAGCTTCAGTTTTTCCAGTGATTCGCGCAACTGCTCATATTGATTGGCCTCTACCGGGTAGAGTCCGGCGAAAACCTGCGGCTTGATTTCCTTGAAACCGGGCAGAGGTTCTGCCGCCGGACGACTCGCCAGGGTGATGGTGTCGCCTACCTTGGCGGAATCCAGTTCCTTGATATTGGAAATGACGAAGCCCACTTCTCCGGCGGCAAGCGTCTCTCTGGAAACGGATTTCGGCGTGAAGACGCCTACCTGTTCGCAGAGATATTCCTTGCCGTTGGACATGAGGCGCAGCCTGTCTTTGGGGCGTAGTTCCCCATCCACCACCCTGACCAGCATTACTACGCCGACGTAGTTATCGAACCAGGAGTCGACGATCAGCGCCTTCAGGGGCGCTGCAGGGTCGCCTGCGGGAGGAGGGATGCGGGCAATGACAGCTTCCAGGATGTCCTCCACTCCCAGGCCGGTCTTGGCGGACGCAAGCACCGCTTCCGAGGCGTCAATGCCGATTACATCCTCGATTTCGGCGCGGGCGTTGTCCGGGTTGGCGGAAGGAAGATCAATCTTATTCAGGACTGGCAATACCTCGACATCCAGTTCAATTGCCGTATAGCAATTGGCTACCGTCTGCGCTTCCACCCCCTGGGAGGCGTCGACCACCAGCAACGCGCCTTCGCAGGCCGAGAGCGAGCGGGAAACCTCGTAGGAAAAATCCACGTGTCCCGGCGTGTCAATCAGGTTCAGGAGATAATCTTCGCCATTTCTGGCGCGGTAGTTGAGGGCTGCCGTCTGTGCCTTGATTGTAATTCCACGTTCGCGCTCAATATCCATGGAATCAAGCACCTGCGCCTCCATTTCGCGGTCGGACAGGCCACCGCAGTGATGGATCAGGCGATCGGCCAGGGTGGATTTCCCGTGGTCAATGTGCGCGATGATGGAAAAGTTACGGATGTGCTTCATGAGGCAAAACGGCAGCGGAGTGTGATAAAAAACATTTAATTATAAGAGATGAGATGGGCAATCTCCTAATCAATAAAGCATATCTGTTCTGTTATAATGAAAGACCTTTAAAGTTCTTGAGGATGCCGGATATGCGGTTGAGCAATACTGAATATTTCCCCGGTTATGTCATCACCAAACATCTGGGTTTGGTACAAGGCAGCACCGTGCGCGCCAAACATGTCGGGCGTGATTTTATGGCGGGATTGAAAAATATCGTCGGAGGCGAATTGAAAGGCTATACCGAGCTTCTGAGTGAATCCCGACAAGAGGCGCTTGACCGCATGATCGCTCAGGCCAGCGCGGTCGGTGCCAATGCCATAGTCAATGTGCGTTTTTCTACTGCCAACATTGCAATGGGCGCGGCGGAAATTCTCGCCTACGGCACGGCAGTTGTGCTGACAAAGCGGGAATGAATCATGGATGCGATTATTTTATTGGCGATAACTGCCGTTCTTATGGTGGTAGGTTATCTTTGCGGCAGCATTGGTCAAAGTATGCATTACCGTGACATCAGGATGCGGGAATTTGCGTTGCGCGACATTCTGGTTTTTAACGAGAAAGCGCCGCCTGCGCGGTTTTCCGGGCAGGAATTCGCGCTGGTATCCGGTTCAGTAGTCATGAGTTGCGATTATTTCCGGCAGGTGATTGCGGGGCTGAAACAGATTGTCGGCGGGCGGCTTGTCAGCTATGAGGCCATGCTGGATCGGGGACGCCGTGAAGCCATCCTGCGCATGAAAGAAGAGGCGCGAAAAATGGGGGCGGCGGTTGTTTTCAACGTGCGGCTGGAGACCAGCAACGTATCCATGTCGTCCGGGAATAAAGGGATGACCTGTATGGAACTAGTGGCATACGGCACTGCCTGGAAACTTGCTCCACAGGATGAGGCTTCTATCAAGAACGCATGAACGATTCTTTTGACCGAGGCTATGCCAATCCGCCCGTGCCGCACGAGGTCAATGTAAGCGAAAAATCGCCCCTGCTCGATTTCTTGCGGCTTTCTCTGGGCTTGATCCTGTTGGTGGTAGCGGTAACGAGCGGAGTATTTTTCATTGCGCGTTGGTATGCGCCCAAAATTCCCTTTCAGCAGGAAATGGCATTGGCTGACCGGATCATGCCGATTGGCGGGGAAGGCATGTCGGAATGCCAGCGGGAGGGCGAGGCGGCTTTGCAGGCGCTTGCCGAGCAACTGGCGAAAAACATGGATTTGCTGCCGGAAATGCGTATCCGCATCCACTTTTCCGGCGCAAGCGAAGCCAATGCCTATGCCACTCTCGGCGGTCATATCTTTGTCATGAAGGATTTGTTAGAGCATGTGGACTCGGAAAATGCGCTTGCGATGGTATTGGCGCATGAAATCGCGCACATTAAACACCGCGATCCGATTGTTTCCGCAAGCGGCGGCATAGCGACGGCGTTACTTTTCTCCAGTCTGATCGGTGGTCTGGATGGCGGGATGTTGCTTGGCGCGGCATTGGGAATGACCCAGATGCGTTTCTCGCGCGATCAGGAAGCCGTCGCCGACCGTGAGGCTCTGGCAGCGTTGCAGCGGCATTATGGCCATACCCGCGGCGCGGACGAGTTTTTCAACTACATCATGACGAAAAATTCCCCGGAGGCGAAGATTCCTGCCTTTCTGAGCACGCATCCCATACCGCCTGGCCGTGTCGCCGCCATCCACGCCTCTCAATCACCGGACGCGCCGGAGCCAAAGCCGCTCTCAGATACGTTGCTACAACTCAGGACGTGTCATACCGGATAAGCCAAAGATAAATTCTGGGCAGGTGAATCTCACTCTTCCAGAAGCCGACGTAGTTTTTCGGGCGGTAGACGTTCGCGTTCGCGTCCGTCACGGCGGTGGAAACGCTGCCGTTCCAGATGTGCCGGAAAAATATGCAGGTTAACGTCCGCTTTGGGCAGGGAGAGGCGCAAAAGCGCTTCGGCCTGGCGGTGACGCGGTTTTTCCGCCGTAAAATCAATCTTGTGGTCAAGCAGGAAAATTTCCACATCCTTGCCGCTGTCGGCGAACAGCATCAAGTCAATGGCGGAAAAGCCGGAAGCCGTGCCATCCAGCGCCGCGCCGGTGAGGTAAGGGCGGAAAGGGCGCAGCCAGTCCATTGCTTCAAGGGCTGCTTCCCGCAGATGGCGCAAGCGATTCTGGTGCGTGTCGCCTTGGTAGAGCGTCAGATAGAGGCGCAATTCCGCTTCCACTTCCGCGTCGTCAGGCAGAGCGTGAGTCTCTGTCGCGCCGAACTGCCGCGCCGCCTTGCGTTTGGCGAGCGCAATATTTTCGATTCCGTCCTGCGCCATCAGGCGGGCGGCGGCGCTGGCGATACTGATCCGGGAGATGTGACGGCGGCGGGACATAGGGGCAGGAAAGGGGACGACAAAAGCGGGTTAATTCTATCCGGTTATCAGGCATAGGGTAATCGGGTAGTGAGTACAATACTACCTTTTTCGGACAGGGGAAAACTTATGATCCTTGTGACGGGCGGCGCGGGATTTATCGGCGCCAATTTCGTGCTGGATTGGCTTCATGCTTCGGATGAGCCGATCATCAATCTGGACAAGCTGACCTACGCCGGCAATCTGGAAAATCTGGCTTCTCTGGCGAGTGATCCGCGCCATATCTTTGTGCGCGGCGATATTTGCGACCGCGCGCTGGTTGATTCGTTGCTGGCGACCCACCAACCACGCGCCATTGTGCATTTCGCGGCGGAAAGCCATGTGGATCGCTCGATACATGGCCCCGGCGAATTTTTGCGTAGTAACGTCGAAGGTAAGTTTACACTGCTGGAGGCGGCTCGCGCCTATCTTGCGGGTGTGGATGAGAAGGCGCGGGCGGGATTTCGTTTTCATCATGTCAGCACCGATGAAGTGTATGGCAGTTTGTCGCCTGAAGCCGCGCCGTTTGCCGAGGGGCATCCTTACGCGCCGAACAGTCCTTATTCCGCGAGCAAGGCCGCTTCCGACCATCTGGCGCGAGCGTGGCATAAAACCTACGGACTGCCGGTTACGACAAGCCATTGTTCCAACAATTACGGCCCCTTTCATTTTCCGGAGAAGTTGATTCCGCTGGTGATCGTCAATGCCCTGGCGGGTAAGGCGCTGCCGATTTACGGTGATGGCCTGCAAGTGCGCGACTGGCTTTATGTCGGCGACCATTGCGCCGCGATTTGCCGCATTCTGGAGGATGGCAGGCCGGGCGAAACCTACAACATCGGCGGCTGGAATGAAATGAGCAATCTGGAGATCGTGCGTCAGGTCTGCGCCCTGCTGGACGAGCTACGCCCCCGCGCGGACGGGCAACCTTACAGGAGTCAGATGGTGCATGTCGCTGACCGTCCGGGGCATGATCGCCGCTATGCGATAGACGCCCGCAAAATGGAGCGGGAACTTGACTGGCGTCCGAAGGAGACTTTTGCCAGCGGTATCAGACGCACGGTGCACTGGTATCTGGAGCATGAAGACTGGGTGAAAAATGTGCAGAGCGGCGCGTATCAGGAATGGGTCACGCAACAATATGGAGCGAAGTCATGAAGGATAACGCGGTATTGCTGCTGGGTTGCGACGGGCAACTAGGTTTTGAGTTTCGGCGCGTGTTGGGGGAGACGAACGGTTGGAATAAGGCCGTGACAGCCCTTGACCTTGCCGACTGCGATTTTTCCAGTCCGAATTTTCGGGAGATTCTAACGGAGTGGGTGGATAAGACGCGCCCTGCCGCTATTGTCAATGCTGCGGCCTATACGGCGGTGGATCGCGCCGAAGCGGAAGCGGAACTGGCTCTTAAAGTCAATGGAACAGCGCCCGGCATTCTGGGCGAGGTTGCCGCCGCGCGGGATTTGTTGGTTATCCATTACTCGACCGACTATGTGTTCGACGGGACAAGCACTTGCCCTTACCGCGAGGACGACCCGACCAACCCCTTGAACGTATACGGGCAAAGCAAACTTGCGGGCGAGGTTGCCTTGCGGGATAGCGGCGCTCTCCATCTCATTTTTCGCACTTCCTGGGTATTCGGCGCGCATAGCGGTAATTTTCTGAAAACCATGCTGCGGTTGGCGTCAGAGCGGGAGACGCTCTCGGTTGTGTCTGACCAGATTGGCGCTCCGACTTCCGCCGCATGGCTTGCTGAAGTGACGGCGCATGTGCTGACGCGCTACGGGCAGGACGCAAGCGAAAATTTCCCGACCGGATTGTTTCATCTGACGGCTGCGGGCAAGACTTCCTGGCATGGCTATGCCGACTATCTTTTAACGCTTGCGCGAGAGCAGGGGATGCGGTTTTGTCTTGCGCCGGATGGACTAAAGGCGATTCCCGCGAATGCCTATCCGACCCCGGCGGCGCGTCCTGCCAATTCCTGCCTTGATTGTTCTCGCGTTACGGCTGCCTTCGGCATTAAGCTACCGCCCTGGCAGGATGGGGTGAGGGCAGTGCTGGAATCCTTGTCCGGCAAGATAGCGTGACCTTTGCCGCAAACTGTTGGAGAAAATGATGAAACTAACGACAGTCAATTGCAAGGTTTGCCTGAAAGAGGTTTTTGCCGAAGCCGAAATTTGCCGCCATTGCGGAACTAAAGAGCCTGGCATACCGGTCAAGTGGCCGCTTGCTCCGCTTGTCATTGCATGGGCTGTGCTTGGCATCATGACAGCTTTGATACTTTTTGCTACGGACGAAACGCCAGGAGTAGGTCTGTTGATTGGTATTGGATTTGTAATTTTCCTGTCGTGCATGATTTGGGGATGGGCGCGTCAACCGAGCTTGCTGAATGTGTTTGGGTTGGTACTCTTCGCGGTTTTTTTGTCAGTGGGCGGCTTTTATATACTGTCTGAAGCGGAGAATTGGTTGATGGTGTTCGCGCCGTTGGTTTTGCTCATATTTGCCGTAATTTCGGCTTCTCAGGCTTGGCGGATAATCATGAAGGCTCGGAGAGCATTGCAGGTGCACGAGCGAAAACGGTCAGTGAATTGAGTTTTAGTAACGCATTTTTACGAATAAACATCATAAAAGGGTTTTCTTTCGCCCGACAAAAGGCTATAAGGATTATATGGTTCATGAAGGAGCAACACATGAAGCGCTTTTTTTCCTGTCTGGCAGTTTGTTTATGCGTCGTTACCCCGCCTGTGTCCGCGCAGGTATATCGTTGCGTGGTCAATGACAAAGTGACTATTTCTACCCAGCCTTGTCCGGCGGGCGCAGCGGTGACGGAATACAAACCGGAGCCGGGCGCGGCGGAGCGGGAGGCTGCCGCGAAAAAGGCTGCGGATGAAGAAGTGGCGCGCATGAAAGAGCGGGTTTCGCTGATGGAGCGCGAGCGCCGCGAACGTGAGGCTCTGCTTGATGCTGCCCGCAGGGAGCAGGAAATGCGCACGCCGGAAACTGCGCCCGCGCCTGAGCCGGTGCAGGAGGGTATTGTGGAACGAACAGTCATTTGGGGGCCGCCGCTCTATCCCCATCCCAATTACCACCCCAATCCCAATCCTTATCCCGGCAGGCCGGACGCTTCCCGTCCGCCGCCGCCGCGCCCTAATGGTCCGCCCAATTCCGGGAACAGACCGGGGAAAAGTTCGGGCAGCGGAAGCGCCGGAGTCTCTCGTCCGGGAACATTTCGTCCGGGACCAAATACCGAGCCTGAAAGGAGTAGCGTTGCGCCTGTAACGACAGGAAAAGCAGCAGCCTCCAGAGGAGGAGCCACAGGCAGGGCAGGAAAACCTTGAGAGGAATGTTTAAAGCGGTTTCAGTTAAAGCATATACAGCGTCATTGCGAGCGAAGCAATCCAGTAGAAAACCTCTGGATTGCTTTGTCGTTTACGCTCCTTGCAATGACGGGTTGCCAACATAAAGTAATACTTTAAGTATCTGTTATATGCTATTGATTTATATAGTGTTTAGTAGAATTCTGTAGATTGGGGTGAGCGTAGCGAACCCCAACGCGCAGCGGTTATTGAAGGGAAGGACAATGTTGGGATTTGCGTTTCGCTCACCCTAACCTAAGTATGATATTTGCTTATACGTATAAATTACGTCAGAATTTGCGGGGCTTGCTGCGGAATATGCCTGTTTTTTGCAATCTTTGTAATGCCAGTTCGACCAGAAAGCCCGGCCAGATGGAACTTTCAGAGTTATTCAGGGCTGCCTTGATAATTGCCTCGCTACCAACCCAGTCGCGTTCTTCGGCAGACTTTTGCATCCGTTGGATGTTGCGGCGACACATGAATACCGGCAGCGGGCGGTTGTAGATACACAGGTCGGAGAAGTCAATCAGCCCAAGTCTGCCGTCGGGCGTCAGAATGACGTTACCCAGATGCAACGAGCGGAAATAAATGCCCAGGGAATGCAGATAGATGACAAAATCGGTAAACAGACGCTTCATCCGCTTTTCCGTTTCAGCAGCAAATCCCTGGCGTACCAGCGTGCGCAGGTTGTTTCCTTCAAGCGGCCAGTAGAGTACTGCATCCAATTTTAGTGAGGGAATGCGCCAGGCTTCGATTACGCGCGGGACGGGAATCCCCCCCCCCCCCGCGCGGGCCAGCTCTTCGGCGTTATCTACAAACCGCAGGGCGTATGGATACAATGCTGTTGAAGTAATCAGGCGCTTGCGACGGAACAGTTTCAGGAAGCGCCCGTCGGTCAGGCGCAGTACTTTTTCGCCATATTGGTCGGATTCGATGATCTCGGCATCGGCCTTCAGCGCCAGAAAATCCTCGTGGCTCATGGTTTTCAGTCCGTATGTCATCGGGTCTCCTGCAGATGCGCATTCAGCCAGCCAGAATGGTACCTGTCATTTTGAGTGGGTTAAGAGCGCGCATTTTTCTCTAAGCGGCAAAGCAATCACGGCGCGTCAGCCCTCTCCCACAAGTGGGTATTCAGACCGTAGACATCATAACACATATTTGGAGACATTATTTACACATTTTATAGACACAGTTTACACATTATATAACATAAGCATTTTTGTTCTTATGGGGGACAAGATACCCTGGGAAATGAGGTCAGCGATGGAACTGAAGAAGGAATTTGCGCAACCTGCCGCGCAGCCCGGAACAGATTTCCGTGGGCTGTGCCGTCACTTCAGGATTTCTCCTACAGTAGGCTACAAGTGGCTTGGACGCTATCCTGAGCAAAAAATTAGCGACAGGCATTCATACCTGTCGCTAATTTTTTGCTCATCACTGAAGGTGTCAAGGTATTTTTGAGCAACCTGTTATAGCTTCAGATAACCTTGGAATAACGCTTCCGCTGCCGGTCAGCGCGCAGATAGCGGTCAAACACCATCGAAATGACTCGCACCAGCATTCTTCCTGGTGGCAGGACGGTAATCCAGTCACCTTCGATCCGCACCAGCCCGGCGGCCTGCATCTCCTGAAGATCGGCAAGTTCAGCGGCAAAATAAGTCTTGAAATCAATCAGATGCGCGCTTTCAATGGATTCGATGGAAAGCCGGAAGTGGCACATCAACGCCTGAATGATGGCGCGGCGCAGGATGTCGTCGGCGGACAATTCGATCCCGCGCAATACCGGGAGGACTTTTGCGTCCAGCCGATCATAGTATTCGTCCAGGGTTTTCAGGTTTTGTGAATAAGTAGGACCAACCTTGCTGATGGAAGAAATACCGAAGGAAAGCATGTCGCAGTCGGCATAGGTGGAATACCCCTGAAAATTGCGGTGCAGCCGCCCCTGTCGCTGCGCGATGGCAAGTTCGTCATCCGGTTTTGCGAAATGATCCATGCCAATGTAGATATAGCCCGCGTCGGTCAGTTTTTGGATAGCCAGCGCGAGAATGGCAAGACGCGCATCAGGGGAGGGGAGTTCCGCTTCATGGATGCGGCGCTGTGGCTTGAAAAGGGCGGGCAAATGGGCGTAGTTATAGATGGAAAGCCGATCCGGGTTCATGGCAAGCACCCGTTCCAGGGTACGTTCAAAACCCGCAATGCTTTGTTTGGGAAGACCGTAAATCAGATCAATGGAGATGGATTTGAAACCGTTTTTCCGCGCTGACTGAACTACAAGCGCGGTTTCTTCCTCACTTTGAACGCGGTTGACCGCGCGCTGCACAGCTTCATCAAAGTCCTGCACGCCCACGCTCATCCTGTTGAAGCCCAGTTCGCCCAGAAGCGCTACCGTAGCGGCATTGACCTTGCGCGGGTCGACTTCGATGGAAAATTCTCCGCCTTCCATGAGACGGAAATTCCGCCGGGTTGTTGCCATCAACTGCCGCATTTCATCATTGGACAAAAAGGTAGGAGTGCCGCCGCCCCAATGCAACTGGATGACTTCATGGCCGCCGTCCAGAAGCCCGCTTTGCAGTTCGACCTCGCGGGCGAGATATTTCAGATAACGGGCGCTGCGCCCATGATCCTTGGTGATGATTTTGTTGCAGGCGCAGTAGTAACAAATGGTGCTACAGAAAGGGATGTGGAAGTATAATGAGAGCGGCCTGCTGATCCCGCCAATGGAGCGCTTGCCCAGCCACAACGCGGCGGCTTCGGCGTTAAAAGCCTCAACAAAACGGTCGGCGGTCGGATAAGATGTATATCGGGGGCCGTTAACATCAAAACGACGAATAATCTCCTGGTCAAAAACCAGTTGCTCGGTAGAAAAAGTCATTGAACTACGAAATTGTAAAATCCAGTTGGGAAAGAGGCACGACCCGCCCGATTATCTTGGCTGACCTTTGCCACACGCTTGACATAGATCAACTCGTGGTTAGCCTAATCCTAAAACACAATAAATACAAGGAATACTGATGTCTCGTTTCACGTCTTCGGTTGATATGTCTTTGTCGGCAATCAAGACTGCTTGTTCCAACTGCAATTTGCGCGAACTTTGCCTGCCGTTTGGCCTGTCTGACCAGGAAGTGGCGCGGGTGGATGAGCTGATTAACGTCAGGAAGCGCGTCAAACGGGGCGAGAACCTTTATCGCGCCGGTTCCACATTTGAATCCATTTATGCGATCCGCACCGGGTTTTTCAAGACCTATGTGCTCCTTGAGGATGGGCGCGATCAGGTGACAGGCTTTCAAATGGCAGGCGAACTGCTGGGTTTGGACGGCATCAGTACTGAACGCCATTCCTGCAACGCGGTTGCCCTGGAAGACAGCGAGGTTTGCTTTATTCCCTTTGTGCGTCTGGAAGAAGTTTCCCGCGAGATTCAGACCCTGCAACACCACTTCCACAAAGTCATGAGTCGGGAAATTGTGCGCGACCACGGGGTTATGCTGCTCTTGGGCACGATGCGCGCCGAAGAGCGGCTGGCGACTTTTCTGCTCAATCTCTCCCAGCGCTTTACCGCGCGCGGGTTTTCCCCAGCAGAATTCAATCTGCGTATGACCCGCGAAGAAATCGGCAGCTATCTTGGCTTGAAGCTGGAAACCGTTTCCCGCTCCTTCTCACGTTTTCAGGAAGAAGGGTTGATCTCCGTCCAGCAAAAGCATATCCGCATTCTCAACATTTCGGGATTGAAGAATTTACTGGATCACCGCAAATGACCATGCGTCTCGAAGAAGCCCCGAGCTTCAGGTTAGGTGCTTACAAGGCGATTCACCCCGCTGATTAACGCCTTCAGGGAGGCGGTGATGATGTTTTCGTCCAGGCCGACTCCGTAGCGTTCGTTCTTCTGCCCGGTCAGGCGAATTTCCATGAAAGCGACCGCTTGCGCCTCGCCTTCATGGCTTTCCCGAAGGGAACGCTCCTCAAAGCTGACGACCTGCGCTGCGATGCCGACAACCGCCAGAGCGTGAATCGCGGCGTCAATGGGGCCGTTTCCCTGCCCGAAAAGGGTTTTGCTTTCTCCATCTATCTCGATGTTGAGGGTGATGGTCTGCCCGCTGGAATCCAGACTATGACCCTTGTAACAAAGCGGCGTCTCCGGTTCGAGATAGGCGCGGGAGAATAGCCGCCAGAGTTTGTCGGCTGTTATTTCATCGCCTGTCCGGTCGGCTTCATTCTGGACAATGCTGGAAAACTCCATTTGCAGGCGGCGCGGCATGATAAGACCATATTCACTTTCCATCAGGTAAGCTATGCCACCTTTCCCAGACTGGCTATTTACGCGAATCAGGGAATCGTAATTCCTTCCCACATCCGTCGGATCGAGCGGCAGGTAGGGGACGTTCCAGAAACCGTCCTTGCCGGTTTTTTGCGCCTGCATTCCTTTGTTGATGGCATCCTGATGCGAGCCGGAAAAGGCGGTAAAGACGAGATCGCCCGCGTAAGGGTGGCGGGGATGAATGGGCAGTCCGCTACATTGCTCGAAGGCGCGCGCGATTTGATTGATGTCGGAAAAATCGAGGCCGGACGCAATTCCCTGAGTGTGTAGATTGAGGGCGAGGGTGACAAGGTCGGCATTGCCGGTGCGTTCACCATTGCCAAAGAGACATCCTTCGATTCGTTCGCCGCCCGCCATCAGGCCGAGTTCGGCGGCGGCAACGGCGCATCCCCGAT
>WRKX01000020.1 GCA_009777925.1 Betaproteobacteria bacterium | reverse complement strand
AGCAGCATTTGTGCGCGGATGCGGCCTATGTAGGCCAACCGGCACAGCAGACCATAAGCCAACGGGGTTTGATTGCGCATGTGCGCAGCCGCAAGCAAGAGGAACTTCAACGCAATCATGGGCCACAAGCCAAGCCACGACGCTGGGTCGTCGAACGAAGTCACAGTTGGCTCAATCGTTTTCGCAAGCTCATGGTACGTTATGAGAAATCTGCCGCCTCCTTTGAGGCTTTGCTGTCACTGGCAGCGGCACTGATCTGCTGGCGACAGTATCCCACTCGCGGCGAAGCCTCAAGTGGGAAAGAGGAAAATTCGCCGTCAGGTAAGACTCGAAGGCAGAGAGAAGGCAAAGGCTCAGGTTGAAATTTATAGTGCTTCTCGTAATTATTTTTACCCTTTCTTGCTTGCAGGATAGGATGTCTGAAGGTTGATAGAGTAAGATTATTTAGGAAAAGCACTATACTCTTACTGAATCTTCAACGCCCAACCCTCTCCCCCATCCCCTCTCCCATAAATGGGAGAGGGGAGAAACAATTGCCGTCTGCAAGACCCGTCTACAAGACTCTCAATCAGCCTGTTTTTTCAAAAAGGCGGGCGGGTCGCGGTCGGGAATGGCGCGATCGCCGCTGCTTACCCCATCACGGCGCAGAACGCCCTCGCGTCCGCTGCCGATCGTCGCGGGACGCCGGGAGGGAAGAGGAGCAAAGTTTTGCGCCGGAGAGCCATTTACGCCTGCCTGATTACCGCCGACATTTTTTCGCCGGCGGAAAATCGCCGGAATGGCGGATTCTTCACTCGGCGAAAAGTGCCTTCCCACCGCGTCGTCGGTTCCGGTCGCGTGGTTAACCAGACTAAGTGAGGGCTGCGTCCGCGCGACAGGCGCGTCCAGACCAGTGGCAACAATAGTGACCCGTAAACGCTCGCCCATTTCTTCATCAATGACCACCCCATGAATCACATTAGCGCCCTCAATGGTAAAGCCCTTGATCGCCGCCAGCGCCTCATCAACTTCATCCATCTGGAAGTCGGGAGGAGCCGTAATGTTGAGCAATACCGCCTTGGCAGTGGAAAAATCAACGCCTTCCAGCAGCGGCGACCTGATCGCCTGCTGCACCGCGATGCTGGCGCGGCCTCCCTGCCCGTCCAGCGCGATAATATCGCCGGAGGGAATGGTCGCCATGCCCATCAGGGCGCGTCCGGTGGCTTCCAGTACGGTTTTCACGTCGTTGAAGTCGACATTGATAAGACCGGGACGGGTAATGATTTCGACAATGCCGGCAACCGCGTTTTTCAACACATCGTTGGCCGCGCCAAAGCATTGCAGCACCGTAGGCCGGGGAATGGCCAGACATTCCTTCAGCTTGTCATTCAGAATCACCAGCAAGGCATCGACATGCGGCGTCAACGCCTTGATGCCATCTTCCGCATTGGCAATGCGCTCGCCGCCCTCGCCTTCGCTCGGTTTGGTCACCACCCCGACAGTCAGAATTTCCATCTCTTTGGCAAGCTGGGCAATGATTGGAGCAGCGCCGGTTCCGGTTCCGCCGCCCATGCCGGCGGTAATGAATACCATGTCGTACCCGGTGAGGCGTTCGCGCAATCTGTCCAGCGACGCTTCCGCCGCCGCCCGCGCCAGTTCCGGCTTGCCGCCAGCGCCCAAGCCCTTTTTCTTGCCGAGCGCCTCGCTGTAGAGCAGCATCCGACTCTCGGCAAGGTTGCTCTTCAACGCCTGGGCGTCGGTATTGATCGCAAGGAAATCCACGCCCTGAATGCCTTCCCTGACCATGTGGTTGACCGCGTTGCCGCCACCACCACCTACGCCGACAACCAGAATCCTGGCCGCCGCGTCCGCGTCGCAAAAGCCATCCAGTTCCAGTAGCTCCTGATCGAATTCATAAAATTCAGGCATTTTTCATTCCTCCAGTCCAAGATAAAAAAACAAACCGCTCAAAAAATGTTGTTGATCGTGCTTCTGATTTTGTTCCACCAGGTCGCCCAGGAAGGCGCTTCCGCCGCCTTCCTGCCACGCAACCAATCCTCTCGCGCCGAAAGCAGGAGGCCGTAAGAGGTGGCAAAGCGCGGCGCGCAAACCACATCCGCAAAACTGCCGTGGTATTTCGGCACTCCCAGACGCACCGGCATGTGCAGCATTTCTTCGCCCAATTCGATCATGCCCGGCATTTCTGCCGCGCCGCCGGTAATGACCAGACCGGAAGAAAGGCGCTCCGTGCCTTCG
This sequence comes from Betaproteobacteria bacterium, assembly GCA_009777925.1. Classification (GTDB taxonomy): domain Bacteria; phylum Pseudomonadota; class Gammaproteobacteria; order Burkholderiales; family Rhodocyclaceae; genus Azovibrio. Next base: position 25,644 of record WRKX01000020.1, on the reverse strand, counting down.
CGCAGATAACCCTCGCGGGTAAGTTCGTCGCGTATTTTTTCGTAAAGCTCCTCCAGGCGCGCCTGAATAACATGCGCCAGTTCCTGTCGCTCCATTCTCCGATTCGGGCGTTCGTCAATGCCGGGGACTTCAATGGATTCGTCCGGCGAAACTAGGTCGACCAAAGCGCAACCGCGCTCGCATTTCAGGAATTCGGCGTCCTTGGTCGGAGTGCTAAGGGCAATGGCAATGTCATTGGTGACTTCGCTGCCCGCCGTGGGAATAACCGCCGTATGGCGAATCGCGCCCTGTTTCCAGACAGCGATGTCCGCCGTGCCGCCGCCTATATCCACGAGACAAACGCCCAGGTCTTTCTCGTCTTCGGAAAGCACGGCAATGCTGGAGGCAAGTGGTTGTAACACGATATGCCCCAAAGTCAGACCGCTTAAGGTGATACATTTTTTCAGGTTTTGCGCGGCGGAAATCGCGCCGGTCACAATATGCGTCTTGACTTCCAGGCGGGTTCCGCTCATGCCGATAGGCTCGCGGATACCGCCCTGCCCGTCAATGACAAATTCCTGCGGCAGGGTATGCAAAATCTCATGATCCGAAGGAATACGCAATGTCTGCGCCATATCAAGCACCCGCCGCAGGTCTTCTTCGCTCACTTCCTTGTTGCGAATCGCAACCTGCCCGGTGCTGTGCAAGCCCTTGATGTGACGCCCGGCAATGCCGACATACACATCCCGCGCCATGTTATCCGCCATGAACTGCGCTCGTTCAACCACCCTCGAAATGGCGGCAACGGCTTCCTTGATATTGACCACCGCGCCATCCTTGATTCCGGCGGATTCCTGTTCTTCGAGACTGATAATGTTGATTTTGTCCTCATTCCCGATTTCAGCCATAAGCATGGCGATTTTCGTGGTGCCTATGTCAAGCGCCACGATGAGATTTTTGGCATCAATCCTGTCCTTGTTCATGATTCCATCCTTGCCGTCAAGCGCGTTAGGGACGATTGGGGGAAAGCGCAAACCCATTGGAGTAGCGCAAATCCACACTCGCGGGCAACTTTTGCCGAGTGGCGACAAACCGTGGATAAGCCGCAATAAACCTTTTTAGCCGCCGCATCGAAGAAACGCCGTCCATTTCCTCCCGCCCCAGTTTCAATATCATGCCGTTGGAAAGGCGAATCTCCAGCGCCAATCGCTCCGACAAGGTAAGAGAGTCTGGAGAAAGCGCGAGCGGCGCGAGCAATGACCGGCTCTCTCTGTAATAAGCCAGCAAATAGGCTGAAGTCTCGGGCGGCCCGGATAAGCGCGGCAATCCCGCCAGCGATGATTGCAGGCCGATAGGGAGATTGGCGGCAAAAACTTCCCCCTCCGCATTGACCCATTCCCGCCCGGAATTGCCCCAATGCGCTACGGGTTGTTGTTCTGTCAGAGTAATGGCGAGTCTGTTTGGCCAGACCCGGCGCACGCCTGCATGCCGCACCCAGGGCAGGCTTTCCAGAGAAGCGCGAACCCGGCCCAGAGAAAGCGTCAGAAAATTGCCGTTCAAACGGCCCTGCAGCGCCTCGGCAATATCCACAGGCGTCACCCGAATCAGCGGAGCCGCGAGGGTTACGCTTTGCACCGGCAAAATCCTTAACCAGACTATCATCAGCGCCGCCGCGAGCATTGCCAGCGCGCCTGTCAGACAGAGCGCGGTCAATGTGTCGAGTAATCGTGTTTGCTGCCACATTCATTCCCAATCCTGCTGTTTACTCATAGGGTTAGCGAAATAAAGCACATTCAATACCAGTTCTTCAAAAGAAAGGCCCGCAACCTTCGCCGCCATCGGCACCAGCGAGTGCGAAGTCATGCCTGGCGCGGTGTTGACCTCCAAAAAATAATACCGTCCGGCCTCGTCCATCAGGAAGTCCACCCTCCCCCAGCCCGTTCCGCCCAGAATATTGAATGCCTTTTGCGCGTCCGCCTGAATTGCGGCAGTCTTCGCCGACGACAAATCAGCGGGGCAAATGTAGCGGGTGTCGTCGCGCAGGTACTTGGCCTCATAGTCGTAAAACGCCGTTGCCGGTTCGATCCTGATGATGGGCAGGGCTTTATTACCAAGAATGCCAACCGTATATTCTCCTCCCACGATGCCTTTTTCCGCCATAACCAAATCGCCGTGTCGCCGCGCCGCTTCGTAGGCGGATTTCAATTCGCCGGGTTTGCTCACCATAAAAACGCCGATCGAAGACCCATCGCACGCCGGTTTGACGAACAACGGCAGCCCCAGGCGTCTTTCCACGGCCTCAAAATCTGAACCATCATCAAGCATCACGCATTCCGGCACAGGCAGCCCCACAGCCTGCCAGATGAGCTTAGTGCGGAATTTGTCCATGCCAATCGCCGAGGCCATGACGCCGGGGCCGGTATAAGGAATTCCCATGATTTCCAGCGCCCCCTGAATTGCGCCGTTCTCGCCATAGCCGCCGTGCAGAATGATAAACGCCCGCTGAAAAGCCCTGAGCGCCTCCAGCGGCTCACTGGCCGGATCGAAAGCATGCGCGTCTACTCCCTGGCTTTGCAAGGCTTCCAACACTGCCTTGCCGCTGATTAACGACACCTCACGCTCGCCGGAAATGCCGCCCATCACAACCGCGACCCTGCCAAAATCCTGTTTCATGTCACGCATCTCCATCCGCCAGAAGTTGAACGATTTGTTGCGCCACACCGCCGATGGAACCTGCCCCCACCGTCAGCACCACGTCGCCCTCGCGCGCAATTTCCAGAATGCGCGTCGGCATGTCGGCAATGTTCTCGACGAATACCGGCTCCACCTTGCCAGCCACCCGGAGCGCGCGCGCCAGCGCGCGCGCGTCGGCGGCAACAATAGGCGTTTCCCCCGCCGCATAAACATCGGCCAGCAACAGCGCGTCGACACTGGAAAGCACCTTTACGAAGTCCTCAAAACAATCGCGGGTGCGGGTATAACGGTGCGGCTGGAAAGCCAGCGCCAGGCGGCGACCAGGGAACGCGCCCCGCGCCGCTGCCAGCGTAGCCGCCATTTCCACCGGATGATGTCCGTAATCGTCAATCAGGGTGAAGCTGCCGCCCTTTGGCAGGGCGATTTCGCCATACCGCTGGAAGCGCCGCCCCACGCCCCTGAATTCTGCCAGCGCCTTGACAATGGCCTCATCCGGCGCTTGTAGCTCGGTCGCCACAGCGATAGCCGCCAGCGCGTTCAGAACGTTGTGCGCGCCCGGCGCGTTTAGGGTAACGGGCAGCCGCGCCGCGCCATGTCTGATTACATCGAAAAGCATACGCCCGCCGTCGGCTCTGATGTTTTCGGCATAAATATTGGCGTCATTTGCCAGACCGTAGCGTACTACCTGTTTCGAGACCTGCGGCAGAATTTCGCGCACATGCGGATCATCCTGGCAGAGTACCGCCACGCCATAAAACGGCAGGCGATTCAAAAATTCCACAAACACCTGTTTCAGGCGGTTGAAATCATGCCCGTAGGTTTCCATGTGGTCGGCGTCTATATTGGTGACGACCGAAATCACCGGGGTAAGGTACAGGAACGAAGCATCCGACTCGTCCGCTTCCGCAACCAGAAAATCACCTGTGCCCAGGCGGGCATTCGCGCCTATTGCGTTCAGCCTTCCGCCGATCACAAAGGTAGGGTCAAGACCGGCTTCGCCAAGGATGCTGGCGACAAGACTCGTTGTCGTGGTCTTGCCATGTGTGCCGGCAATGGCAATGCCCTGTTTCAGGCGCATGAGTTCAGCGAGCATCAGGGCGCGCGGAACTACGGGAATAGCTGCAAGATACGCGGCCTCTACTTCCGGGTTGTCGTCTCTAACCGCCGTGGACGCCACTACCGCGTGCGCGCCGACAATATTTTCCGCCGCGTGTCCTATCGTTATACGTATGCCTTGTCCTGCCAAACGCTCGGTCACGGCGGACGCCGCAAGATCGGAACCGGAAACCCGATAGCCGAGATTGGCAAGCACTTCGGCGATGCCGCTCATGCCTGAACCGCCGATTCCTACGAAATGGATGTTCCTGACTTTATGTTTCATTTTGCGCTGGCCCTGCAAACATTGGCAACCGCAAGAGCCGCGTCGGGACGCGCCAACTCTCGCGCTTTTTTCGCCATTTCCACAAGTTGGCCGCGTTTATAGTTGCCGATCAAGGCTACCGCGTCCGGGGTAAGGTCCGTTTGCTGCAGAAGGAAAGCGCCGCCCGCCGCAGTGAGAAAACGCGCATTCACGGTCTGTTGATCGTCGCTATGATACGGATAAGGCACGAGAATCGCGGCAACTCCGGCGGTAGCCAGTTCAGAAACCGTCAGCGCCCCGGAGCGGCAAATCACCAGATCAGCCCAGGCGTAAGCGCCTGCCATATCTTCGATAAACGCCACGCAATGAGCTACGCCGCCCTGTTTTCTGTATTCCTGATAATTGGCTTCCAAATCTTCCAGATGTTTCTCTCCGGCCTGGTGCACCACTTCCGGTCTTTGTTCCGGCGGCAGTTTTTGCAACCCTGCCGGGATCGCGTCATTCAGCGCTTTCGCGCCCAGGCTGCCCCCGACCACCAGCAACTTCAACGCGCCTTCCCGCTTCGCCATCCGTTCATCCGGCGGCGGGATTTGGGCAATCGCCGCGCGTACCGGGTTGCCCACGCATTCGCCCTTTTTCAGGACATCGGGAAAACCCGTCAGCGTTCGGTTCGCCACCCGGCTCAAGGCACGATTCGCAAGACCGGCAATTGCGTTCTGTTCATGGATAACGAGAGGAATGCCCAGCAATTTCGCCGCGATACCGCCGGGAAAGCTCACATAGCCGCCCATTCCCAACACGACATCGGGACGGGCAGGGCGAATGGCGCGTATGGCCTGCCAGACGGCACGAGCAATGGAGAAAGGAAGCCTGAGCTTGCGGCCGACGCCTTTGCCGCGCACCGCGCCAAAACGAACGGCAATCATTTCAAAGCCGTTTTGCCCTGCTAGTCTCTCTTCCATGCTGTTAGGATTGCCGAACCAGAGCACATGCCAGCCTTCTGCGCGTAACAGGCTGGCTACCGCCAACGCGGGAAAAATATGGCCGCCGGTTCCACCCGCCATGATAAGCAGGGTTTTTGGCGAAGAGTTCGGCATGGCTTCCATTACCGTCGTCCCCTTTGCATCAAACGGCGGTTTTCCCAATCCACCCGCAACAAAATGCCGAGCGCAATACAATTGACGACCAGACCGGAACCGCCGTAACTCATGAACGGCAGGGTCATCCCGGTAACAGGCAAAAGGTTTACGTTAACCCCCATGTTGATGAACGCTTGCAGCCCAAGCCAGAGACCGATTCCTATCGCTACCAGCGCCGGATAAAGGCGATCGAGGTCGACGCAAAGGCGACCAATGGCAAAGGCGCGGCGCACAACGACCACGAACAGGGCTATCACCACGATCAGGCCGATAAAGCCCAATTCCTCGCCAATAACCGCAAACAGGTAATCGGTATGCGCTTCCGGCAGATAGAGATGCTTTTCGACGCTGCCGCCGAGACCGGAGCCAAACCAGCCGCCTCGCCAGACAGCGAGCCTGGCGTGAAATGGCTGATAGCCGGTGCCGTCCAGAAAATTTTGCGGATAAAGCCAGGCGTTGATCCGGTCATAAACATAACTGCTGAACAAAATCAGGGGCGGCAGGATGAGCATGAGACAAAAGGCCAGGCGCAGAAAAATCCAGATGTTGAGGCCGCCCATGAAGAGGATGCCCATAACGATAGCCATCATCATCAGGAGCGCGCCAAGATCCGGCTCCAGCTTCAGGAGCACGCCCACCAGCGTCATGACCGCCAGCATCGGCAGGAAAGCGCGTTTGAAATCTTCCATGAATTCACGCTTGCGTACCGCAAAATCCGCGACATACAACACGCAGCAAAGTTTCATGAATTCGGAAGGCTGCGGACTGATAATCCCTAAGTTAATCCAGCGATGCGCGCCATTTACGTTCTTGCCGATAGGATGGATAAGGACGATAACCAGCAGGAAAATCCCTAAGATAAAAAGCCAGGGCGCGACTCTCTGCCAGCCTTCAATGCTGATCTGGAAAGCGGAGAACGCGCAAATCAAACCGATACAGAGGAAAATAGTATGCCGCAACAGAAAGTGTGTGCTTGCCAGATCTTTGTGTTCGGCATGGGCAAAAGAGGCTGAATACACCATCACCAGGCCGAAAGCGAGCAGGAGCAGAGTTGCCCAGATCAGGGTATGGTCAATCTCCGCGCTAAAGCGGGAAAGCGTGGCGGTCGGAGTCGCCGCCACCGGTGAGGTTTTTGCGCCTGTCATGCCGCTGCCTCCAGCGAACGCACCGTTTCAATAAAAACCTCGGCGCGGCGCGCGTAGTCAGTAAACATGTCCCAACTCGCGCAAGCGGGCGAAAGCAGCACGCAGTCTCCGACCTTTGCCTGTCCTTTAAGCCAGCGCACAGCTTTGTCCAGAGAGGCAAACGATTTCATCGGCAACCCGCAACCTTTAATAGCAGTCTCGATGATTTTGGCGTCCTTGCCGATCAAGGCCACGGCGCGACCATGCAGCTTCAGCGCGTCTTTCAGCGGCGCAAAATTCTGTCCCTTGCCGTCCCCGCCCAACACGATGGCGACAGGTCGCCCCATGCCCTCGATGGCGGCAAGCGTCGCCCCGACGTTGGTTCCCTTGGAATCATCAACGTAGAGCACTCCGGCAATTTCCGCGACAGTTTCGACCCGGTGCGGCAGACCTCTGAATGTTTTAAGCGCGGGCAGCGCATCGAAGGCGTCCACCCCGACAGTGCGGCATAATGCCAGCGCCGCCATGCTATTGACAGCGTTATGCAGTCCCTTTATGGGCAATTCGTCAAGGCCAAGCAAACGTTCAGCGCCGAAATAAATGGCTTCATCCTCAATGCCGTAATGCCCGGCGCGCGGCGCGGGATTCAGGCCAAACGTCACCATGCCGAAGCCGCAGCCGCCAAAGCAAAGGCTGTGGTCATCGTCGCGGTTGAGCACTCTTAGCGTCAGCGGATTCTGAAAAATACGCGCCTTGGCTGCTGCATAATCATGGATGGAAGCGTAGCGATCAAGATGATCTTCGCTCACGTTCAGCAGCGTCGCGGCATGTGCCGCCAAGCGGCGCGTAATTTCCAACTGGAAGCTGGACAATTCCAGCGCCCAGACCTGCGGCAAACTGCCCGCGTCCAGCGCCGCCATCAGCGCATCAAGCATTGATGGCGAAATGTTGCCACACGCAACCGCTTCCACACCCGCGCCGTTCAACAGATGCGCGGTTAGCGCGGTAGTCGTGGTTTTGCCGTTCGAGCCGGTAATCGCCAATACCTGCGATTCCGGCGCATACTCCATGATCGCGTCGGCAAACAAATCCACTTCGGAGATGATCGGCATTTTCCCGGCGGCGGCAATTTCCGCCTGAGACACGCCGGGCGAAAGCGCTATTGCCTCCACGCCCGCGAATGTCTCCACCCTGAACGGCCCTGCAACGACTTCGACGCTCGGCGCAAACGCCGCCAGCGCCGCACGGTTGGGCGGATTGGCGCGGCTGTCGGCAACGCGCACGACAGCGCCCTGCCTATGCAGCCATTTCGTCATCGCCAGCCCGGATTCGCCCAGACCGACAACAAGGAAGCGTTTATCCGCCAGTTCCATCTCCATCCTTATCTGATCTTCAAGGTCGCCAGACCAACAAGCACCAGCATGAGAGTGATGATCCAGAAGCGCACCACCACCTGCGTTTCTTTCCAGCCGCCTTGTTCAAAATGGTGATGCAGCGGGGCCATGCGCAAAATGCGCCGCCCTTCTCCGTATCTCTTCCTGGTGAATTTGAACCAGGAGACCTGCGCCATGACCGAAAGCGTCTCCACAACGAACAGCCCGCCCATGATGAAGAGCACGATTTCCTGGCGCACGATAACCGCTACGCACCCTAAGGCCGCCCCCAGGGCAAGCGCCCCGACATCGCCCATGAACACTTCCGCCGGGTAGGCGTTGAACCACAGGAACCCCAGGCCCGCCCCCACGATTGCGCCGAGCACGATGCACAATTCGCCCGTACCGGGTATGTAAGGAATAAGCAGGTATTTGGCAAATTCGACGTTGCCGGTGACGTAGGCAAAAATAATGAATGCTCCGGCCACCAGCACCGTCGGCATAATGGCGAGGCCGTCCAGGCCGTCGGTCAGATTGACTGCGTTGGACGTGCCGACAATGACAAAATAGGTGAGGACAACGAAACCGAATAACCCTAACGGATAGGCAACGCTCTTGAAGAACGGTACGATAAGCTCGGTTTGCGCCGCCATTTGCGCCGGGTTATCTGCGGTATACGCGAGAAATACCGCCGCGCCCACGCCAAGCAGCGATTGCCAGAAAAATTTCCAGCGCGCCGCCAGACCTTTCGCGTCGCGGAACACCACTTTTTTCCAGTCGTCGTACCAGCCAATAGCGCCGAAACCGAGCGTCACTACAAGCACCGTCCAGACGTAGCGGTTGGCAAGGTCGCTCCACAGGAGCGTCGTCAATGCCACCGCAATCAGGATCAGGATGCCGCCCATTGTGGGTGTGCCGGACTTGGAGAGATGCGTTTCCGGCCCGTCGGCGCGCACCGCCTGCCCGATCTTCTTCGCCGCCAGCCAGCGGATCACTCGCGGCCCCAGGGCAAGCGAAAAAAAGAGCGCGGTCAATATCGCCAGCACCGTGCGTAACGTGAGGTAATTAAAGACGTTAAAGCCCCGGATATACGGACTCAAGGCTTGCGCAAGCTCAAGCAACATGTCTACTTTTCCTTTCCGGTGACAGGCAGGATGGCGACAACCCGCTCCATCCGCATGAAACGCGAACCTTTTATCAACACGGTAGTATCCGCCGTCAACTCCTTTTGCAGCGCCGAAACCAGTGTTTCCGGCGAGTTATGACTGGCTGCGCCCGCGCCAAAGTTACGCGCCGCCTGCCGACTCAATTCGCCCAGGGTGTACAGGCGGTCAATGCCCATACTTTTGGCATAACCGCCGATTTCATCATGGTATTGATGTCCGGCCACGCCGATTTCGCCCATGTCGCCGAGAACAAGTATTTTTTTCCCGATAGCGGCGGCCAGCACATCAATCCCCGCCCGGACAGAATCGGGATTGGCGTTGTACGTGTCATCCAGCAAAATCGCGCCATTGTTGAGACGCATTACCTGCAAACGCCCCGCTACTCCGGTAAACGCTTCCAGCCCGCGTTTTACATGCGCGGCTATCGTTTTCCCATCCAGCGACAGGGCGGAGAGGGCAGAGGAAGCGGCGGCAAGAGCCGCGAGCGCGTTACGCGCATTGTGCGCCCCCGGCACAGCAAGGATTACTTCCAGCGGCTCACCCAATCCTTTTTTGACCAGCAGCCGCGTTTGCAAGCCTTGTTGCTCGGCTTCCCCGGCAAAATCACAGTCCGGCGCGATGCCGAAAGTCATGCTTCTACGCCCCGCCGCCATGCCGCGCCAAAGTTCGGCATAGGCGTCGTCGCCATTGATAAGGGCAATACCGTCTGCGGCAAGCCCGGCGTAGATACTGCCTTTCTCCGCCGCTACTCCGGTCAGATTGCCCATGCCTTCCAGATGGGCATGGCCGGCATTGGTAACCAACACAATACCGGGGCAGGCAATTTGGGCAAGGCGGGCGATTTCACCTGGATGATTCATGCCCATTTCGATAACCGCCGCCCGATGTGAAGGGCGCAACCGCAACAGGGTAAGCGGCAAGCCAACCTCGTTATTGAGATTGCCCGCTGTAGCCAAAACTTTATCCTCGCCGAAAGCGTCTTCCAGAATCCCGGCGATCATTTCCCTGGTTGTCGTCTTGCCATTCGAGCCGGTGAGGCCGATGAGCGGCAAGCGAAAAAACTGCCGCCAGCATTGCGCCAATGCGCCCAAAGCGCGGCGGCAATCCGCTACCACGAGCGCGGGCACGCCTTGCGGCAATTTTTCCGGACGCTCAACCATGAGCGCAACTGCGCCTGCCTGCACCGCGTCAGACAAGTAATCATGCGCGTCGAAACGTTCGCCTTGCAAGGCGATAAAGAGCCTGCCCCTGCAATCGGCGCGGCTATCGATCGTCACCCCGTGGATAACGCAATCTTCGCCTCGCAAATCTGCCTGAAGGCGTGGCGCAATGTCCGCGAGCGCCCAGTGCATTTGTCCAGAGCGCCAATGCGTGTGCCAGGGACGCGTCGCCTTCCATTGCATAAGCCCCTGTTCGACCTTGGCGCCATCCCTGAACTCATAATAGCTGCCCGCAATTTCCTGCCAGGACTCATGCCCCTTGCCTGCCACCAGACACACGTCTTCCGGCTCCGCCGCCGCCAACATGTGCATGATGGCCGCTTCCCGATCCGGCTCCAGATGACAGCGCGTATCAAACACATCCGCCGCAATGCCTTCCCGAATATCCCGCAAAATAAGTTCCGGCTCTTCAAAACGCGGATTGTCGCTGGTCAGCCAGGCTTTATCCGCTCCGGCGGCAGCCACTTTGCCCATTTGCGGACGCTTGCCGACATCACGTCCGCCAGCGCAGCCGAACAAACAAAAGAGTCGCCCCTGTCGCGCTTTTGCAAGCGGCCGCAGCGCCAGCAGCGCGTTTTCCAGCGCGTCGGGCGTGTGGGCATAATCCACCGCGATACAGGGCGTATCCTCCCCGCCGTAGCGCTCCATCCGTCCGGGGGGAGGAGAGAGTTTAGAGAGCCTCGCCGCGATTTCACCGGGGGCAAGACCGACATCCACAAGAACAGCAGCCACCGCCAGCATGTTGGCAATGTTGTAGCATCCCAGCAAGGCGGTTTCCACCAGCGCCTCGCCTTCGGGCGTAACCAGGCGGAACACCTGCCCGGAGGTGGTGCTGGCGATGGCGCGCGCCTCTATGGCGGCGCTCTTTCCTGCCAGCGAGTAACCAACGGTCTTCCCCGCCCTGCTCTTTTCCATAAGCCGCTCACCCAGTGGATCATCCAGATTGATGATTGCCAGACGCGGTTGCATGGCGCAGAAAAGCTGTTCCTTGGCAGCGGCGTAGGCTTCCATGCTGCCATGATAATCGAGATGATCGCGGGTAAAATTGGTGAAAATGGCAATGTCAATATCCAGCGCATCCAGACGCCCTTCCGCCATACCGATGGATGAGGCTTCCAGCGCGCAGGCGCGCGCGCCCTCTCCAACAAAATCGGCAAGCAGCCGCGCCAGCATGGCGGCTCTGGGCGTAGTAAAGCCGGTCGAAACCAGAGCGCCGGAAAAACCCGCGCCCAACGTACCGATCGCGGCGCAAGGCTTGGGATAGGCGCTGGCAAGCCATTGGCTGATGCTGGTCTTGCCATTGGTTCCGGTAATGGCAATGAGAGAGAGTTTTTTGCCCGGGAATCCTGCCAGTTCATGCGCTATCTCGCCGACCAGCGCACGCAAGTTGCGTACCGCCAGATTGGGGGTTTTCCATTCCGCCTGCCAGGCGAAATCCTCTTCTTCCCACAATACGGCTTTTGCGCCACGGGAAAGCGCGTCGAGAATGTGGCGGCGTCCGTCGCCGGTCTCTCCGGGATAAGCCAGAAAAAGGTCGCCCGGACGAATCAGGCGGCTGTCATCCGTCGCGCCGCCCAGACCAGGCACGGAAAGCCTTTGCAGGAGACTTTGCGCCGCCTTTTGCGCCTCAGACATTGCATTCGCCTTGGTTTTCATTGCGTCTCTCCGCTTTCGACAGCGACGCTTATCCCCTCAGCCGCGAGTTGCAAGGGCATGTCCGGGGTAACGCCAAGAGAACGCAGGGCGCCGGCGGCAATCTCCGCAAAAACCGGCGCTGCAACATCGCCGCCACCATATTTGCCTGTCTTCGGCTCGTCAATGGAAACGGCAATGATGAGACGCGGCTGGGACATCGGCGCGATGCCGACAAAAGTCGCAAGGTAACGCCCGGATTCATACTGCCTGTTTATCAGTTTTCGCGCCGTGCCGGTTTTGCCGCCCACCCGATAACCAGGCACTCTGGCCTGGCCTCCGGTAGCGCCGGGAGCGTTCACCACGCTTTCCAGCATATCCAGCATTTCATGCCGGGTACGCGCGGAAAGGGCCGGTTTTCCGCCTGCCGGGTGCTGATCCAGCGCCAGCATGGAAAGCAGCGGCAGACTGCGGTCTTCCCGGGTAAACACAAGATAAGCGCGCGCCAGTTGCAGGATGCTGGCGGAAAAGCTGTAACCGTAAGCAATGCGCGACTGGTCAAGCGCCTGCCATTTATGCCATGAATGCACCAGGCCGGCAGTCGCGGCAGGAAAACCCTCCCCCGGCTTTTGCCCAAAGCCGAAGGCCGCCAGGTTTTCACCCATCTCTTCCCGGCTCATCGCCATGCCGATTCTTGCCGCGCCGATATTGGAAGATTTCTGTAAAACCTGCGCGACACTCAATTCCCGGAAATTGCGATGATCGGGAATCGCCTCCCCGGAAACCTGAAAACTGCCGGGCGAACAATCCAGAATGGTATCCGGGCGAATAATGCCTTTTTCCAGCCCACGCGCCACCGTAAAGGGTTTCATGACCGAACCCAGCTCATAGCTATACTCTACGCTGCGGTTGAAGAGCTTGTCGCCGTGCAGGGTTCGCCGGTCATTGGGATCGAAGGAAGGCAGATTGACCAGCGCCAGCACTTCGCCGCTCTCGGCGTCCAGCACCACCGCGCTGCCCGCTACCGCGCGATGCCGACTGAGCGCCTGCTGCAAGGCTGCAAAGGCAAGATATTGAATACGCGAATCCAGCGAGAGGCGCACATCCTGCCCATTGGCGGCATGGGTAACTCCCTTGTCCTCAATCGGCCTGCCTTTCCGGTCGCGGATGGTCTTCCAGACTCCCGGCGTCCCGGAAAGATCCGTTTCAAAGGACTTTTCCACCCCTGCCAGACCGCTGTCCTGATCTCTATTATCCATGCCGGTATACCCGACCAGATGGGCGCTAACCGCGCCCATCGGGTAGTAACGCTTGAAATCGCCGCTCTGGCTGATTCCGGCAATCCCCAGTTCCGCGATCTGGCTGGCGCGGCTTTCCCGCACCTGGCGACGCAGCTCTATGCCCCGGCGTCCTTTTGCCAGGCTCGTCTCCAGGAGATTGACCAGATTATCAGTCTCCATATCCAGCAGGGAAGCCAGTTCCCTGATTAAAAGCTGATTGCCCAAAGGCAGCGTTGCTTTTTCAGGGCGCAGAGTTTCCGGCTCAATCCGCAGGATATAGTCGGATTCAGGATAAACGCCTTCGAGATTCAGTTCGATCAGGCGTTGCCGCGCGTCGCGGCTAAGGGGGGAAGCCAATTCGAGGGAAAAAGTTTTTTTCCTCAACAGATTGCGCTCCAATTGTTTGAAATCCTGCTTCAGAATGTCCGCAAGAATCTGGATAACCAGATCGCGCTTGATTTGCAGCGGATCGGCAACAATGGTGCGGGTCATGACGCTGCCGGCAAGCAGGTTGCCGTTGCGATCGAAAATCATGCCGCGAAATGCGGGAAGGGGCTGGGAGTGATTGGAGCGTTTTTCTCCGTCGGCCAGCGACTCGCTTTGCAGGAACATTTGCAGATAAAAGGCCATACCGGCTACAGCGGCAAACATGAGCATCAATGTGCCGTGCACAAAACGCAGCCGCCAGCCCGGCAAGGCGTTGCGCAACAATGGACTGGTAGCGATGGGCAGCGGGCGACAACGCCCTCTTAGACGCAGGATGGCCATCAGAATGCCCCTCCTCCGGCGGCAGCGACAATCCGCCTTCCTGTCCCCGGCATTGCGGGAACAGCGGGCGAATCAGACGGCACAGCCCTTGCGGCAGGCAGATTGATGACCGGGACAACCATGCCGAGCTTGCTGCGCGCAATCAGCTCCACCCGCGCATAACTCCCAAGCCGGGAACGATCAAGCAGCAGTTCCCGGTACTCTTGTTGCAGGCGCAGCGCATTTTTTTCTTCCGCCTGCACCTGTCGCAACAGCCGGATTTCCTGGCGGCGCGCCGTCACTGCGCCAAGCGCGGAGAGAACAGCGGCAAAGAGAAGCAGAAAACGCAGCGAGCGCATTATCTTTCTCTCCCGTTCGCTGTTTTCGCAACACACCCGGCGAGTTTTTCCGCTACCCGTAGCGTCGCGCTGCGGGCGCGCGGATTAGCCACAACTTCGGTTGCGGAAGGGCGCGTAGCCCGCCCAAGCGTCCGCAAGCGGGGTCTGGGCAGATCATGCGCGTAAAGGGGAAGATGGCGGGGAATGTTCGCGGCAGGATTGGCCGCTTCCCGCATAAATTTTTTTACCAGCCTATCTTCCAGTGAGTGAAAGGCTACGACCGCCAGGCGTCCGCCGGGTTTCAACAGTTCCAATGCCTGCGGCAAGGCTAGGCGGATCTCTTGAAGCTCCTGGTTAACATGAATCCGTATACCCTGGAAGGAGCGCGTGGCCGGATCCTGCCCCGGTTCAAAGCTACGTACGACCGAGCGTATGAGCGCGGCAAGCTGCCCTGTGCCGACAAGAGGCCGTTCGGCCCGAGCAGCCACAATCTTCTTCGCAATCCTGCGAGCAAACCGTTCGTTACCATAATGTTTCAACACCTCCGCTATTTCACCAAGATCGGCCCGCGCCAGCCATTCCCCGGCCGTCTCGCCGCGCGTGGTATCCATACGCATGTCGAGCGGCCCGTCGTGCCGGAAACTGAACCCTCTGCTGCCATCGTCCACCTGAGGAGAAGAAATCCCCAGATCAAATACAATTCCGTCGAAGGCGTTTTCCGCCTTGAAGCCCGCTTCTTCCGCGCCCTGGCGCAACTCTGAAAAAGGACGGTGCGTCAGAACAAAACGCGCGTCCCTGATTGTCTGCCCCGCCGCAATAGCCATCGGATCACGATCAAACGCCAATAACCGCCCCTGCTTGTCCAGACAGTCGAGAATCCGGCGCGAATAGCCGCCGCGCCCAAAGGTTGCGTCGAGATAAACCCCCTGCTTTCTGATAGCCAGCGCCGTCATGGCTTCCGCGCAAAGGACGGGAATATGAGAGAAAGCCGAATGGGGATGGGTTTCAATGGCAGCGGCAGGCGGCGTCATGCTCATTGCAGTAATTCCTGCACTTCCGGCGGCAGGATAGAGACAAGCTGGACGGCGCAATCCATCTGCTTTGCCCAGGCGTCTTCCGCCCAGATGCCGAAATAACGGCCTTCGCCGCCCATGACGATTTTCCGCTCCATGCGGGCGAGCTTGCGCCACTCCGGCGAGAGCAGCAGCCTTCCTGCCGAATCCATCGTGATGTCCCAGGCATTCCCGAACACAACGCGCCGCCAGCGGTCAATGCCGGCAATACGCGCCTCGACCATCTTTTGTTCCACTTCATGCCAGATTGAGCGGGTATAGAGGCGCAGGCAGCCATCCGGGTGGAAGGTGATTTTCAGTTCGCTCTCCCCGGTATCGGCGAGCGCTTTCCGAAAATCTGCCGGAACGACAAATCTTCCTTTGGCGTCAAGCGTTAGCGGATGGGAGCCGGTGTAAAACATTTGTCTGGGTCGAGTGGGGGAGGCGGCTTGTCGAATGGCCTAGTCTACCACTTTACTCCACTTAAAAACACAATTCAGGCATTATAGTTGCCAAAACGTCATAGTCAAGCTGAAAAATAGATTTTTTCCAGTCGAGACAAGGACTTAGCGACATTTTTGCAACTTGATCGTTGCAGAAAATTATTCTTTAAAATCAATATATAAAAGACATTTCTTAAAGTAAAATATCATGATTTGTTTGCTTTAAATCATTGTCCCTTTGTAATTTATAGTTTTTATCTATCAAAATATATCCGGCGTGAAAGGAAACAGGCGGCCTGCCGCAAACAAGGTTTGCAAGCTGGCATATAGCAGCTTATTTGTATGTACTATTCACCCAGCAATTAAGGGTTGCCTCATATTTGCCATTTCCGCCCATATGGTGCGTCTCTCGAAAAGTCAAACCTTAATTGCCGGTTCAATAACCGGGACAGCTTTGGCTCAAGTAGATACATCCTCATTGCGAGCGTCTGCTACGCAATCCAACCATAAGTCATAGGTTGGGGCGTAATCCATTGCTGTAGGGGCGCGATAAATCGCGCCCCTACAAATGACCGGAAATGCCACTATACATCGTCATTGCGAACATCTGCCACAATCCAGTAGCAAACCTCTGGATTGCATCAAAGCTAACGCTCCTTGCAATGGCGGACGAGGAAGGCGGTTGTAAGGAATTAAACAAAACCGCTCTAATAAAATCCTTTTTCTGCCTTACCGAACCTGCCATAATCCTTTTTTCCCTGTCGGAATGCCCCCATGCCGCAAACTCTGTACGAAAAACTATGGTCGGATCACCTCGTCCGCGAGGAACCGGATGGCACGGCGTTGATCTACATCGACCGCCACCTGGTGCATGAAGTCACCAGCCCGCAAGCCTATGAAGGGCTGAAGCTCGCGGGTCGCAAGCCCTGGCGCGTCTCTTCCATCGTGGCGACCGCCGATCACAACACGCCGACCGACAACTGGGAAGAGGGCATCCTCGATCCGATTTCCCGTCAGCAGGTGGAAACGCTGGACGCCAATATCCGTGAAACCGGCGCGCTGGCCTATTTTCCGTTCCGGGACGCGCGTCAGGGCATCGTGCATGTGATCGGCCCGGAAAACGGCGCGGTGCTGCCGGGCATGACGGTCGTCTGCGGCGACTCGCATACCTCCACGCATGGCGCGTTTGCGGCCATGGCGCACGGTATCGGCACTTCCGAAGTCGAGCATGTGCTGGCCACCCAATGCTTGGTGCAGAAAAAATCGAAGACCATGCTGATCCGCCTCGAAGGTCGCCTGGGCAAGGGCGTGACTGCCAAGGATGTGGCGCTCGCCGTCATCGGCAGGATCGGCACGGCAGGCGGCACGGGATACGCGATGGAATTCGGCGGTTCGGCCATTCGCGCCCTCTCGATGGAAGGGCGGATGACGCTGTGCAACATGGCAATCGAAGCCGGGGCGCGGCTGGGACTGGTGGCCGTCGATGAAGTGACGATCAATTACCTGAAAGGTCGCCCCTTTTCGCCGCGTGGCGAGGAGTGGGACAGGGCGGTGGCGCACTGGCGTACCCTGCGCTCGGACGAAGGGGCCGTGTTCGACCGTACCGTGGAACTGGACGCGGAAAAAATCCTGCCCCTGGTCACCTGGGGCACGTCGCCGGAAATGGTCGCGCCCGTGACCGCCACGATTCCCGACCCCAAAAAGGAGACGGACGCGGTGAGGCGGGAAGGCATGGAACGCGCGCTCGCCTATATGGGATTGCAGGCGAACATGCCGATCCAGTCGATCAGGATCGACAAGGTATTCATCGGCTCCTGCACCAATTCCCGCATCGAGGACTTGCGCCAAGCGGCGGCGGTGCTGAAAGGCCGCAAAAAGGCGGAAAACGTCAAACTCGCGCTGGTCGTGCCGGGTTCCGGGCTGGTCAAGTGCCAGGCCGAAGCCGAAGGGCTACACGAAATCTTCATCGCCGCCGGGTTTGAATGGCGCGAGCCGGGCTGCTCGATGTGTCTTGCCATGAACGCGGACAGACTCTCGCCGGGCGAGCGTTGCGCTTCCACCTCGAACCGCAATTTTGAAGGCCGCCAGGGGCCTGGAGGGCGCACCCACCTGGTCAGTCCGGCCATGGCGGCGGCGGCGGCAATTGCCGGGCATTTCGCCGATGTTCGGGACATTCTTTGATTTAGGAGAACGAGATGAAACAGAGAACATTGTTTTACCTTGCTTTACTGGTGGCTGTTGTTTCCGCCCTGACTGCCTGCAATACCGTGCATGGGGTCGGCAAAGACATCGAAGCGGGCGGCAAGGCCGTTCAGAAGGCGTCGCATTGAAGCCGGAAGATTGACCCGAGCAATGCTAGAGTAGTTTTGGTGTAAGTGAAGTGAATACGCTTCACGTACCCTCTCCCGGCCTTCAGCCACACTCTCCCGCTTGCGGGAGAGGGAACAGCAATTGGGGTCGGTTGAGAGGGCTAACCGCGCCGGCTTTCCGCCTGGAGAAAAAGTGTACGCGCTTAAAGCAAAACCGCTCTTAAAGGGGGTAAACATGGCGAAAAACAAGGCTGACGGCTTATATCTGGACGATTTGGCGGTTGGCGATCAATTCATCAGCCGGGAATTTCCGCTTGTTGCGGAACAAATCAAGGATTTTGCCCGCGCTTTTGATCCGCAACCTTTTCATCTGGATGAGGCTGCCGCCGCTCGGTCTTTTTTTGGCGGGCTTGCCGCCAGCGGCTGGCACACGGCGGCAATCACCATGCGTCTTATGACGGAGAGCATTCCCTTTGCGGATGGTTTGATCGGCGCGAATGTCGAGCTTTCCTGGCCGCGCCCGACTCGTCCCGGCGACGTGCTGCGCGTCGAAAGTACTATCACCGCCATTTCACCATCCCAATCCAAACCCGACCGAGGCATTGTCACCCTGCAAATAGACACGCTTAACCAGCGCGGCGAACAGGTGCAAAAACTGACGCCAAAGGTGCTGGTTTTTAGACGCGGAGCCAGATAACGCGAAACAGAATTTCTTATATGAATATGACTTTTCTCGACCTGCCTCAAATGCTTGCCGCCACCGGCGTTATCACGCTGCCCGGCTCCAAGAGTATTTCCAACCGCGCCTTGCTCCTGGCCGCGCTGGCGGAAGGGGAGACGGAATTACGCGCTTTGCTTGATTCCGACGACACCGCAAGGATGCGGGAGGCGCTTGTGGTATTAAGCGTAGCAACGGCAGCGACAGACGAAGGCGGCTTAAAGGTAATCGGCTGTGGCGGGCAATTTCCCGTGCGGCAGGCGGAGCTTTTTCTCGGCAACGCGGGAACGGCATTTCGCTCCCTGACGGCGGTTTTGTCTTTTGCGGGTGGGGAGTATGTATTAAAAGGCGTGCCCCGGATGCACGAGCGGCCTATCGGCGATCTGGTCGCCGCTCTCAAAACCTGCGGGGCGAATATAAGCAGTCTGGAAAAAGAAGGCTTCCCGCCGCTGTTGCTGCGCCCTGCCGTCATCCGCCCCGGCAGCGTGGTAAAGATTCGCGGGGATGTATCCAGCCAGTTTTTGAGTGGTCTGTTGATGGCGTTGCCGCTCGCTGGAGTGGAAACCACGGTGGAGGTCGATGGCGAGTTGATTTCCAAACCCTATGTTGATATGACATTAAACCTGATGGCGCGTTTTGGCGTTATCGTGGAACGAGATGACTGGAGAGTCTTTGCGATTCCTGCCGGAGCGCGTTACCGTTCGCCCGGCGTATATCAGGTGGAAGGCGATGCTTCCTCGGCTTCCTACTTTCTCGCTCTGGGGGCGCTTGGGGCGAGCGCGGAGAATCCCGTGCGTGTAACAGGCGTGGGGAAAAACGCGATTCAGGGGGACGTGCGTTTTGCGGACGCGCTGGCGGCCATGGGGGCGACGATAGAAGCGGGCGAGGACTGGATTTCCGCCGCCCGCCCGACCAATGGCAAGACGCTTAAAGGGATTCATCTGGATTGCAACCATATTCCCGACGCGGCCATGACGCTGGCCGTCGTCGCGTTGTTCGCGCAAGGGGAAACCACGCTTGCCAACATCGCCAGTTGGCGGGTTAAGGAGACCGACCGCATTGCCGCAATGGCTACCGAGTTGCGGAAACTGAATGTACGGGTAGAGGAAGGGGCGGATTTTTTGAAGATCGTCCCGCCGGACGCGACGCATCCGCTTCAACCTGCCGCCATTGACACTTACGACGATCACCGCGTGGCGATGTGTTTTTCGCTGGCTGCGTTTGGCGTGCCATTGCGTATCAATGATCCCGGCTGCGTCGCCAAGACTTTTCCCGATTATTTCGATTGTTTCGGAGCGATAGCGCGGCACGCGCCGGTAATTGCCATTGACGGCCCCACGGCTTCCGGCAAGGGAACGGTTTCCGCGCGGGTGGCGGCGGCGCTGGGGTTTCATTATCTTGATTCCGGCGCGCTCTACCGCCTCACTGCGTTGGCCGCGCGGGAAGCGGGCGTGGACTGGGCGGACGAGCCGGGCGTGGCAGCCATAGCCACTAGTTTGGATGTGATATTTCACGCCGACGGAGTGCGTCTGAACGGCAGGGAAGTGGGTGAGGCGATCCGGCATGAGGAAATTTCTTCCTGGGCCTCCAAGATAGCGGCGTTACCGGCGGTGCGCGAAGCGTTGTTGTTTCGACAGCGGGCGCTGCATCGCGCCCCAGGGTTGGTCGGAGACGGGCGCGACATGGGTTCGGTGGTGTTTCCCTCTGCGTCGCTGAAAGTTTTTCTGACGGCAAGCCCCGCGGTGCGGGCTGAACGGCGCGTTAAGCAATTGCTGGAACGCGGTGAGACTGCCAATCTTGATAGCATTCGCGCCGATCTTGAGGCGCGGGACACGCGCGACCGCGCCCGCCCTGTCGCGCCGCTCAAACAGGAAGCGGACGCGCGATTGCTTGATACCGATCATCTAAGCATTGATGAAGCCGTGGCGAAGGTGCTGGAGTGGTTTGCGCCATTTATGGCGGATAATTCAAAATGAGGAGAAAGTCATGAGCGACAAAGTTTCCTTATATCTCAAAGATGTGGCGCAGGAAATGGAGGCGCTCAATAGCGAAAGCTCCATCTTCTACAACACCGAGACGGGTGAATTTGTGTTTTACAGCGAGAACTACTCAGACGACGATACAAACCCGGACGAGTTTGAGGCAGAGAAATATGTGTGCCTGCCTTCCCACTACGACATTCACGAATACGGCATAACGCGAAAATTCGTCGAGAATGTGGATAATTCGCGCAAGCAGGAATTGCTGGCAGTTGCCCTGGAGGGCAAGGGGGCGTTCCGGCGCTTCAAGGATACGCTGTGCCGCGTGGATCTGCGGGAAGAATGGTTCGCGTTCAGGGATCAGGCGTTTATCGAGCTTGCGCGGGAATGGAGCGAGGAAAATGAGATTCCGTATAAGGTTAAAAAATCCGGGTAATTCCTGACACCACGCTGTCAGGAGCGTTACGCGAGAATGTTCTTTCTTCAACAGAAAGGAAACATCATGAAGCACATCATCACCTGGTTTGAAATTCCTGTGACCGATATTGAGCGCGCGACTCGATTTTATGAGACGGTATTTGCCACTACGCTGACCCGGGAAGATATGGAGGACATGAAAATGGCCTGCTTCCCCTATGAAGACGGCCTGGTCAGCGGCGGTCTTACCCTGTTTGAGCATTACAAACCTTCGGCTGACGGCGCCATTATCTACCTTGACGCTCCGAAGCTCGACGCCCTGCTTGAACGCGCCAAAAAAGCCGGAGGACAGCTTATCTTCGGCCCGCATACTTTGCCGAAAAACTATGGTCGCATCGCTCACATTATCGACAGCGAAGGCAACCGCATCGGCCTGCACGAGAGGCCGGAAGAAATGCCGTACTGAATCGCGTAAATACGCTGCTGTTCAGGTTCAGCGCCATAACAGCAGCGGTAAACACTGCCATAACAGATGACGCGCCATGACACGCCGCGCTGATCGCCTTTTCCAAATCGTCCAGATTCTGAGAGGACGCAGTTTGACGACTGCCGCCAGACTCGCCGAACGGCTCGGCGTATCCGAGCGCACCATCTACCGCGATATTCGCGAGCTGTCGCTTTCAGGCGTTCCGGTCGAAGGCGAAGCCGGTCTCGGCTATCGGCTTAACGCGCGTTTTGATGTTCCTCCGCTGATGTTCAATGCGTATGAAGTAGAGGCGCTTATTGCTGGGATACGTCTGCTCAAAGCTTGGAGCGGCAACGCCCTTGCCGGAGCCGCCGAATCCGCGCAGGAAAAACTGATTGCCGCCCTGCCATACGAACGACGTATCACCGCCGAAACTTCCCGTATTTTCGCTCCCGATTTCATAAATAGCGATACCGTCCGCGCCATTTTTGACCAGGCGCATACGGCCATGATAAAACGTCAGGTGTTATGCATAGATTATATCGACGGACAATCCCGCGATACCCGGCGTGACATCCAACCTCTTGGTCTGTTTTTCTGGGGACAGGTCTGGCTATTGGCCGCGTGGTGCGAAAAACGTCAAGACTATCGCTGTTTCCGGCTGGATCGTTGTCAACGAATCGAAACGCTCGAACGGTTTTTCACTGAAAGTCCCGAACGGTCTCTGAACGGCTTTCTCAAATCGGTCGGCGCATATGATTGATTCAAATTCTGTATCAGTAGCGTCCGGTTAAAACGTCTCTATTGAGCCAACAATTGTAGTGCTTTTCGTAGATAAAAGGACATCAAGTGTGCAGATGATACTATTTTCGTCGTTGAATTAGCGTCCTTTTGTTTGCGGAAAACACTATATTTAGGAAAAGTACTATTCACCCGGCAATTAAGGGTTGCATCATATTTGCCATTTCGGCCCATATGGGGCGTGCCTTGAAAAGTCAAACCTTAATTGCCGGTTCAATATAAATCGCGCCTCTACACACATGAAAAAACAACCAAATGGTTAACCAGCCATACGGCAGCGCTGGACAGGCTCCTGTTTCCGCCCACATCAGAGCTTGCGGGATTGGCGGCGGAACAAGCCTATCTTTTGCAAACTTTGTAACGCCAGCTCAAGCAAAAAGCCCAAACATATGGAGCTTGCGGAATTATTCAGAGCCGACTTGATAATCGCCTCGCTATCAATCCAGTCGCGTTCATTGGCAAACCTTAGCATCCGCCGGATATTGCGACGGCACATGAATACCGGCAGTGGGCGGTGGTAGATATATAGGTCGGAAAAGTCGATTAGTCCGAGTTTGCCGTCGGTTGTCAGGATTATGTTGCCCAGGTGTAGTGAGCGAAAGTAAATACCGAGGGAATGCAAGCGGATGATAAATTCAGTAAACAGGCGCTTCATCCGGATTTCTGTTTCAGCGTCAAGTCCCTGCTGGATCAGTAGGCGTAAACTAACTCCTTCGAGCGGCCAGTAGAGTACCGCGTCCAATTTTACCGATGGAATGCGCCATACGCCGATAACGCGTGGGACAGGAATACCCCCCCCCCGCGCCAGCCAACGCTACGGCGTTGTCCGCGAAACGCTGGGCGTAAGGATAAAACGCTGTCGAAGTAATCAGCCGCCTACGGCGAAACAATTTCAGGAAGCGCCCATCAGCAAGGCGTAGCACTTTTTCGCCATGTTGATCGGATTCGATGACCCTGGCGTCCACTTTCAGCGCCAGAAAATCCTCTTGTTGCATGGTTTTTAGTGTCATCGAGCCTAAAACATATTCATGTTCAACCAAGGTGCGTCCACCATTTTTGATTTCGCCTAATGACGAAATCAAATAAACGCGAAATGCCTATTTTGCCAAAAATAGTGCTTTCCGTAAATAAAGTAATTGCCAGGGGCGCCGGGATCAACACGGCGTTATGAGTCGTATTGACTGGAATCTGCCGTCCAGGTAGCGCCTGCTCCCGGAAATTACCAAATTACGGAAATCGCTGTATACCTTCCGCCAATTTTATTTTCAGCTTCAACCATCCTCCCCGTCCACGCGAGGAAGGCAGAGCGTCTTGCCGTAGCAGATAACAAAAAGTCCGAAAGCAATTGCCCAGCAAATCGCGGATATGACTAAGCCCGACAACGGTAACCAGGGGGTGAGAAATACCCGCGCTACCGCGCCGATATGAAACAGGATGAACGCATATACCATCGGGTGTGGCAATTCCAGAGAACGCCCGGTATGCGCGAGACTGACGCGGGCAATCATTGCCAGAATCATGCCGCCCATCGCGCCAACGGTCAGCGAATGCAGCGCAACGCTGAAAAACTGTGGCGAGTCGACATGAAACAGCGCCAATCCCACAGAAGCGACAAGCATCCAAAAGTAGGACAGGTGCAATGGCCACAAAAGCGCAATTCGCCAAATGCCATGACGATACCACTTCCACAGACGCATACCGTGACCTATCGCCAATGCGGCAAAAAGCGGCACGAGAGGTAACGCAGGCGTCATCCCAAGCCCTCCTGCGGAGAGTACCGCGATGAGCATGGTTGCCACCATCAGCGCATAATCCAGCCTAAGCTTGTACGGCGGCGCAGGCTGAGATTTAAACAATGCGCCCAGGGCGTTCTGGGTAAACATGGGAATAACACGTCCGCCGATCATCGTCATCAACGCAGCGATGAGCCAAATCGCAGCCATGGAACCATTAAGTATCCAATTACCATTGCCGGTCGCCAGACCGGCAATCGACAGAACATCGGCAAGCGTAAGCAAAACGAGCATGGCGAGTATCGGATAATTGTGAATCTGGCGCGTCTTCCGCAAACTACGGGCAATGAGAATGGCAAGGAGCGGTAGCCAGGAAAGTTCAGGTAATGCGATGATCCACCACGGCATCCCCAGGAGCCAGAAGAGACGCGCGGTAAGCCACAATCCAACCAGCAGGGCCAGAGGCCAGCCGCGAACGCCGGGAATGCCAGTCCAGTTTTGTACTGCGGTCAGTAGAAAACCGGCAACGATAGCGACGGCAAAGCCAAAAGGCATCTCGTGCCTGTGCCAATTAAGCCAATCGCTTGCCGGTGTCCACTCCGGCAATTTGCCCAAATATGCGACAATCCATAACCCAATGGAGACTACCGCAAAAATCGCGCCAATGAGGAAAAAGGGACGAAAGCCCAACCGCCAGAGTGGCGGCAATGAAGGCGTAGGGGTGTTATTCGCAGGGCGTCGACCTAAATTGATACCGGTATCGGGGCATTGCATAGAGATTTCTCCTGCATAAAATGGTTGCGCTGTAATGGTATGGATGGCAACGAAATTTCATTGCCTTGGCACCATTTTGTTCAACAGCTTTGCCCACGTACATGTCCAGAATCAAATTTGGCTGCGGTAACGATTGCGTAAACGGTCAATGTCGTAATATCGGCGCAGATTGTTCGCAGTGTGGCGGACAATGTGAGATCGTGATTTATAGTGCTTCTCGTAATTATTTTTACCCTTTCTCGCTTGCAGGATAGGATGTCTGAAGGTTGATAAAGTAAGATTATTTAGGAAAAGCACTATAATCATGTACATTTTCTATAATATATTCCTTGCCATAGCTTCTTTTTACCGGAATGGTATGTCCACGATTAAATAGAAAATTCTCTAGCGGACAGCCTGGATCTGGCAAGTCAAGGCTGTCAGATATGGCAAAGTCTGAACTGCTGGATAAAGGCGGATACTTATTGACTGATGCTGATAAATTGCGAGAATTGCATACATCATATCAATATCTGTTGGAACAAGATGACAAGACAGTAGCCAATCAAACTCATTCACCGGTCTTTTCCGGGTCATCAATGCCAAAAACCCGGAAAAAATCCACGGTAAAAGTTTGCCCCTGCACTTCCTCGCTATGCACGCCCTTCCATCGCTCGGAAAAAGCAATTGCATTGGCTTGAATGATTTCCCAACTCAAAGGCATAGTTGTTCTGCGTTTCGTACATGGCAAAGGTTTTATCATTATGGCAGGTTTCTTATCCGAGGGCGCCGGACACTAGGCAGTGTCGTCAATAGATTTCTGCCCAAATTGCGATACACCTGATATGTACTGCTGCCAGAAATGAAGCTGTATTTTTGGCGTAACGTGTAACAATACCACGCCATGCTTTCAACTGCTGG
>WRKX01000019.1 GCA_009777925.1 Betaproteobacteria bacterium | reverse complement strand
CATGGATGTTGTCTTCGCCGACGATCAAATGCGCGCCCGCACCGGCCATGCCGCC
The DNA here is from genome assembly GCA_009777925.1 of Betaproteobacteria bacterium. Classification (GTDB taxonomy): domain Bacteria; phylum Pseudomonadota; class Gammaproteobacteria; order Burkholderiales; family Rhodocyclaceae; genus Azovibrio. Next base: position 27,920 of record WRKX01000019.1, on the reverse strand, counting down.
CACAACCTCGCCGTGCTCAAGCACATCACCCTGAACCTCATCCGCCTTGACCCTATACCACGAAAGGGCGGCATCAAAGCACGCCGCCTCATCGCCGCAACTTCCGATTCCTACTGCGCTCAATTACTCGGGCTGGCATGACTTTCATGCGATTGCCCTGGTGCAGGTTATTTCACGTAAGGGCGCAATTTATCGCGCTCTTTATCTAAATGAGTCACTACAGGTCAATCACGCTGCTTCGTCCATCGCCTTTATTTCCGTTAAAATGCCAGCATCTTTTCGCCTTTCCCTACCCCACCCCACCCCACCCTGCTATGTCCTGTAAAATTTTCATTGACGGTCGCCACGGCACGACCGGTCTCAAAATTGACGCCCGGCTTTCTAATCGCGCGGGCATAGAAATAATCTCCCTGCCTGAAGCCGAGCGGAAAAACCCGGCGGCGCGCGCGCTCTTCCTTAATGAAGCCGACATCGTATTCCTCTGTCTGCCCGACGACGCCGCCAGGGAATCCGTCGCGCTCATTCAACCAGACAATACCCGCACGCGGGTACTGGATACTTCCACCGCCCACCGCACTCATCCCGATTGGGTCTATGGCCTGCCGGAACTGGACGGCGGGCAGCGGCAGCGGATAAAGGACGCGCGGCGGGTCGCCGTCCCCGGTTGCCACGCCAGCGGCTTTATCCTGCTAATGCGCCCTCTGGTCGCGGCGAGGCTTGTACCCGCCGACTATCCCGTGAGCGTATCTTCCATCACCGGCTATTCCGGCGGCGGCAAGGAAATGATCGCCAGCTACGAGACTGTAACCCCCCTTCCCGATACGATGCTGAGTCCGCGTGTATATGCGCTCGGCTTGAGCCACAAGCATCTGCCGGAAATGCAGAAAATGAGCGGCCTTGCCGAACCGCCCCTATTTACGCCAATTGTCGGCAACGTTAAGCAGGGTATGGTGGTCATGATCCCGCTCTTCCCCCGCCTGTTGCCGAAGCGCCCTACTCCTGCCGACCTCAACGCCTTCTACCGCGAGTATTACGCTAGCGAACGCTTCATCAAGGTCATGCCTGCCGATTCTCTGGAGACGGGCGTGCTGGAAAACGGCTTTCTCCCGGCGACTGCCTGTAATGACACCAACCGGGTCGAGATTTTTGTCTTTGGTCACAGCGAACAAATCCTTCTCGCCGCCCGCTTCGACAACCTCGGCAAGGGCGCGTCCGGCGCGGCGGTGCAATGTATGAATATCATACTCGGCGTGGATGAAGCCGCCGGGCTTGCGGCCTGACCCTGCGCCATCGCGCCGCATGTCGCCGCCGCCTGCTTTATTACGCGAATTTTCTCTCCAGCTTGCCGCTGCGGTTGGCGTCGCGGGAATCGCCGTTGCAGGCGGCGCGGATGACTGGCTGCTGAATTCGCTTGCCATCGGCCTCATTGCCTTTCTTCTTGCCCGGCGTTTTCGCTCGCCGCTCTGGTGGCAGGCAATTCATCTCGCCTTTGCGCCGTTCCTGTATCTGGCGCTCGCCTGGCAGAAGGCTGCGGCAGTTTCCCCGCTCTGGTTCCTTGCCGCCTTTCTGCTGACCTGGCTCGTTTTTCGCAGCGCGGCAACCGGGCGCATCCCCCTTTATCTGAGTAACGAACATACCGCCCGCCAACTTGCCGCCCTGCTGCCGGAAAACGCCGCATTGCTTGACGCCGGGGCGGGAATCGGCAGCCTGTTGTCGCCCCTTGCCAGCCTGCGCCCTGATCTGGCCCTGCAGGGCGTAGAGAATGCGCCTCTGCCCTGGCTGATCGGCAAAATACGTTTTCTTCGGCATGGCTCATCCCGTTTCAACTGGCGCTGGGGTAACTTCTGGACGCATTCCTTTGCGCCCTACGCGGCGGTTTACTGTTTCCTCTCCCCCGCGCCGATGGCAAGGCTCTGGGAAAAGGCGTGTCGGGAAATGCAGCCCGGCAGTCTCTTTATCAGCAAGGCTTTTCCCGTTCCCGACGCGGCAGGCGAAATTCTGGCGGGCGATAATGCGGTGGATACGCTTTATCTGTACCGTATTCCGACAATTTCTGCCGCGCTCGGTTAGAATTCGAGGTTTTTTGAGCCGCCTGCCATACGGGTATTCAGCTCGCCCCATATTCCTTTCCCGGAGACGCGGCAATGCTTATAGCATCAAATATCACCATGCAATTCGGCGCGAAGCCCCTGTTTGAAAACGTCAACGTCAAATTCGGCGAGGGATTTCGTTACGGATTGATTGGCGCGAACGGGGCGGGAAAATCAACTTTCATGAAGATTCTCTGCGGCTCTCTGGAACCCAGCGCCGGGAATGTGAGCAAGGACGCGATGGAGCGCATGGCCTATCTGCGCCAGGATCAATTCGCTTACGAAAATATGCGCGTGCTCGACGTGGTAATGATGGGGCATGAAGAAATGTGGACATGTCTCACCGAGAAAGACGCTATCTACGCAAACCCGGAGGCGACCGAAGATGATTATCTGCGCGCTTCCGATCTGGAAACGCGCTTCGGTGAATATGGCGGCTATACCGCCGAAGCGCGCGCGGGAGAGCTGTTGCACGGCGCGGGCATCGCCACCGAATTGCACGCCGGACCGATGCAGAACGTTGCGCCGGGATGGAAGCTGCGGGTATTGCTGTGTCAGGCGCTCTTTGCCGACCCGGATATTCTGCTGCTGGATGAGCCGACCAACAACCTCGACATCAACACGATCCGCTGGCTGGAGGACATTCTGAATCAGCGCGAATCCACGATGGTCATCATCTCCCACGACCGCCATTTTTTGAATCAGGTTTGCACCCACATGGCAGACCTCGATTACGGCAGGATTACGGTCTATCCGGGCAATTACGACGATTTCATGGAAGCTGCGAGTCAGGCGCGCACCCGCCAGCAGGCGGCAAACACTCGCGCCAGGGAGAAAATCGGCGAATTGCAGGAATTCGTGCGCCGTTTCTCCGCCAACAAATCCAAGGCGCGGCAGGCTACAAGCCGCATGAAACTGATCGAGAAACTGAAACCCGAAGACGTAAAACCTTCTTCCCGTCAATATCCGTGGATACGCTTTACTTTCGACGACAAGACAAAATTGCACCGGCAGGCGTTGGAAGTGGAAAACCTCTCGTTTTGCTACGCGGCGGACGGCAAGTCGTTTTATGACGGCGCGAGTTTCACGATCAACGCGGGCGACAAGGTTGCCATCATCGGCGAAAACGGCGCGGGCAAGAGCACCCTGTTAAAACTTCTGATGGGCGAGCTTGCCCCGGTTGGCGGCAGCGTCAAATGGGCGGAAAAAGCCTGTCCCGGCTACTACGCCCAGGATCACTCCGCCGAATTTGCAGGAAATTCCCCACTTACCGAGTGGATTGCACAGTATGCCAGGGCGAACGCGGAAACCGATAAAGACCTGGAGACCCTGATTCGCGGCACCCTGGGGCGGCTGCTGTTTTCCGGCGATGAGCAGAAAAAGCCGGTTTCCGTCATTTCCGGCGGCGAGCAGGGACGAATGCTGTTCGGCAGACTCATGCTGCAAAGCCCGAACACGCTTGTCATGGATGAACCGACCAACCATCTGGACATGGAGTCCATCGAGTCTCTGAATACCGCGCTTGATCTCTACAAGGGAACCCTGATTTTCGTCTCGCATGACCGCGAATTTGTCTCTTCGCTTGCCACCCGCGTGCTTGAAATCAGGGCGGACGGCTGCATTACCGACTATCCTGGCGGCTACGAGGAATATCTGGCAAGCCAGGGTATAGAATAACGCCTATCTCGATCCTGGCGGATGGCGTTCTGGCGGATGGCATTATGGAAACAGGGCAATCGCGCGCGTAGATGTCGTAGCCATCTAAAATATTGTTTATTGTAATTGCCGCAATTCCCGAAACATCCGGGAGCGTCACGCGCCAGCGTGGCATCCTGCTTCAGGCCGGGCTGGTGTCCTACGCTCCCGGCAATGGCGCTCCCAGCCAGGTATCGGCTCAATCATCGGAAGACAAACTTGATTGCCCTGACCCTGTAAAAGGAAGCAAAAATGACAAACGTAATGAGCTGGAGCGCGGCGCTGGCGGTAGGCTTGGGCGCGGCATTGGGCGCGTGCGCTCGCTGGTGGTTGGGCATCCTGCTGAATCCGCTGTTGCCGGCGCTGCCGTTGGGAACCCTGGCGGCCAATCTGATCGGCGGGTATCTGGTCGGAGTGGCGGTCGGCGTTTTTCATTTGCATAGTTCGCTTGACCCGCTCCTGAAACTTTTTATCATCACCGGCGTTTTGGGCGGCCTGACTACCTTCTCTACCTTTTCCGCCGAAACCGTCGAACGCCTGCTGTCCGGGCGTACCGGATACGCGCTGGCGCTCTGCGCCCTGCATCTCGCCGGTTCGCTCCTCATGACCTGGCTTGGCTTGTTAAGCGTAGGCGTGGGACGTATTTTTGCGGAATGAGGCCGCCAGACCGCTGGTGTTTGTTGGGTGGGCGCGATAAATCGCGCTCCTACAGCAACGAATTACTTCCCGGCGGTGATTTCAGAGTCCGTCCCAATAAATAAAGCTCCGCGCTACGATCTCTGGAGGCCCTGGGCTTTCTGGTCGCCACGCTGACAAATGCTTTTCGCATCGCGGCAAGAAAAGCCGGATAATCCGCCCCCTGAAAAACCTTGACAAGCAAAGCGCCGTCTTCAACCAACCAACGCCCGGCAAAATCAAGCGCCAGTTCCGCCAGATACATTCCACGCGCCTGATCCACCAGCGCAATACCGGAAAGATTGGGCGCCATGTCGGAAAGCACAAGATTCACTCGCAGCCCCGCCAGCAGGGATTCAAGGCGCTCCAGCGTCCCGTTCTCGCAAAAATCGCCCTCTATAAACGTAACCCCGGAAATTGCCCGCATCTCCAGCACATCAAGGGCAAATACCCTGCCCTGCCCGCCCATTTTTTTGACCGCCACCTGCGCCCAGCCGCCGGGCGCCGCGCCAAGATCAACCACTACATCACCGGCGCGTAACAGATGATCCCTGGCGTCAATCTCCAGCAGCTTGAACGCCGCCCGTGAACGCCAGCCCTCTTTTTTTGCCTGGCGCACATAAGGATCGGTCACATGTTCATGAATCCACGCCTTGCTGCTCCGGCTCACTTCATCCCCCCGGCGTCAAGCCAGCAAGCCCAGACTATGCGCGAAGATAAGCAGGATGGCCAGTGGAGCCAGATAACGCAAAATCCCCTGCCAAAGCGTAAACATCCTGCCTGCAAGCGCAATCTCCTCTCGCGCCACATGCCGCTTGATCGCCCAGCCGACAAAAATCGCCACCACCAAACCATTCAACGGCATGGCTATACAAGTACTCCAATAATCAAGAAGCTCAAACAGGTTTTTCCCGAACCAACGATAATCGCTCCAGATATTGAAGGAAAAACAAACGCCAACGCCAAGCAGCCATGAAAACAGCCCGACACTCAAAGCCGACATCCTGCGTGTAAGACCGACACGCTCGTTGAGCCAGGAAGTAAATGGCTCCAGCAGGGAAATGGCGGAAGTCCAGGCGGCAAAAACCACCAGCAGGAAAAAAAGCGTCCCGAAAATCTGCCCGCCCGGCATATGCGCGAAAGTAAGCGGCAGGGTTTGCAGAATCAGCCCCGGGCCGCTGGCCGGCTCCAGACCATAGGCAAAGGTCAGGGAAAAAATCGCAAGTCCGGCAAGCAGGCCGACCAGTACCCCTGCCGCCGCCACCCAGACGCTTGCGTTAGCGATGGACGAACCCTGCTTGAAGTAGGAACCATAGGCAATAATGACCCCCATGCCCAGACTCAGGGAAAAAAAGGCGTGTCCCAACGCGCTCAACACGACTTCCCGATTGATCGCTTCCGGCCTGAAGGCGAACATAAAATGCGCCGCCTGCTTCATATCCCCGGCGACCCCGCCCCATAGCGTCAGCAACAGCAGTATCAGGAACAATGCCGGCATCATTATCTTGTTTGCCCGCTCAATCCCGGAAACCACGCCCCGCGCTACGACACCGACCGTCAGCGCCATAAAAATGCTGTGGCAAAGAATCAGTTCAACCGGATTGGCCTGAAGCGCGGCAAATCCAGCCTCCGCCGCCTCCCGGCTCTCGAAGCTGACCCCTATCAGCATCTTCCAGAAATAATCCACAATCCAGCCCGCCACGACACTGTAATAGCTGAGGATTACAAGCGCGCCGATCATGCCCATCCAGCCAAGCGCTCCCCACCAGCGCGAACAGCCTGATTCGTTCGCGGTTTTGAGCACCGCAACCACCGGATTGCCGCGCCCACGCCGTCCGATCATGGTTTCCGCCATCAGAAGCGGAATGCCCACCAAGAGCACGCACAAGAGATAAACAACGACAAAGGCACTGCCGCCCTGCGTTCCGGCAATGTAGGGAAAACGCCAGATGTTGCCCAATCCGACAGACGAACCGATCGTCACCAGAATAAACGCCCAGCGATTCGTCCAGGTTATCCGTTCAGAAGAAGTGGTCATAAGCGTTATTCGTCCGGCAACGCGCAGGCAAAAGTCCGCGCCAACGCTGCAATCGTTAGCTGCTCGGCAGGAACGGCGGCAACAGTCTCCGGCGGCAGGGGATGGAGCGACAGATACAAAAGCACGGCGCGAACCAGGCGAAGCATATCAACATCCGGCGGCAGACAAAACGCGGCAAAGTCAACACCTACCCGTCTGGCAAGCACCTCGCTTACCCAATAGCCCGCGACAAATCCCTGTAGATAGGAAAGGCAGCGCGCGCCTGCCAGACTGTCGAGCAAATCCTGCTTCTTTTCCGCCATCAAAAATGCTTCGGCATGTCTGCAATCGGTATGCAAATCCTGGGCGCTGTAGGTAATGCCTGCCGCGTCGGCACTGGCAAATCCCGCAAAAAATAGCGTAAGGGCAAGACACAAGCGCATGATTATCGTCTTCATCATAAAACTGACTCCGGTTTGAAACTCCGCCCTTCAGGGCGAAGCGGCGGCTGGAACCCCGGCCTGATGAAGCCGGGGTTTCGACCGTAGCAACAAGGGGAGGGGACGCAAACTCCTTCCTTGTTCGTTTTGAGCGACAGATATGAATGCCTGTCGCTAATTTTTTGCTCATCTGCCGTTAGAAAAAAGAAAGGGCGCGATAACGCGCTCATTATCATATTCGACAATAACATCCGCCTGCCAGCGCATGACGCCTGTTATGCAGATCGGCAGGACGATTTCGCCCTGATAATGCCCTTCCGCGTCCCTGACAAGTTCATGGCTTATCACCCCCATATCCATCTCCGCCCCGGAAAGATCAAGACGCGCGGCGCGAACCTCTTCCGCCGTTTCCAGGGTAATGCGTGCCGTAAATGGATAAAGCGCCCTGGGCGGGCGCGCGGAAAAGTCTACCGTCAACCTGCCGCCTCCCGGCATATCCAGAGCGCAGGTCGTAATGCCGGGGTCGCAGGCCGAAACCGGCAGGAGCAAATCCGCAATACCCGCTTCGGATTCGCTTTCTTCCTCCTCTCCCGGCCAGCCCGCCAGCCACAGCAACAAGGCCAACGCCGCCGCGACGCATGCGATAAAAAGAGCGATTTTCGTCTTCATTGTCGCCCCGTGCTGCCAAAACCGCCCGCGCCGCGCTCGCTTTCGCCAAATTCTGCTACTACATTCAAGTCAGCCTGCAGGACAGGCACGATAATCAGTTGCGCCAGCCTCTCCAGCGGCTGAATGACGAAAGCCTCCCCTCCCCGATTCCAGACGGAAAGCATGAGTTCGCCCTGATAATCGGAATCAATGAGGCCGACAAGATTGCCAAGCACAATGCCATGTTTATGCCCCAGACCGGAACGCGGCAAAATCATGGCGGCGACGGAAGGATCAGCCAGATGAATGGCAAGGCCGGCAGGGACAAGGACAGTCTCGCCGGGCATAATCTCGCGGGGCGCGTCCAGACAGGCGCGTAAATCAAGCCCCGCCGCGCCGGGAGAGGCGTACCGGGGCATGGCGTCATGAAGACGCGGATCAAGGATTTTTACATCAACCCGCACGGGCATAAGTCTTCTCCAAAAGATGGGCGATATGTTCAATCAGCTTGTGGGCAATCGCCTGTTTCTCCCCCGGCGGCAAGGGGTGACTGCCTTCTTCGTCAAACAGGATAACCCGGTTCGTTTTGCCGCCAAAGCCTTCCTGAATCAGGTTGCCGACGATGAGCGGGATTTTTTTGCGCTTACGCTTCTCTTCGGCAAAGGTTTCCAGATTTTCACTTTCCGCCGCGAAGCCCACGCAAAAAGGAGGGCGCGGCAATGCGGCAACTTCCGCCAGAATGTCGGGATTGGCAATCAGGCGGATTTCCGGCGGTCTGCCATTTTCCTTCTTGTGCTTCTGCGTAGCCACCTCTTCCGCCCGATAATCGGCTACCGCCGCCACCGCGATGAAGAGATCGGCTGTTGTTGCCTCCTGCAATACCGCTTCGCGCATTTCCAGGGCGCTCCTCACCCTGCTTACCCGCACTCCATAGGGCGCGGCAAGCTCCACCGGGCCGGATACAAGCGATACTTCCGCGCCCGCCTGCATTGCCGCGCGCGCCAGAGCATAGCCCATTCTGCCGGAAGAAAGATTGGTAAGGCCGCGCACCGGGTCAATCGCCTCAAAAGTCGGCCCGGCGGTCAGAAGAACTTTTTTTCCGGCTAACCGCCTGGGAGTCAGGGCGGCGATCAACGCTTCCAGAATTTCCTCCGGCTCCAGCATTCGCCCCTCGCCTTCGTCGCCACACGCCTGCACGCCGGAAGCCGGGCCAAAGAAACAAACGCCATCGCCCAGGAGGGTCGCGACGTTACGCCGGGTTGCCGGATGTTCCCACATCTGCCGGTTCATCGCTGGCGCGACAAACAGCGGCGTTTTACGCGCTAATGCGATAGTCGAGAGCAAATCTTCCGCGCGTCCTGTCGCCATTCTGGCCAAAAAATCCGCCGTCGCCGCCACTACCAGAACCGCGTCTATTCCCCGCGAGAGTTCGATATGCGGCATACCGTTCGCTATTCGTTCATCCCACAGGCCGGTATAGACCGCCTCGCCGGAGAGCGCCTGCAAGGTCAAGGGGGTTATAAAACGGGTTGCAGCTTCCGTCATCACGACCCGTACCCTGGCGCCCGCGCGCCGCATGTCGCGCAGGAGAGCAGCGGCCTTATAGGCCGCCACACCGCCGCAAACGCCCAGAAGAATTGTTTTGTCCTGTAATTCCATCACGTAGAACTCTTGAAGCCGGATTTTTTATTCTAACCTACCTCGCTATCCATTTCCGCTTGGCTTCAATACTATTGCTTCGGCAATTAAGGTTTGATTTTTCGGGGGACGCCCCATATGGGTTAAAAGGGTAAATATGCGGCAATCCTTAATTGCCTGGTGAATAAGGCATACGGCTCCCACCTTGGGCAGGGCAATCGCATGAATGCCATTGTTGTTGACTCTTGGAAGTACTCGTTTACGATAAATGGGTTACGAGGGGGGCTGTTCACAGGGGATTGATTTGTGTAGTTTTCTGTCTTTTTGGAGTGTTCTATGGAGACGGAAGGCAAACTGCGTCTGGCGGAGGTATTCGTATCGATCAGTGACCCGAGACAAGCGGGGAAGGTTAAGCATGATCTGGTCGAGTTACTGGTGGTGGCGGTCAATGCGGTGCTGGTTGGAGCCGACACTTTCGTTGAGGTCGAGCTGTGGGCGAAAGAAAAACTCGACTGGCTACGGGGCTACCTCAAGCTGAAAGCGTGCATTCCCTCGCACGACACCTTTGGGCGGCTGTTTGGGTTAATTGATCCAACGCAATTTGAGGCCGCCTTTCGGCGCTGGGTCGGATCGATCCTGCCTGCGCTGGGGGCCGATGCCGTGGTGGCCATTGACGGTAAGAGTAGTCGGCGCACAGGCAAGGTGGATGCTACGCCGCTGCATCTGGTAAGTGCGTTTGCCGCAGGTGCCGGTTTGGTGCTCGGGCAGCGGGCAACGGCAGCGAAGTCCAATGAAAAGACGGCCATTCCTGAGCTCCTGGCTACCCTGGCGCTGGAAGGTTGCATTGTCACCCTCGATGCCATGGGTACCCAGACCAACATCGCCCAGGCGATCCGCAATCGTGGTGCGCATTATGTCTTGGCGCTCAAGGACAACCAGCCGAATCTGACCGATTCGCTGCGCGATTTCTTTGCCCGGTTCAAGGCGGCACCGGACAGGACACCTCATGCGATGTCCGAAACCGTGGAGAAGGATCATGGACGAATTGAGACGCGGCGTTGTTATGCCTTCGATCAACTGGACTGTCTGCATAAACCAGAGCAGTGGCCCGATCTTAAGTCCTTCGTGGTGATCGAGTCGCAGCGCGAAATCAAGGGCAAGACGATGCTTGAGCATCGCTACTATCTTTCGAGCCTCGCCCCCGATGCCAATCGCCTCTTGCGGGCAATCCGCGCTCACTGGAGTATTGAACACGGGTCTCGCTTGTCTCCGCCATTTATGGCGGAGACAAGCGAGACAAAGCGTAACAGGGAGCCGAAGGCTCCCCTGTACCGTATCGAGGAATCCCCTGCCTTCAGGCAGGGGTGACTCAAAACCGACTGCACTGGTGCATGGATATTGTCTTCGCCGACGATCAGATGCGGGCTCGCACCGGACATGCCGCCCACAACCTCGCCGTGCTCAGGCACATCACCCTGAACCTCATCCGCCTTGACCCTATACCACGAAAGGGCGGCATTAAGGCCCGACGCCTCATCGCCGCGACTTCCGATTCCTACCGCGCTCAATTGCTCGGGCTGGCATGACTTTCATGCGATTGCCCTGGGGTTCGCATTCTGCTCACCGCCAACCTACAAACCGCTGATATCTGTTGCCTGATATGAGATTCGTGTTTCGCTCGCCACAACCTATGTAATAGGCATAAGGTGTATCATGTTTGCAGCAGGCTCTCATGCCAGCTTGGGTGTTTTTCCAGGCCGAGCAGGTTGGCGACCGTGGCGGCAAGGTTGGCAAGTCCCGCGTTTTCCATTTGTTTCAGCCCTAAATGACGATACTCCGCGCCAAAGTCCAGAATCAGCGGCACGGGGTTCAGGGTGTGGGAAGTCTTGCCTTTGGGCTGGCCTGTCAAAGTCAGCAGGGGTTGTCCGGTTTTTTTATCGAGTTCGTACATTTCATCGGCATTGCCGTGGTCAGCGGTGATAATGGAAATACCGCCCGTTTGCCGGACGACGGGCAGGAGGCGGGAGAGCGCGAGGTCGACCGCTTCGATGGCATGTTGCGCCGCCGCAAAGTCGCCGGTATGCCCCACCATGTCGCCGTTGGCGAAGTTGCAGCGTAAAAAGCGGTATTCCCCGCTATGCAGGGCCGCAATCATCGCGTCGGCAATTTCGGCTGCCTTCATCCATGGGCGCTCTTCAAAAGGAACGGAATCGCTCGGAATTTCCTGCCAGGTCTCCCCCGCAAATTTGCCGGAACGGTTGCCGTTCCAGAAATAGGTAACATGCCCGAATTTTTGCGTTTCCGAACAGGCAAACTGGCGAATGCCGGAACGGGAAAGCCATTCGCCCAGGGTATTCCTGATGGCAGGGGGCGGCACAAGAAAGCGGCGCGGAATAAAGAGGTCGCCATCGTATTGCAACATGCCGGCATAGGCGATTGCGGGCATCTGCAGCCGACAGAAGGGTATATCGCCCCCTTCCAGAGCGCGGCTGATTTCAATGGCGCGATCACCCCGAAAATTAAAGAGCACAACGGCGTCCCCATCCTGAATTCGCCCCAAAGGTTCACCTCGTTCCGCAATCACGAAAGGCGGAAGGTTCTGGTCGGTAATGCCGGGATGCCGGTCGCGCAAGGTCTGCACCGCTTCAGCGGCATTCTGGAAATACTCGCCTTCGCCAAGGACATGCGTCCGCCAGCCAAGCTCGACCATGCTCCAGTCGGCTTCGTAGCGATCCATGGTGATTACCTGCCTTCCGCCGCCGGAGGCAATCCGCGCGTCAAAACCAGAACAGTTCAGTTGCGTCAAAAAATCTTCAAATGGCAGGAGATAGTCAAGGGCGCTGGTTTCCGGCACATCACGCCCGTCGAGCAGAATGTGGACACGCGCTTTTGTCACGCCTTCCAGCCTGGCTTGTCGCAATATAGCCTTCAAGTGGTCAATATGGCTGTGTACGTTGCCATCGGAAAATAGACCGATACAATGCAGCGTGGCAGAATGCGTATTTGTCTGTGCGATGATTTCCCGCCAGCCTTCGCCCTGCCAGATTGTGCCGGAGTTGATGGCCTGGGCGACCAACGCGGCACCCTGAGCATAGATTTGTCCCGCGCCTATGGCGTTGTGTCCGACTTCGGAATTGCCCATGTCGTCATCAAACGGCATCCCGACTGCCTTGCCGTGCGCGGCAAGCAGGGTGTGCGGACAGGTTTTGAAAAGATGATCAAGGGTCGGCTTGTTCGCGGTGGCGATGGCATTTCCCGCGTGGATGGGCGAGACGCCGTAACCGTCCATGACAATCAATACGACCGGGCCGGAAATTCCGGGAAACTCTGAATACTTCGACAACATTCGTAAACTTTCTTTTGTAAAGCGACATCAAAAAGGGAGCAGAAAAGAAGTATCCTTGGCGAAAGCTAAAGCGTCAATGTAAAACCTTTCAGTCAGGCACAAACAGAGGAAGCAGATCACACTCATGAACACAGAGCATAAAACAGCGACACATTCGCTTAATATTGGTTTGCAAGGCGGCGGGGCGCACGGCGCCTATAGTTGGGGCGTGCTGGATCGCCTGCTGGAAGACGAGCGTTTTGATTTTGACGGAATCAGCGGCACCAGCGCCGGCGCGGCGAATGCCGTCGCTATGGCAGACGGTCTGATGAAAGGCGGGCGCGAAGGCGCGAAGCAGGCGTTGGCGGAATTATGGCGTGGCATTGCCGACAGCGTGCCGCTTCATTTTTCTGTTTCCGTTCCGACACTTACCGGCGAAGATAAGCTCGCCCTCCTGCCGACGACCAAGATGATGCTGAATTGGGCGAACTATTTTTCGCCTTATCAGCTAAACCCCCTCAATTTCAACCCACTGCGTAAACTCCTGAAAGCGCGTATTGATTTCATGGGCTTGCGCATGTATAGCCCGGTGCGCCTGTTTATTGCCGCCACCAATGCCAATACGGGCAAACTGCGCCTGTTTCGTACTCAGGAGGTCAGCGAGGATGCGGTACTGGCTTCCGGCTGTTTGCCAATGTTGCACCAGACGATCGAAATTGATGGCGAACCATACTGGGATGGAGGATATAGCGCAAATCCGCCGGTTTATCCGTTGTTTTACGAATGCCAGTCGCGGGACATCCTGCTGATTCTGTTGGCGCCGCCTGCCTATGGCAGCGCGCCGAAGCGGATGGGGGAAATCCGCGCCCGCGCAATGGAACTGGCATTCAATACCAGCCTGTTGCGCGAGATGTTGTTGTTCGCCAATGTAGTCGCCTACAGTCAGGCGCGGGATCAGGAGGTATGCGAAAAGAAAGGTTGGCCAAGCAGTCTTCAGCGTGTTTTGGGGCGAGCCTTGCGCGAGCCGACTACCCTGGAGCGCTATACCCTGGAAACTCGCTTCCATCTCCTTGAATCCGAGAATTTGCTGCATCGTTTCGGAAGCGATACCAAAGTGGCGGCAGACTGGCCGTTCCTGAAAAATCTGCATGACATCGGCTATCAGGCCGCTTCTGAATGGCTGGAGGAAAATGGGGACAAGATCGGCAGGGAAACTTCCTTTGACTTGATCGGGCGTTTTGGGGTTTGAGGCCATCCGGTTCGCGTCGAAGAAGCAAAACGGAAAGAAAAGCGAGTGACTTTAACCGCTCAGTCTTGACACTTTCAGGACTGGGCTTCTAGCATTACGAATTTTCCGCAAAACGGGGGCAATCTTGTCGCTACAGCAGCTTTACGCCATGATCGGTGAAGACATGAAGGCAGTGGATGCGGTAATCCGGCAGCGTTTTTGTTCCGATGTGGCGCTGATACGACAAGTGGCAGAATACATTATCGCGGGCGGCGGCAAGCGTCTGCGTCCGGCCTTGTTGCTGATGGCGGCCAAAACCTTTGGTTATCAGGGAGAAGAACATCACGAACTGGCAGCGGTGGTGGAGTTCATCCATACCGCAACCCTCCTGCACGATGACGTGGTGGATGAATCAAACCTGCGGCGTGGACGGGATACCGCCAATGTGATGTTCGGCAACGCGGCCAGTGTGCTGGTAGGGGATTTTCTCTATTCACGCGCCTTTCAGATGATGGTACGGACGGACAAGATGCGGGTGATGCAGGTGCTCGCGGACGCGACCAACATCATTGCGGAAGGGGAGGTGCTCCAGTTGATGAATTGCCATGACCCGGACGTGGATGAGGCGAATTATCTGAAAGTTATTCACCACAAGACGGCCAAACTTTTCGAGGCGGCGGCGCAACTGGGCGCGATTGTGGCTGGCGCGTCAAAGGAAGAGGAAGAGGGCATGGCGCGTTATGGCATGTATTTGGGCACGGCCTTCCAACTCATTGATGACGTGCTGGACTATTCCGGCGATGAAGTTGATACCGGCAAGCATCTGGGCGACGATCTGGCCGAGGGCAAACCGACCCTGCCCCTGATTTATGTCATGCGGCACGGCACGGCGGAACAGGCGGCTTCAGTCCGACATGCCATTGAAAGCGGCGGGCGGGATGATTTTCCAGCGGTGCTTGCCGCGATTCGTGCTTCAAATGCGCTGGAACATACCCGACAACGGGCAAAAGAGGCAGTCGAACAGGCACAGGCTGCCATTTCTGTGTTGCCTGATAGTCAGCACAGGAAAACCTTGCTAGAATTATCCGTTTTTGCGGTTGACCGTTCACATTAAAGTGGGCGGATGGTCAATGTCGGAGTGTAGCTCAGCCTGGTAGAGCACTGCGTTCGGGACGCAGGGGTCGCATGTTCGAATCATGTCACTCCGACCAGCCTTGCAGACGGCAAGTCTTGCAGACGACAATGAAAAAACAATTCGCAGATGAAGGTATTTAAGGGACGGCGTTCTGCCGCCCGCAGGCTGCCATCCCATCATGTCGCGCCGCTCTGATATTTCCCAAACTGCTCCTGTTTCCCTGCTCTGTTTCAACAAACCTTATGGGGTGTTGAGCCAATTCATGCCGGAAGGCCGCTGGCGCGGTCTCAGGGATTTTATTGATTTCCCCGGAATGTATGCAGCCGGGCGGCTGGACGCGGACAGCGAAGGCTTGCTTCTGCTAACCGATGACGGACGCTTGCAGGCGTTGATCGCCGATCCGCGCCACAAGGCGGAAAAGGTTTATTGGGTACAGGTGGAAGGCATTCCCGATGAGGCGGCGCTCTCGTCGTTGCGGCAAGGCGTCCTCCTGAAAGACGGGCTGACCCGCCCGGCGTGTATTCGGGCAATACCGGAACCGGAATCCCTTTGGCCGCGCAAACCGCCCATCCGCTTTCGCCGCGAGATTCCCAACAGTTGGCTGGAAATCGCGCTCAGGGAAGGGAAAAACCGGCAGGTGCGCCGGATGACGGCGGCGGTAGGACATCCCGCCTTGCGCCTGATCCGGGTTGCCGTGGGCGCTTACGCTCTGGATGGTCTGTTGCCAGGGGAAATGCGCCTCATCACCGGCAGCCGGAGAGAATTGTGGCGGGGATAGTTTTACACAAACAATGAAACGCGCTGCCCGGTTGCGGCCTGTCCAAAGCCGCTGGCGGCCTGATAGGCGGTTGTGGCGTTAACGCTGTTAGCGCGATTACTTTCCTGGCTTGGTGTTGCATTCCCATCCTGCTTTTCCTCGCTTTCTTCCATTTTTGCCTGGGCAATTTCGCGCATGGCCTGCATTTCCATTTGACCCGCCATTGCGGCGACGCGTCGGTCTTGCGGAGAAGGGTCGGCAGGGGCGAGGGCGGCGGCGCGGATACGAATGGCGCGGCTCAAGGTTTCTTCCGGCGTGCGCCCTTTCGAGGTGTCTATGCTAACCTCGCCGCCGACGGCATAACTTTGTCCGTCCGGGCCTTTTTTGTAAGAGAAGTTGGCGCCGCCTGTGACCAGACTGCCGCCGACGGCAATGTGCTGCATTTCGTGCTGGCGCACCTCACGGTCGGTCTGCTTCAGCATCTCGACTTCGCGTTGTTCCGCTTCGCTAAGCTGGGTTTTGTCGGCGGGACTTGCGTCCGTTTTGGCTGTCTGGTTGCCGGAATTCGCGGCGCTTTTCTGTTCCGCGTTTTTCACTTCATCAGGCGCAGCATCCGCCCTACCCCTGGCCTCTGTGCGTGAGGCGAAGGACTGATCTGCCCAATTGTAGGCTGCGGCGCTGCTGACGGCGGAAAGCATAATAAAACCAGTTTAAAAATCTGAGTCAGGATATTCTCATTTTAGGCACTTTGGGCGCGAATGCCAAATATTGGAATGAACATATAGCTCGGCGCTACCCCAACTTATCGCGCTATACATCACGCCGAATCTGGTTTTTCCGAACCCTTCCCCGCGCCTTGAGCCGCGCCCTGGCCTGTCTTTCCTTCCAGATTCACCAGGGTACAGGTATTCCGCCCCGAACTCTTGCTGGCGTACATGGCTTCATCGGCAATATCCACCAGTTCCTGCGGCGTTTCGCCGTGGGCGGGATACATGCTGATCCCGATGCTGGCGCAAATGGAAATATGAACTTTCTTCCCTTCTTCCGTGATCGTCAGCGGATTATTGAGGCGCTGCAACAGTTTTTTGCCAACCAGTTCGGCCTCCACGCCATTATGGATAGGACTCAATATGACCACAAATTCATCCCCCGCCAGCCGGGCAACGATGTCGCTCTCACGCACCCCGGCCTGAAGACAGCGGGCGACCGTTATTAAAAGTTGATCGCCTATGTAGTGGCCATATTTGTCATTGACTTCCTTGAAGTAATCCAGGTCAACGAAAAGCACGGCAAATTTGTATCCTTGCCGCCGCGCCTGCGCAATCACGTTTTCCATCAGTCTGAATAAAGTCAGGCGATTGGCAAGTCCGGTAAGGGAATCGTGATGCGCCATATGCTGCATGGCCTGATGATTTTCTTCCAGAGCTTCCAGTTGGGTACGAATCTGGTTCTGCATTTTTTCCACACCCGCCGCAAGCAGACCAATTTCATCCCCACGACTCCTTACCGGCAGGAGAATGTCGCTGCTGCTTTCTCCTGCCGCAAAATGCTGTACCGAGGTCAAAATTCTGGCAAGCGGGCGGGTAATGGCCTGTGACACCATCCAGGCCAAAAAGACCGCTATGAGGCTGAAGGAAAGCACGATTTGCCACATATTTTCCCAAAGCAGCCGAATATCCTGGAGTACCTGGAGAAGCGGCTCAGAGATCGCCATGATGAAATAACGCCCATTGCTGAAATCCATAGACTGCACGCGTTTAAAGGCCGTCAGCCTGGCGTTTTCCAAATCGTTTTGACTCAGCAAATCGTTATAGACCAGAGTATCCTGATCGCCTTTGACCACAGCGCTGGCAGCCGGGAAAAGAGCCTGCAAGGGTTTCCCCTCCCAATCCAGCCAGCCGCTGCTGTTTTGGGAAACATAAACCAGGCTGCCCTCGCTATCCGCTATGCCGAACTGGAATGCAGGCGGCAGGCTGGCGCCAATGCTCCGGGCAAAAAACGTAAGGTCAACCCGGATAGCTACCAGGATGTTGCTGTTCATGCCATTTTCCCGCGCAACAGGCGCGGAAACCAGAAACGATATTTGCCGATCAGTCTCTTTTCCCGCAACATCCGTCTCTCCTTCGCAAGCCTCGCAATCCACATCCAGCGCAAAGGTTTCGGACAGATACACCTGCCCCGGCGTCAAATGCAAGACCGGATTCAGATAAGTTTGCAGGGAATCATCAGGGTACGTGATTTGGTGAAGATTCGACCCTTCCCGGCCGATACGGGCGATTTCCCGCCAGTCGCGGCGCGCGTCAATCAGGCTGACGTGCAGATATTCAGGATGTACCTGCATCAGGGAACGCGCCGCCTGCAAAATGCCGTCTGTCTGGATCGGCGCGCCGGGACCGCCCGATATATTTGCCTGCGAGGCCAGAAGACGCACATCCTTGGCGGTGTTGTTCAAGGCAACCAACAATTGCTGCCCTATGATTTGCATTCCGTTCTGCAAGCTCCTTTCCGAATGCGCCAGGAGCAAACGACGGTTATCGTCATAAGCATAATAGCCAGTCAGGCCGGAGGCCAGAATAGCGAAGATTGCCAACACCGCAGAAAAACGGAGGGTGATGCCAATAGACATAAAAAAACCTAAATAAAAACAGGAAAAGACAATTGAATCTTAACAGAAATGCTTTGCCAAAAAGCGAAAATACCAGACGCATCAACACCAGGAATGGCAATAACTGTGATTCACCCCTACTTTGACCTCCCCTGCCATTGAACTAGGCGCGTGGTCATGGCACACCCTTTGCTTTCATGAAGCTGAACCGGACGTTTGAGGAAGCCATGACCACGATTACCCCCATTTCTATCCCCGCCATTCCCGTCATGCCAGGCGGCGGGGACATGTCGGCGGCGACAGCTCTGCTTCAGAGCGGCAAAGGCGGCAGCTTTTTCGGGTTGCTCGCGGCGCTCCTGAATGCCGCCGCGCCCGATACGGATATTTCGCCGGAACTGCCTGCCGATTTCCTTGCCAATCTTCTGGACAAATCCCAAACTGATTTGGCTACCGGAATTGTGGGACGCGAAGACAAGTTCCTGCCGGAAGAGCTGGCGCGTCTCCTGGCGCGGGAACAGAAAACGCTGGATAAAGGCATTGACGACAAAGCAGAGGACAGCATCATCGCCCTGGGAGTGCTTTCCAGTCCGGTGGAAACAGACAACGCGCCCCTTTCTACACCGCAGGAGCTTTCCAGCGGGCAAAAGGGCGCGACTCTTCCCTCTGCGCCTCCCCTTTCCGCGCCCAAAGCGGAAGTAGAAGAAGCATCGCTCCCCGCAAAACAGGGAAGCGCGGCAGCGGAAAAGGCTTTGCCGCCACCGGCAAATCTTGCCGCAAAGTCCGATGAGCATTCTTCCGGCACAAAGGAGGAAAAACACGATTTCAGCAGTTTTTTGCGTGAAGCGGCTGTCCTTACAAAGGCGGCGAATCATGCCGCCCCCCGCGCGACGACCAGCATTCCCACGCCTGTCGCCTCACACGCCTGGGGCGAACGTCTGGGCGAGCAGATCATCTGGATGACCAGAAACGGGCAACAGCAGGTCGACCTGAAACTCCACCCTGCGAATTTGGGGCCGCTTTCGATTTCCCTCAATATGGAAGGCGAGAAGGCGACCATCCATTTCACCGTCGCCACTCTGGAAGTGCGCCAGGCCATTGAAGACGCGCTGCCCCGCTTGCGCGAAATGATGGCTGCTACCGGCGTATCGCTGGGGCAGGCCGATGTGGATGAACAAACGCGCCGGGAGACAGAGGCATACAGCATGACCGGCGAACGCGAAGATGAAGAGCAAAACCTGCCGGGACAAAATGGCGAATATGCTGAAAATTCGGAAGGAACCCCGGACGCTGCCGGACAGCATGGGAGAAACCCGGAAAGAGCGTCTATACTGCCGGATATGGTAAACGGACATGCCATGCCGTTCGCGCATGCCAACGGCAGAGTCGGCGGCATTGATCTGTTTGCGTAAACCTTCAAGGAAGAAACTGTATGGCCAACGAAAAAACGCCGCCCGCGCAAGCCCCGGCAACTACGCCAAATAAAGGCAAAAGAGCGGTTATCATCCTTTTGGCGGCGGTTATCCTGTTACTTTTGGTCGCTATCGTGGGTGGTGGCCTTTACATGCTGAAGTCATCACAAGACGATTCCGACGACGATGAAGACGCAATCGCAGAAGTTAAAACACAGAGCAAGAAAAAGCTCTCCTATGACGCGCCGCCCATATTCGTCAAGCTCGATAAATTCACGGTCAACTTAAGACCCGCCGAGGACGGCAGCGGCGCCGACTCCTATATGCAGGCGGACATCACCCTGCAAGTGGATACCCTGGACGCGGACGCTCACCTGAAAAACCTGATGCCCCGCATCCGTAACGACATTACCTTCATCATGTCGGACAAACAGGCCGGCTTCCTGATGAGCAAGGAAGGCAAGGAGGCGCTTGCCGAAGAAATTCGGAATGCCATCAACCATATCGTCAATCCTTATCGGCGCAGCGATGGCAAACCGCCGGAAAGCCCGATAGTGGCGGTGTTGTTTGAATCCATCATCATTCAGTAGACACGGAGATTTTCATTCATGTCCGGTGATTTTCTCTCCCAGGAAGAAGTCGACGCCCTGTTGAAGGGCGTGAGCGGGGAAGAGGACGAGCCTGATATTTCCACTCAGGACGCAGGCGGCGTGCGTCCTTACAATCTGGGAACGCAGGAGCGCATCGTGCGCGGGCGGATGCCCACCCTGGAACTTATCAATGAACGCTTTGCGCGTTATCTTCGCATCGGCATATTCAACTACATGCACCGTCCGGTTGAGATTTCCGTAGGGCCGATCCGGGTGCAGAAATACAGCGAATTTATCCGCAATCTGGTTGTGCCTACCAATCTTAATCTAGTTACGGTCAGACCTTTGCGCGGCTCGGCGCTTATTGTGTTTGATCCCAGCCTCGTATTTCTGGTCGTCGACAACATGTTCGGCGGCGACGGGCGTTTTCACTCAAGGGTCGAGGGACGGGATTTCACCGCGACCGAGCAACGCATCATTCAGGGATTGCTGGGCGTGGTGTTCAACGACTACGGCAATTCCTGGAAGCCGGTCTTTCAGGTGCATCTCGAATACGTCCGTTCGGAGATGAATTCCCAGTTTGCCAACATCGCCACGCCTTCGGAAATCGTTATTTCCACCACGTTTACCCTTGAATTCGGCGGCACGGCGGCGGACATGCACATCTGCTTTCCCTACTCGATGATCGAGCCGATCCGCGATCTCTTGCACAGCACCATGCAAAGCGATCAGGTGTCGCAGGATAAACGCTGGACCAGCATGTTGCGGCGACAGTTGCAGGACGCGGAGATCGAACTGGTAGCGCAACTGGGTACGAATACCATTACCTTGCGGCAAATCCTCAACCTGCGAGCGGGTGATGTCATCCCCATGAACATCCCGGAAATCCTGCGGGTGGTTGTGGATGACATTGCCGTAATGGAATGTCGCTATGGGCAACAGGGCGGACAATACGCGCTGAAAGTGGAAAAATTCACCCCGATGGAACCGGATATTCCTCCTTTGGAGATTCCTTCCATGCAAGCAAATCCGGAGAAGGCCGCGCCTGCCGGAGAAGTAACAAAAGGAGAAATTAGACATGGCTGACGACGAACTTTCCGACGCGCTGGCGAGCATGGGCATGGACGCCGAAGCCGCCGGTGGAGAGGGCGAGATTTCTGAAGACGACTGGGCTGCCGCGATGGCGGAACAGGAAGTTTCCGCTCAAGCCGCTCCGGCAGCCGCTTCCAGCCAGGCCGCGCAACCTGCCAATATTTTTCCCTCCTTCAACGCGCCCCGCGCAGGCGCGGATAGCGTGATGAACGAACTGGACGTTATTCTTGACATTCCCGTCCAGCTTTCGGTCGAATTGGGACGCACCAAGATCACCATCAAAAACCTGCTCCAACTGGCGCATGGCTCTGTTGTCGAACTGGACGCGCTGGCCGGCGAGCCGATGGATGTTCTGGTTAACGGAACCCTGATTGCCCAGGGAGAGGTCGTCGTGGTTAATGACAAATTCGGGATTCGCTTAACCGACATCATCACCCCTGCCGAGCGGATGCGAAAGTTGGGGCGTTAACAGGTAGCAGATGTCAGGTATCAGGTATCAGGAAAACCAGCGAAGTCTTGTAGGTTGCAGGTGAGCGCGTCGAACCCCGGCCTACGGCTCTCATCCTTCCCATCCGCAGGAGATATTCTAATGTTACGTCATTTGCACATCGCGCTAATCGTCCTCGCTTGCACATTTGTGAGCCAACCGGTTCACGCTTGCATAATGCTGGCTCCACTGGAACTTGAAGATATCAGATATGCAGACGTGGTTGTTATTGGTCGTATTGTCGACTACAAGATCATTCTCGCTTCCGAGTTTCGGAAGCAGAAGCTGGCTGATCCAGATCTGTCGCCTGAGGGCCGAAAATTATACGAAATCCAAAGCTTTATAGATGACTATGCGCGTTTTGAGGTGCAGGTTCAGGAAGTCCTGAAAGGCAAAAAAGAGCTTAAGCTGATTACTGCCACTTGGAGTAATTTTAGCTTTCGCGCACCAGAAGAGTGGTTCACGGGTCCGTTCCTAATCGCTCTTCGCGATCCGCACTCGAAGATACCACCACTTCGTGGCCCAAGCGCGACCATCATGCCCAACAAAGAGCCGGACACTCTGACAGTTCTCGAGGCGCCGTGCGCCCCTGCGTTTATGTTTCCATATACTTATGATAATGAGTATGTTGCAAGCGTCATTGACAATATCAGGCAGATACTGAGAGAAGATGACAACGCGGGTGCTTCCAAAGACAACAACCCGTAGGTTGAGGTGAGCGAAGCGAACCCCAACGCTTTTGCATACCGCTATGCCCGTTGCTTCTCAACAAAGGAATTATAGTGATTCATTCAAATAAAGAGACGGTCATGGAGAATGCCTTGCTCCCCTATCTCGCTTGCGGGAGAGGGGTCGGGGGAGAGGGGCGACTGCGCCATGATTGCTTTTACGCCTGGAGAAAAGTGTATGCGCTTGAATCGAAAATGCTCTATGTGGAGCAGCGTGATGTGTAAGCCCCTCTGGTTTCTACCTTTTTTTGCGATAGCTTTTACGCAGTTGGCACATGCTGATAACGATCAGGATTGCGACAGCGAGATAGTCGAGGCGGTTGCCCGCTGGGCTGGAATAGATGGCAAGCTGGTCTCGTGGAACGAGGAGGGTGGCCTGATTGCCGCCGCAGCGTGCAAGACGATGCCAAATGCTCCGGGAACTACGATCGCGGCTATCGCATTTGACACCAATAGTGAAGGGCGGTTTAGGTGGGAAATTGATGGGCGCAAAATGGAGGTCATTGCTTTGGTCGAGGCAGGCAAGGTGGTTGCCGCCAATCGCTCCACCATCGTAGAAGACGCTGCCCTCAATGTCGGCTATTACCGTATAGACACCGCGCGGTACATATTGTCCAAAGATGTTCGCGCCTTCGGGGTCGTGTTTTACAGTGGTGGAAGCATTTCGCGCACAGTCGATGCAGGCTTCGAGAAAAAGCTGACCTTGTGGATTCGTGAGGGTGAACATTTGCGTGCCATACTCGACACCTACCTATATGAATTTATACGCATTGGTCGACCGAGTTACCACTGTGAACGAATAGCGCGGGCAGATATGACTATTGGAGTTGAGAAGACATCGAGCCATGGTTTTGCCGATCTTTCAATAACCGCGCATGTGGAGGAGTATGTGTGTGGTGAAGATGAAAGAGATTCGCTTACGGAAAGCACTATTCGTAAGGTTCTGAAATATGATGGGAAGTCATACGGCGTCGGCTTTCTCTGGTGGCATCCAGAGGAGTGGTAAGAGTCGGGATAAGCCAGCAACCCCATTTTGGAGATAGCCATGCCTCTTTATACCCTTTGCCCTCGTCGTCCTGTCAATCGCCGCTTTGTCATTACCTGCCGGGTAGATACGCCCGATCCGGCGGGGCAATGTTTTTCCCTGCCCGCATGGATTCCGGGCAGTTATTTGATCCGTGATTTTGCCCGTCATATCGTCGAGATTCGCGCCGAATCAGAAGGTCGCCCGCTGCGCCTGGAAAAGACAGACAAATCCACCTGGAAGGCCGCGCCCACGGCAAAACCGCTCACTCTCTATTACGAAGTCCATGCGGGCGAACTCTCGGTTCGCGCCGCCTTTCTCGATAAGAATTTTGCCTTTTTCAACGCCAGCAGCGTATTTTTATATCCGCGTGGGCAAGAGGAGGCTCCCTGCCAGGTTGAGTTACTGCCGCCAGAAGAAGGCCGCGCCGGGTGGGAAGTCGCTACATCTCTGCCCCGCCTTGGGGCGCGGCATGGCAACGGTTCATTCGGCCTTTACCGGGCGGAAAATTACGCCGAACTGCTCGATCATCCGGTATTGATGGGACGGCTGACCGAAATTCCGTTCACCGCGCATGGCATTTCGCATCGCCTTGTCTTGACCGGCGCGACTGACTGCAACCATGAGCGAATCGCCCGTGACCTGGGAAAAATCTGCTCCTGGCAAATGAATCTGTTTGGCGCGCCGGAAATTCCCGATCCTTACACCTTCCTCGTCATGGCGGCGGATTCCGGCTACGGGGGATTGGAGCACAAAAATTCCAGCGTTCTGCTTGTCGAGCGCGATAGCCTGCCTTCCCCGCATCTGCCAGACGACGAGGCCGCGCCGGAAGCCTATGCCAACTTTCTCGCCCTCGCCAGTCATGAGTATTTTCATCGCTGGAATGTTAAGCGCATTCGCCCTCTGGCTCTCGCGCAAAACAAATGGCAGCGCGAAAATTACACACGGCTACTCTGGTTCTTTGAGGGCGCGACTTCCTATTACGACGACCTTTGTCTGGTTCGCGCCAACCTGATTTCCGAGAATGATTATTTGTCCCGCCTCGGCAGGACCATAACCCAGGTTCGACAAACACCGGGACGGCATCGGCAAAGTCTTGCAGACGCTTCTTTTGACGCCTGGATAAAATACTACCGCCCTGACGAGAATACCCCTAACGCGCAAATCAGCTATTACAGCAAGGGCGCATTACTCGCGCTCTGGCTTGACCTTGAGCTGCGCTTGAAAAGCCTCGGCAAAAGAAGTCTGGATACCTTGCTGCGCGACCTGTGGACTTATCACGGCGCAAATGACAGCCCGTTGGCGGAAGAGGAGATTTTCCGGCACATAACCCGACTTGGCGGCACAGACACCGCGCGCGCGCTTAAAACATTTGTGGAAGGAACCGGCGATTTGCCGCTGGAACAAAGCCTTGCCCGCGTCGGTATCAGGATTGATTGGCGCGTGGAGGACAAAACGCCCTGGCTTGGCATTCGCTGCCAGGTAGAGCAAGGCAGAACCAGAATCACCCATGTGCTTGCCGACTCGCCCGCCGAACAGGCCGGACTGATCGCCGGCGATACGCTCCTTGCCCTGGCAGGGCGCGAAGTGGGCGGCGCGCTACCTGCCCTGCTTGCCCGCCTGCAAGCGGGGCAACCCGTATCCTGCCATTATTTTAGACGCGGGATGCTTGCTGAGACCAAATTGAGTGTACTGCCGCCACCTGCCGAAATAGCCAGCCTTATCCCCACCCCTGGCCCACGCGGCAAAAAAAGACGGGCGGACTGGCTGACAAAAGGCTGTTAATATAAAAGCTTTCCACATTTAAGGAAGGTCAACATAACTCCCGCAATGTGGCATAGTAAGAAGTGCATATTTGTATTATCAGGAGAAACACATGCAATTCACGATTAAGATCAAGATTTTTGTCCTCATCACCCTGGCATGGGTCGCGCTGGCAATCGTCAGTGGTTTGGGACTGTATTCCACCACAACCAGCAATAACGCCATACGCCAGATGAGCGATGAACTCATGCCCAAGATCACGTTGGTTCTCATGCTGCGCGAGCAAACCAACATCATGATGCGTCGCTTATACGAAACCGGCTCCAAAGCCACGTTTACTTACGAGGAACAGGTAGCGGAACTGAAACGGACGCTGGATCTGAAACGTGAGGCGGATGCCCAATCGCTACAGCTTTTTCAAACCTACGACGCCTTAAACAGAGATCGGGACGAGAAAGCCCTGTGGGATCAGGTGGTCAACACCTGGAACAGTTGGTATCCGGGAATTGGCCCCAACTTTACCCGTTCGGTGGAAATGGCGCTGAACAACCCCACACCGGAGAAGCTCCAGGACTTTTTTAACGAAGCCAACAAAATAGGCCCGCAATTTCGGGATAGAACCAATATGATCGCCAAAAATCTTGGCGAGATCAGTGATTTGATCATCCATCAGGATCGGGAAATCGCCCTGAATGATGAAAAAAACGCGCAATCCCTTCGCAACCTTCAGATCGGCATTTCGTTGCTGGCCGTGGTGGGCGTGCTGTTGCTGGGTATCGTCATCCAGAAAACAGTTGTCGGCCCGATTGAAAAAACACGCGACACGGTAAAAGACATCGAGCGGGAAAGCAATCTGCAATTTCGGGTAGATTACCAGTCGAGCGACGAGGTTGGCGAAATGGTCAAAGCCTTCAACGCGATGATGACCCGCCTGCAAGGCGCCTTCCGAAACATCAGCGAACGGGTCGGCGCTGCCAACGGCGCGGTGGAATCGCTCAACGCGCATGTTCAGCATGTGACAAGCTGCTCTTCCAGCCAGAGCAGTTCCACTGCGGCGATGGCCGCCTCAATCGAGGAAATGACTGTTTCCATCAGCGCCGTCTCAAGCAGCGCAAGCGATGTCCAGTCCAAAACGCATCAGGCAGTCAAAAACCTGGAAGAAGGCGGTCAGATCATTGAGCGCACCGTAACGGAAATGATCGAGATTGCCGAAACTGTCGCCCAGGCTTCCGACGTTATCAAAAAACTTGGTGAAGAATCCCAGCAGATTTCCTCAGTGGTGCAGGTTATCAAGGAAGTGGCCGACCAGACCAATCTCCTGGCCCTGAACGCGGCGATTGAGGCGGCACGGGCAGGCGAGCAGGGACGCGGCTTCGCGGTGGTGGCCGACGAAGTGCGTAAACTGGCCGAGCGCACCGCGCAATCAACCGGCGACATCAGCGCCATGATCGGCAAGATTCAGGTCTCTTCCAAAGAAGCCGTAAACGAGATGGATCAGGTCGTAAGCCAGGTGGAATCAGGGCAAGCCCTGGCGAAGACTGCCGGGGAACGGATTGCCGTAATCCGGAAAGAATCCAACCAGGTTTCCGAGGCGGTAACGGAAATCTCCAATGCCCTGAAAGAGCAAAGCCAGGCCTGTCATGACATTTCCAAACATGTGGAAAGCATTTCCCAGATGGCGGACGAGAGCAACGCGGCAGCGGAGAGAACCACGGGCAACATGGAGGAACTCAATCAGTTGGCCGGGGCGGTTGTCTCCAATCTTACGCTGTTCAAGATTTAGAGCCACTGTTCACTCAACACATAGTCATTGCCAGGAGCGTAGGCTTTGATGCAATCCAGAAGTCGGCTGTATGTGACTGCCCTGCTGGATTGCTTAGCAGACGCTCGCAATGACGATGTATGCACTTGAGCCAAAATCGCTCTAAGTGGAACAGCATTGGATTTATAGTGCTTCCCGCAAATAAAATGACTTTTATGCTGTGATTGGGAGAGGCGAACAAAGCTTCTGAGAGTAGCTTTATTTACGGAAAGCACTATAGAGCGGTTTTTGTTTAGCGCGGTTTCGGCTAAAGTGAGTACATTTTACGTACCCTATCCCGACCTTTAACCACACTCTCCCGCAAGCGGGAGGTCTTGCAGACAGCAATTGTTTTTCCCCTCTCCCACTTGTGGGAGAGGGTGCCACGAAGGGGCGGGAGAGGGACATCCACGCCTTGGCTGCTTTTCAGCATAGAGGAAATGAGTACACGCTTATAGTGCTTTCCGTAAATAAAGCTACTCTCAGAAGCTTTGTTCGCTTCTCCCAATCACAGCATAAAAGTCATTTTATTTGCGGGAAGCACTATATAGTGCTTTCCTTAATTTTATTTATAGTGCTTCTCGTAATTATTTTTACCCTTTCTTGCTTGCAGGATAGGATGTCTGAAGGTTGATAAAGTAAGATTATTTAGGAAAAGCACTATATAGTACTTCCCGTAATTAACTGGACTCTTGAATAATTTGTTCGATGGAATATTGTTGTTTGTTTTGCCATGTACGTTTGATGTTTGCCCATAGCTTTTCGATGGGAT
>WRKX01000018.1 GCA_009777925.1 Betaproteobacteria bacterium | reverse complement strand
TGATCGCGCATGTGCGCAGCCGCAAGCAAGAAGGGCTTGAACGCAATCATGGGCCACAAGCCAGGCCACGACGCTGGGTCGTCGAAAGAAGTCACAGTTGGCTCAATCGCTTTCGCAAACTCATGGTACGTTATGAGAAATCTGCCGCTTCCTTTGAGGCTTTGCTGTCACTGGCAGCGGCACTGATCTACTGGCGACAGGAAACCGCTATTTACGGATAAGCACTAAATCCCATCGAAAAGCTATGGGCAAACACGTACATGGCAAAACAAACAACAATATTCCATCGAACAAATTATTCAGGAGTCCAGTTAATTACGGGAAGCGCTATAAACCGGAGTTAGTTTTACGATGAAGGCGAGCGTCGGGATTCCCTCTCTCCAGCCTTTCCCGCTCGCGGGAGATGGGGCGCAGGCCCAGGCTTAGATACTATTTTTTCCTGAATCGTTGTGTTTTTTAAAATACATCGTTAGAATCAGCGCAATTGGAGAAGCAGCCTGGGCGATTTTTTCAGTTTTAGCCCTCGAAGCGATACCCTGTTCGGGATTTGGAACTATAGAGCTGGTCACTCTTTCAAATCCTGAGCAGGTTTTTTTTGGAGCGGTTTTGATTTAAGCGTGTACACAAGTCTTCCATGTTGAAAAGCAGTCAAGGCGTGGACATCCTTCTCCCGGCCTTCGACCACCCTCTCCCGCAAGCGTGAGAGGGAACAGTCTGCAAGACCTCCCCTCTCCCACTTATAGGGTCTTGCGGACGGCAATTGGGGTCGAGGTAGAGGGCTGACCGCGCCAGCTTCCAATCTGGAGAAAAAGTGTACGCGCTTAAATCGAAACCACTCTAAAACCCTGCGCGATTCGGCGGGGCAGTCCAACTTTAATTTAGATCAAGGATTATATAGGCGACATTGCGGTACAAATATCGTTATGTTTTTCAAAGTATAACGATTTGAGGAGTCCGCGTCATGAAACCGCAAAAACCTGCTATTGAGTCGGCCATTAAGGGTTGCTCAAAAGTGTTTCCGTCTACAGCGAATCGACAGGCAATCCTTAATGGCCGAGTGAATAGTGTGGCCGCTGGCCGTTGCTGTTGGCTGTTGCCGTTGGTTGTTGGATGTTGGATGTTCTCTGTCGGAGCAAAGGCCGATGAAGTCGAAATTGAAGAACCTGTCGGGAGCAACGTATTCACCCTGGGGCAGATCACCGTGACGGGCAAACGCGAGGATGAACCGGCCATCGCCACCTCAACCCTCAGCAGCGAAGAAATGCGAGACTTCACCAAGGAAAGTCTGAAAGAGGCGCTGGACATCATTCCTGGCGTCGCAGTTACGACCGGCTCAGGTAACCGCAATGAAGCCGGGATCAGCATTCGCGGCTTCAACCGTTATCAGGTACCGCTCTATATGGATGGAATTCGCCTGTATCTGCCAGCGGACGGTCGCGTCGATGTTGATCGTTTTCTGACGATGGATCTCTCTGAAATTCAGATTTCCAAAGGCTATGTGTCGGTGCTGAACGGCCCGGATGGAATGGGCGGCGCCATCAACCTGATTACACGCAAACCTGTAAAACCGCTTGAGGCGGACTTGAGCATATCCGCAAAACTTGGGGAAGGCGGGCAATACGGCGGCTACACGGGTTACGCCAATCTCGGCGGCAAACAGAGTCAGTATTACTGGCAGGTCAGCCTTGAGCAACGCGATATTGACCACTGGCGCATGTCGCGCGACTTCAAACCGACTGTGGCGGAAAATGGCGGAAAACGCGAAAACACCAGCAAAAAAGACTGGCGCGCCAATCTGAAGGCCGGTTTCACCCCGAACGCGACCGATGAATACTCACTGAACTTCGTCAAGCAGGAAGGCGAAAAACACGGCATTGGCGCTGTCACCGGCACCTCGACGATCAGCGCCTGGGACTGGCCGAAATGGAATACCTGGAGCCTGTACTGGCTCTCGCATACCCAACTCGGCGAGAAAAGCTACGTCAAGACAAAGGCGTATTACAATCGCTTTGAAAACGACCTGCTCGCCTACACGAACGTGACCCTGAGCGCGCGCAACTGGGTCAGCTATTACGACGACAACGCCAAGGGAGTGAGCGTCGAAGTCGGCACAACCGCGCTGCCGCGCCAGACCCTGAAGGCGGCGCTGCATTTCCGGCGCGATCAGCATAAGGAATGGCAGGACTTGAATCTTGCGACAGCCGAGCCGTTCAAGGAACCGAAACAGGAAAACCTCGAAGACAGTTATTCCTTTGCGCTCGAAGATACCGTGCATATCACCCCGGAGTTCGATCTGGTCGTCGGGGTGAGCCGCGATATCCGTCGTACCAAAAAAGCTGAGGACTGGACTTCGGCAGCCGGGCTGTTCGATTATGAAATCGCTGACCAGTTCGCCACGAACTGGCAGGGCGCTGCCATCTGGCGCTATCGTGAAGGCGGCAAGGCAAATTTTTCGGTCTCGAAGCGCCATCGCTTCCCGACCATGTTCGACCGCTTCAGTTCGCGTTTCGGCAGCGCGATGTCGAACCCGCAGCTCAAACCGGAATACGCCCTGAATCTTGAGCTTGCCATATCGGATCAGATCTATCCCGGCGTGCGGGTAGAGGCCGCGCTCTTCCACAACAAAATCAAGGACGCGATCAATTGGGCCAATGGTTTCATAGACCCGTCGGATGGTCTTGTCAAACAAAAGGCGGTCAATCTGGGCGCGGCGACCTACAAGGGTTTCGAGATAGGGTTTCATGCCAGAGCCATGCAAAATCTGGAACTGGGCGGCAACTACACCTACATCAGCACCAGGGTCAATGACCCGAACAATCCAGACTACAAGCTGACCTCGACTCCAAGACACAAGACTTTTCTCTACGCCATATGGAAGCCGATCAATGATCTGAAAGTCATCCCCAGCCTTGAATATGGCGGTAAACGCTGGTCCGATCCGCCGTCCGGCAGTGGCTATGTGCGTACCGGCAACTTCAAGCTCCTCAATTTGAAGGTCGAATATCAACTCACCCGCAATTGGGATATCTCGCTCGCGGCGCGTAACCTGCTCGACAAGAACTACGAATTGACCAGCGGCTACCCGGAAGAGGGGCGCAGCTTCCTGTTATCCACACGTTTTCAGTTTTAGTCCTCAGAGCGATGCCTGCTCGGGATTTGGAGTTTATAGAGCTGGTCACTCTTTCAAATCCTGAGCAGGGTTTTTTTGGAGCATACCTGAATAAATGATTTCATCACATACATTGATTGCCCGGATTGTTACCGGGTGGATTTGCCTGAGTGAGCCATGAACGAAAGAAAAGGAAGGTACTCGCTCATAGCCGTAGCAGTGGTGGTTGCAGTACTTTTATTGGTAATCCTGGCATTAGGGGCGATCTCGATATTTGATGCGGTCAGTTCGTTTTCTAAATAACTCAACTTCAGGAGGTTTGACAATGAATAAAACTGCATGGGCTGGTTTGCTCAGGATTGCCGCGCTGGCTTTGACCCTCGCGTCCGGGCAGGCGCTTGCGGCCGACGGCTTCGAGCTGGCGCAAACAAATGGCTGCTTCGTCTGCCATCAGGCGGCGACCCAGCGAATCGGGCCGTCCTTCAGCGACATCGCGGCGAAATATGCCGGAAAGAAAGACGCTGCCAGGCAGCTTTCCAGATACATAGTCAAAGGAACCGGCCCGGCTGGATTGGGCTGGCAGGCTGAAGACAAGGCGATGCTGCCGCATATGCCGGGCAACTCCGCTGTGACCCTGAAAAACAGCCTGATACTCGCCCAATGGGTTCTGACCGAGGCAGGCATGGCAACCGACAAGACGAGATTCGTCACCCACAAAATCTCCGTCACCGGCCAGGTCAGGCAACCGCTCGAACTGAGTATCGAGGACTTGCAGCAACTACCGGTGCTGCAAATGAAAATGATCCCGCCCGGCTCCCATTCCGAAGAGAAACCGGTTCCGATCATTGTCAGGGGAGTGCTGCTGCGTGATATTCTGGAAAAGGCAGCGATTCAGGCCGCCAGTCCCCACGACGCCAAAAAGAGCGCCATCCTCGTCACGGCCTCCGACGGCTACCGGGTTGTCTTTTCATGGTCTGAAGTGTTTAATTCGCCCATTGGGGAAGGCGCGATGCTGTTCTTTGCCAGAGACGGCAAACCGCTGACCGATGACGAGGGCAGAATCGCGCTGGCTTCGCTGCGCGATAACAGTCACTCCCGTTACGCGAAATGGGTTAGCATGATCGAAGTACGCACATTAGCCGATTGATCTATTTCGTTCGAGGTTGCCATGCACACAAGCGAAACACCCCTTGAAACCTCCGGGTTTCCCATTGCCGTCATCGTTTATTCGGAACATGGCGTCGCTGACGATTTGCTGGCCGAATTTGCGTTCGGCCTGCGGCGGGACGGCTGGCGCGTGCAAGGTCTGGTGCAACAGGAGAGAGGCGGGCATGGCAAGGCGGCTACCATGCTTGTTGATCTCGAAAACGAAAATTGCTATCCGCTGTTTCCGAATCCGACTTCAGACCCCAACTCATGCAGTCTCGACCCCGGCAGCATAGCGGAAGCAAGCGTCGCTTTACGCCGGGCGCTGGAGCAGCGGCCAGACCTTGCCGTAGCCAACCGTTTCGGCGCGCTTGAAGCCAGCGGCAAAGGGCTGATGGCCGAAATTGTTGACCTCATCTCAAATGGTATCCCGCTGATTACGGTCGTATCGCGCGAATACCTGATGGATTGGCGCTCGATGACCGGGCATGTCGGCGTTGAACTGCCGCCCGAAATGGAGGCGCTGCAAAACTGGTTCGCCAGCATTCAGCCCTAGGAGTAGTCTTCAATGAAACGTCGCACCTTGCTTCGCGCCCTGGCTTGTGTACCGATGCTCGCGCCGTTGGGCGGCACAAGCGTTTTCGCCCAGTCCGTAAAATCGAACCTCATCAGGACGTTCGGGCGCATCCCGCCGCCCTCGGACATCAAGCGCGTATTCGTCGCAGGCGGCCCCGCTGCCATCCTGGTCGCCATTCTTGCGCCGCACAAGCTGCTCGGCTGGCCGTCGGTCTCCTGGATGCATTCCGAAGCGCGTAATGCTTTCGGCCCGCCGCTACGCGACCTGCCCGTACTGGGACAACTGGCCGGGCGAGGCAGTACGATGCCTGCCGAGAAACTGCTCGACATCAAGCCCGACCTGATCGTCGATGCAGGCAGCGTCGATGAAACCTATCTGTCGGCCGCAAAGCGCGTCAACGAACAGACGGGCATCCCCTATGTCGTGATCGCAGGACGGCTGCCCGACAGCGCGCGCCAGTTGCGCGAGACGGCGCAACTGCTCGATGTCGAGGCGCGCGGCAACGCATTGGCCGACTATGCCGAAGAAATTCTCTCGGAGGCCGCGCGCGTCCGCGAAACCATTCCCGTGGAGAAACGTCCGCGCGTCTATTACGGACGCGGTCTGGAAGGGCTTGAGACGGGCATGCTCGGATCGCTCCACATGGAAGCCATAGATGCCGCCGGGGCCTTCAACGTGGCGGCGCAGGGCGGGCAGAAGATCGGCGTCGCCCGTGTTTCGCTCGAACAGGTGATCGGTTGGGCGCCCGACATCATCCTGACCCAGGATCCGAATTTCGCCAGCCGCGTGCTGGAAGACCCGCGCTGGCGCACCATCCCCGCCGTGCGCGCGAATCGCATCCTTTGCGCGCCGACCTTCCCGTTCGGCTGGCTTGACGTTCCGCCAAGCATCAACCGCCTTGCAGGCGTGTTCTGGCTGTTTGCCCATTTGTACGGCATCGGAAAAGACGATCTGGAGCGCAGGACGACCGAATTTCTTCGGCTGTTTTACGGCATCGAACGGCAGGCGTAATAGATCGTGCCGGGAAAAAACTCTGCGCCGTTTCCCGCTTTCCTGACCGCCCTGTCGATTGTCGTTGCAATCTTCCTGATTGCCTTTGCGGTCGGCAAATATCCGGTTTCTCCCGCCGATTTGCTGCGTTCGGTTTTTGCCCGCCTGACGGGACGCGATGCCGGACTGCCGGAGGCCGTCGAAATCGTCATCTGGAACATCCGTCTGCCCCGCGTCACCGCTGGCATTCTGGTCGGCGCGGCGCTCGCGGCGGCCGGGGCCGCCTATCAGAACATGTTTCGCAATCCGCTGGTCTCGCCGGACATCCTGGGGGTGTCCGCCGGAGCAGGCTTCGGTGCGACGCTCGGCATTTTTTTCGGCTTCTCGCTCACAGCCATCCAGGTCATCGCCTTCGTCTGCGGGCTGCTCGCTGTCGGTGTCGTGTATGCCATTTCCGGGCTGGTGCGACGGCACGATCCGGTTCTCGTGCTGGTGCTCGCGGGCATTGCCGTCGGCACCCTGCTCAACGCAGGCGTTTCGCTGTTCAAAATACTCTCGGACCCGCATTCGCAGCAACTCAGCAACATCGTTTTCTGGCTGCTCGGCAGTCTGAACGGCATTGATACCCGCGACCTTGCCTCGGCTGCGCCGCTCGTCCTCATCGGACTCGCGCCGATGATATTGCTGCGCTGGCGCGTCAACCTCCTGAGCCTGCCGGACGAAGAAGCGGCGGCCCTAGGCGTCGAAGTGGCCCGTCTGCGTCTGGTTCTTATTGTTGCGGCAACCTTGATCACCGCCGCCGTCGTGTCGATTGCGGGCATCGTCGGATGGGTCGGTCTCGTCGTTCCGCATGCCGCGCGTTTTCTGGTCGGCCCGAATTTTTCCAGGCTGTTGCCCGCATCGCTCCTGCTCGGAGCGGGCTTTGTCGTGGCCACCGACACCCTGGCGCGGACGCTGGTCGTCATCGAACTGCCGCTCGGTATCGTGACCGCAATGATCGGTGCGCCATTCTTCCTCTACCTGCTGGCGCGAACCGGAAAAACCGAATGAACGTCATCGAAACGCGGGATCTGAGCATCGGCTATGGCCGCAAGGTCGTTACGCGCTCGCTTGCGTTCGATGTCAAGGCGGGCGAAGTGCTCTGCCTGCTCGGCCCGAACGGCTGCGGCAAGACGACTCTCTTCAAGACGCTGCTCGGCCTCTTGCCGCCGCTGTCGGGCGAAGTGCGCGTGCTTGGAGAAACCATTGCCGGTTGGTCGCGTCTGGCCTTTGCGCAACGTGTCGCCTATATGCCGCAAGCGCATCCCGGCGTATTTCCCTTCACTGTCAACGAAATCGTGCTGATGGGGCGCACCGCGCACATCGGGCGCTTCGCCACCCCCTCCGGCCACGACCGCAAAATTGCCGCAGACTGTCTGGAGATGCTTGGCATCAGTCACCTGGGCGAGTGCAGTTATACGGCGATCAGTGGAGGCGAACGCCAATTGGCATTGATTGCGCGCGCGCTGGCGCAACAGGCGACCGTACTGGTGATGGATGAACCGACTGCCAGCCTCGACTTCGGCAATCAGATTCGCATCCTCGGACACATCGACCGTCTGCGCCACCAGGGAATCACCATCCTGATGTCGACTCACCAGCCGGAACACGCCCTGCGCGTCGCCGACCGCATCGCGTTGCTCGCGCCCGGAAGCATCACCGGAATCGGCGCGCCCCAGGACGTTGCCACGCCGGACAAGCTGGCTGATCTCTACGGCGTCACCGAAGATGAAATCGCCGCCTATCTCCCCGCAGGAGGATTGAAACATGACCATTGCAGCCATTGATTTTTGCCGTCTTTACAGCGACCACATGACGGCCGCCG
This sequence comes from Betaproteobacteria bacterium, assembly GCA_009777925.1. Classification (GTDB taxonomy): domain Bacteria; phylum Pseudomonadota; class Gammaproteobacteria; order Burkholderiales; family Rhodocyclaceae; genus Azovibrio. The sequence continues at coordinate 20,592 of WRKX01000018.1, read as the reverse complement.
GCAGGGCGAAACCGAGTAGCGCCTGGGATAAGCGTGTTCCCGACATCAAGCGGAAAGAAAAAAAAGGGCGCTATGCAGGCGAATTCATCTCGCGCATGGATCTGACCGACGCTCGCACCCTGTTGGATGTCGGCTGCGGCACGGGGGCCATCAGTCTGCCGCTGGCCGCGCGGCTTGAGCGCGTCATCGGCCTGGATTACAGCCAGGGCATGCTCGACGAGTTCAAGGCGAGCATCGCAGAACAGGGCATCACCAACGCCGATGCCCTGCATCTGGCCTGGGAAGACGACTGGTCGGAAGTGCCCGAATGCGACATCGTCGTCGCTTCGCGTTCCACCATGGTGCAGGACATCGGCGCGGCGCTGGCAAAACTCGATGCCAAGGCGAAGAAGCGCGTCTATCTCACGCATCTGGTCGACGGACGCTTCATCGACCCGAGAATCTTCGATGCCATTGGCCGCAAACCGCTACCGATGCCTGACTACATCTACGTGCTCAATATCCTGCACAGCCGCAACATTCACCCTCGACTCGACTACATCGACGGCGAAGGCCCCCTGACCGGCATCACCGAGTTCGACGAACTTCTGCAACGGACAACCTGGGCGATTGGCGAACTCGACACGAACGAACGTGCCCGACTACAAGCGTGGTTTGAAGAAGTCATGGAGAACGGGGGACTCAACACCATCATACGTTGGGCCTTTATCTCCTGGGATGTCAACCTCCGGCAGTGCTACGATTCGGCAGCAAGCATGGCCTGAATACACGCTTCCAACGGATCAAGATGCTGTTCGATCACGCCGACAACGGTTACAGGATCAATGGTTCCCAGATAGTTGTGTACAAGGATGTTGCGAAAGCCGCTGATGTCGCGCCACGGAATTTCCGGATAGCGCCCCTTTTCCTCCGGGGGCAGGAGTTGCTGGCTTCAGATAGCGTTTGCAGGTTGCGCAACGTGGCATCATAGAGAACGTCATCCTGGATGATGTCGCCACGCACTTGAATACGCCTGATTCTGGCAATAGCGTCCAGGATGTGTTGGGCATAGGGTTGCCAGGGCTTGCTCATAGCTCCACGGATTCCCGTAAAACGCTTTCACGCAGATGCACGTTCAGTTCGTGTTCGGGTATCAGATCGACACGCCGCCCCAGTAATTCGGACAACTGTCTCGCGAGCGGCAGGCGTTGGCGGAAAAGATCGTAACCGCGATCAAAGTCGACCAGGAAATCCACATCGCTATCCGGACGCTCCTCTCCCCGCGCAACCGACCCGAATACACGAATCCGACGCGCACCATATTGCTCACCCAACGCGGCAATCTGATTTCTTTGAACGTGAAGTCGATCCAACAACATGTCTTTCACCTGCATAGCGAGGCTTTTATCCTACCTCATCACCCTCCGATGCGACGGATTTCCGCTGCGGCATGATCGAAATAGCGGTCTAGGGTCGCGCAACATGTCTATTCTCGCCGCACCTAAGTATTTTTTCGTCAGGAAAACAACGCGACTCGTTGAAGCTTGACAGCGCCCCTTTTTACCAAATAGCCTAGACATATATCTAGCCGTAAAGGAGTTCCCATGCTCGAAGTTGCTCTGTACGAAGCCAAGAACAAGCTGAGCGGGTTGCTCGACGAGGTTGCCACGGGTAAGCAAATCACCATCACTCGCCACGGCAAGGCTGCCGCGCTGCTTGTGCCGACCCATCATGGCTTTGACCGTGCCAAAGCCATGCAAGCCGCCAAAACGCTTTTGGAAGTTCGCAAAGGCGTCACACTGGGCGGCCTGTCCATCAAGGAACTGGTCAACGAGGGGCGACCATGACCTTTGTTGTCGATAGCTCGATTGCTTTGACTTGGTGCTTTGAGGACGAAGCGACGCAGGCTGCGGATGCTTTGCTGGTTCGGCTGGCCAACGACGGCGCACATGCGCCGTCGTTGTGGCCCTTGGAAGTACTCAACGTTCTGGTGACGGCGCAACGGCGCGGGCGCATCACCCCGGAAGCACGTCAGGATCGGCTCGCGCTTCTTCACGCATTGCCGATCACTTTCGACACGGAAACCGCCGAGCAGACTTGGACGATCACCAACCTGTTAGCCGAGCGGTACGGCCTTACGCTCTATGACGCAGCCTACCTCGAATTGGCACAGCGCCTAAGCCTGCCGCTGGCAACTCTGGATACCGACCTGCGGACGGCGGCAAACGCCCTCGGTGTGCCGCTTCTGGGAAATCCATCCGACTGACCCCCCCTTTCTATCTATCGCGCTCTGGTCAATCCACAGCGACGATTACATGCGAAGCCTTGATCAATGCAGTCACGGCATCCCCGTTTTTCAGGCCCAGCGTTTTGGCGCTTTCGTTGGTGATGATGGCTGTGACAGCATTGCCGCCGGACAGAGCGACGACGACTTCGGCATTGACCGCACCGTTCGTGCAACTGCTGACAGTGCCTGGCAACTGGTTCCTGGAACTGGTCTTGAGGCCGCTCCTGGCTACAATGACCCAGGAAGCCTTGATAATGGCATAGGCGGCGCCGCCTACAGCCAGCCCCAGGTTCTTCACGCTTTCGTTGGTGATGACGGCAACGATCCGGTCAGCGCCGATCTCAAGAACCACTTCGCTATTCACCGCGCCGGTGACGATATTGGTAATTTTGCCGCGAAATTGGTTTCTGGCGCTGGTAACGAGGTTGCTCATATGTTCCTCCATGCTGCGAGTTCAAAGACGAAACCCATTATAGGCACATGCCATCTGTAAAAAGGCGTGCATCTCGCCGATTTTGATATGTATCAATTTTTTGCAGAAATATTTTGCGTACACTGCGTTATATTTCACAAAATATAACGATTTAAAAAACAATATATTGCTGTTCTCATCCGGTTTTCACGGGGAGAGGGAGGTGAAAAATGCGTTACGGTATTTTTGTTTCAGTGCAGCAACAGATGCTGGCAAGACATGAAAGCAAAACGATTTTACGCCAGCTTTGAATCGCTCTACCTCGGCTTGGTCGCTCTCTGTCTGCTGAGTTTCGTCTGTCAAAGCGCCTTGGCAAACGAACCAAGTAGACGAAGCGTTACCGATATGACGGGGAGAAGCGTAAGTTTGCCCGATGAAATTCACAGGATTGGAACACTGGGCGCGGTCGGGGTATTGAATACCTTTGTCGAGGCTATGGGTGAAGGCTCTAAAATCGTCAACCGAATGCCCGCCTCTTTCGCAAACAGTGATCGTTGGAAATTGCAGTATGTGTTTGCACCGCAGATAAAAAACGGCCCCTTGTTTGAAAATGCAAACCGCGAACTTTTGATCGAAAATATCCTCATGGCCAAGCCGGATGTTATTTTCACAATGTCAAGAGAAACTGCCGGTCAGCTTGAAAGGGTTGGTTTGCCCTGCGTGTATCTGGAATGGAATAGTGCCGATGACATCAAGGCGGCTGTTTATCTGATGGGACAGGCGCTAAACAAACAGGATACCGCAAGAGAATATATTACCTGGTTTGACGAAAAGGTCGCGTTGGCCGAATTGCTGATTGAGAATATTCCTGAAACGAAACGCCCTAGGGTACTGTACGGCAACCCATTACAACTCTCTCAGCCGCATGCCATTGCCGAATGGTGGATTCGGAAAGGGGGCGGTATCAGCGTAACCGCCAATATGCCGGTTCGCAATAGTGCCAAATACGGGCAGGAAGACCTTTTTAAGTGGGATCCGGAAATCATTATTCTTTCCGGCGCGCGACGGGATGTGGATGAAATCAGGAATCAGCCGAAATACAGGAACATTGCCGCTGTGAAGAATGCCTCTATTCATGTAATCCCGACAGTCGCACATTCATGGGGAAATCGCACGGTTGAACAGCCATTAACCATCTTGTGGGCGATGCACAAAATTCATCCGAATCTTATATCCAGAGCGGAACTTGCAAAAGAAATCCGGTATTTTTACAAAACGTTCTTCTTGCACGATTTCAGTGATGCGCAGATAGAAGACATTATTGATGGAAAATTCAATGCAGCACAAAAATAATGCCCCTCAAGCGCGCCCGCGCAGTTTTTTTCGGTTCTCTACTCTTCTGGAGTCAGCCATGAAATGCAATTATTTTGGCCTTATTATTACGCTTGGGACACTGACATTTTCTGTGCCTGTTTTATCCCAAGACACATCCGCACCGGATCAAATGCTTTCGGAAATTGTTGTAGAGGCGCCGATACAAAGATCCTACGCGACTTCCCCGGAAGGTAAATCCAAACCCGTTAATAACGTTGTGATTGAGAACGAAACCATTGAAAATTCTATGGCTTCAAATCTCACCGAGCTGTTGCTTGAGCAAGGGATTGCTGCTGAAGCCGCACCTACCGATTACGATGAAAACGTCGTTCTTTTACGCGGTTTTGCCACGGAACATCTGAATACCGAAGTTAACGCTTCGGTTCTGATTCTCATTGATGGACGCCGTTCCGGGGTATCCAGTGCACGACAAATCGCATTGGATAATATTGAACGCATTGAAATCATTCGTGGCGCGGAGATGTACAAATACGCGATGTCTTCTCCTGGTGGCATTATCAATATCGTGACCAAACGAGGCGGGCCGAAAGCCGTTTCCGGGTCGGTACGCGTCGGTGTCGGCAGCTACGATGCCTGGAAGAGCGGCGTCTCCATCGGTGGCACTGCCAATAACTTTGATTACAACGTTGGCTACACCCACTCAACCGTTGGCCACGATTACAAAGATGGAAACGGGAAAAAAGTACACAACACCAGAACCGATGGAACCGACAACGCTTTTGTCAACATCGGTTATACGTTCAATGAGAATCATCGCATCGGATTCAACGCCTATCATCACAAGGTAGACCACGCTTTTCGTCCGGCTTATATTGATGATGATGGTGACCCGATTCCCCCCGGTTATACCGACCGTGAATCACAGGTTTTCAACTTGAATTATGAAGGCGCAACTGCGGACAAGCAACTTAAATGGCACGCCAGCACCGGGTTGAGTAAAGACATCTACGAAAGGTACAGCGCTCAAAAATACCCCATGATGCAGGAAGTCGAAACCAAACAGGTCAAGGCGGGATTAACTTACCGTGGGGGAAATTTTGACATCAGCAGCGGGGTTGATTTTGTGAAATACGATGTCATAAACGGCGGATCATCCGATAATTATTATTACGGTAGCACGAACTGGCCTATTGCCCCCCACTCCACCAGCAGCTCGCGCATCTTCGGCGTTTATCTGGTAGGAACGCTCCACCTGATGAATGACCGCTTGAATATTACCGGCGGCCTGCGGCATGAAAATGCCAAGGCAGAAGACAAGGCCGTTGGAGACGAAGACTGGGGCAGTTATACCTATTTTCAGGGCTTAAGCCGCGATCAATTCCCAACGAAGCGCAGCTTCAGTCACCTCTCCCCCTCTTTCGGCATCAGTTATTTGCCGGTTGACGGGTTGAAATTGCGTGCCGATTTTACGCAGTCATGGCGTGCGCCTACAGGACGCCAGCTTTTCGCCAGCCGGAGAACCGAAGGCTATGGCGCGGGCGGCGATCCTCGTCTGTCACCTGAGTTGACCAATGCTTATGAGATCGGTTTCGATCTTTCCTCGGCGCATGCCAATCTATCGGCAACTTACTTTTTCCACGACATCAAGGACTACATTTACTTGAACTATTATACCAATCCAAGCAATACCAACACTACGGGTGGGCGTGTCATGCGCAATGCCCAGCAACGTTATCAATCCGGTTTCGAGGTTCAAACCAGCGCCAACGCAGCAGGGCTGATGGGATATAAAGCATTTGCCGTCCGCCCCTTTGTCAATTTGACCTACATGACCAAGCGCGAGGAAATCCTCGAAAGAGACGCATCTTACCTGGAAGGTCGCTGGTGGCCGATCGTGCGTATGCCGGATGTTGTCGTGAATTACGGCGTTCTTTTCACGCACTATGCCTGGAATTTCAGCGCCAATCTTAACTTCAATTACAGCGGACTGCGAATGCCGGGGCGTGCTAACGCAACTCCAACCGGCAATTACCGTGATGATGAATTTGGCAAAATCAATGTCGCCAATCTCAGCTTAAAGAAGCAGCTATGGCAATTCCCGGACAAAAGCAATGTTGTCCTGAAAATAGACATCAACAATCTGTTCAACAAAGTGTATTCGTACCGGGACAAAGTCGGTACTGGCTCCAATGGCGCCTATCCATTCCCGGGAAGAAATTTTTATGCAACCATGACGTATAACTTTTAAGCTGCGTTCCCGCGCCTGCTTGTTGCGGCCTATGTTCCCGTGCCAGCGCGCGGGAACGGGTAGCGGCAAGCAGGTTAGCAAGTGAACGTTAGCGCGATTTTGATTTAAGTGTGTACACATTTCCTTCCATGCTGAAAAGCAGTCAAGACTTGAACGTCCCTCTCCCGCTTGCGGGAGAGGGAATAAGAGAGAAGGCGAAAAACGCATATTTTCTAGGCGTTACAGAGATTTTTCCATCTGCAAAGCCCCTCTCCCGCCCCTTCGGGACACCAATCTTGCCGTCTGCAAGACCTCCCACAAGTAGGAGAGGGTAAAAAATGTTCCCGATTAAACAAAAACCGCTTTAACAAGCCCAGGAGTCACTAGGAATGTCACCTTACTTCAAGCAACTTCGCGCCAAGATCGGCCACGATCTCTTGTTAATGCCAGGCGTTGCGGCAGTGATTCGCGATGCCTACGGTCGCCTGTTGTTGCAAGAAAAGTCATCAGGTGAGGGCTGGAGCCTGCCTGCTGGCGCGATCGAACCAGGCGAAAATCCGGAACAAGCTGTTCAGCGCGAAGTTCTCGAGGAAACCGGCTTGGTGGTCGTTCCTGAAGAGATCATTGGTGTGTTTGGAGGCCGGGATTTTCGATACGTCTACCCAAATGGGGATGCCGTGGAATGCACGGTTGTACTCTATCGCTGCATGGTTATCAGTGAAGCAGGCGTACCTTGCGATCCAGAAACAAAGTCGCTTCGTTACTTTGAGATGGCAGAAATGCCGCAACTGGCGTTGCCCTACCCAATCGAAATGCTGTTCAGTAATGAGTCATGAACAACACCCGAAAGTATTGGCTTGCTTGTTTATAGTCAATACTGTTCAGGCTTCTGGATTGCATCAAAGCTTACGCTCCTCGCAATGACTATGTGTTGAGTGAGCAGTATTGAGTTTAGAGCGGTTTCGCTTCAAGCGGACACATTCATTCTGGATTCTCACCTTATTAGGTTGGCCTGCCGCCTACCTTTTACGATAACCGCTTGATATATTTCGTATTTCGCGCGGAGCCGACTTTCTCAATCCGTCCGCTCCTGACCATCCCCGAGAGGACAGCCTCTACCGTTGTGGGGCTTACATCGGGCAGGATATAGCAGATTTCCGCCTTTGAAATGGGAAGCAGACTGTTCAGCACCGTCGCTTCGACGCGCTGGCGTTTGGTTGCTTTTTTCGCGCCTACGATGGCAAAGCGTTTGTCGAGTTCTTTGTAGCAGTGCAGCAGCGTGGCGACAAAGTTCTCCATGAATGGGAAATAGCTGTTTTGTCCCTTGTGCCAGCCCGCAGAACTGCCTTTGAGCGACTGGTAGTAGGCGGATTTGGTGCGGTTGATCTGTTCCTCGAACGAAATATAACGCCCCGCGTCGAAGCCGTTTCTGTAGAGCAGCAACAGGGATAAAAGGCGCGACATCCTGCCGTTGCCGTCGGTGAAAGGGTGAATGCATAAAAAGTCGAGGATGAAACAGGGGATCAGCAAAAGCGAGTTGATGCCGTAGCGGCTCCGTGCGTCCAGGTACGCGAGGATGAGTTGTTCCATCGTTTCGGACGCGGACGCGGGCGTGGGCGCAAAGCGGATGCGTCGCGCACCACTGGCGTCCAACTCCATGATGAGGTTGTCCGACTTCTTGTACTGCCCTCCGCTTACGGGCGAATAGGACAACATGATTTCATGAAGACGCAGGATGTCGCGTTCCCGTATATCCAGGCGGGTGTACTCGTTATGAATCAAATCCAGCGCATCACGGTATCCGGCGATTTCCGCTTCGTTATGGTTCAGGGGCGCGCTGTTTTGGTTGACGATTTCGACGATACGCTGCTCGCTGGTCACGATGCCTTCAATCTCGTTGGAACCTTTGACCGACTGAACTTTGGCGATGCTCTCCAGGCGTGTGAATACATCGGGATAACTCTCCCTGCGCTCACTTTCACGCTCCCGCAACCGGGCAATTGCGCTGACGACATTGACCAGCCTTGCGGGAAGCATCCCTGTTTCCAAAAAGGAGTAATCGAAGGTTCTCATGCGCCATCCTTCAGCATAATCTGCACATTATTTTAGATTTTATATGCAGTAATCGTGGCCTGTACCTGAACCAACCGGCACAAATACAAAACCCTGCCAGCACAACCCTATGCAAGCGACTGTCTCGTCACGGGCGAACGCGCTCGGCTGCAAACGTGGTTTGAAGAATTCATCGTAAAACTAACTTCGGTTTGAACACGGGTCTCGTGCAATCTCCGCCATTTATGGCGGAGTCAAGCGAGACAAAGCGTAACAGGGAGCCGAAGGCTCCCCAGTACCGTATCGAGGAATCCCCTGCCTTCAGGCAGGGGTTTCGGCCGTAGCAACAAGGGAGGGGATGCAAACCCCTTCCTTGTTTGTTTTGAACGACAGGCATGAATGCCTGTCGCTAATTTCTTGCTCTTCCGGGACGCGCAACCGGACTGATTGATCCGCCATTTTTAATATAGGTCAATGTTTGGCATGGGTGTTATTAGATACAGTACGTTATATTTTTTGAAACATAGCGAGTTGAGGATGGACGAACACAAGCCCCGCCATTGCTGGCTGGGTGGCTCAAAATCGTTATGTAGTTGTTTTCATCCATATCTCATGGATAGGCGAAAAATGCGTTACGGCTTTTTTATTTCAGCGCTTCTTCTTTTCCCGTTCGGCGTGATTGCCGATGATGAAGCGCATCCGCTGCCTGAAGTTGTGGTGACTGCGGTGGAAGAAGGCTTCACGCCAGCCGAGAAAGTCACTTCCAGTCACAATATAGTGTATGACGAGGCCGCGATTGAAAATTCCACAGCAGAAACCGTCAGCGATTTTTTGCAACAAATGGGCTTTGCCGTACTCCCAGGAGCTACGCCATATGAAACAACCGAGATCACTATTCGCGGATACGATAATGGGCATCACTGGAACGAATCCAGCTCGCGTATCATTTTCCTGATTAACGGGCGGCGCTCCGGCGTTAATAACATCCGCCAGCTTGCGCTTAACAACGTTGAACGCATCGAGATTATTCGCGGGTCGGAAATGTTGAAATACTCGGCAGGCTCGCCCGGCGGCATTATCAATATCGTTACCAAACGCGGCCAGGGCGAGGCTTTATCCGGTTCGGTGGAAGTAGGCGGAGGCAGCTTTAACAGCAAAAAAGGGCAACTGGCGCTCAATGGCGCGTCATCCGGCTTCGACTATTCTTTTTCCTATATGTATGAAACAGCCGGAGACTACAAAGACGGCAAAGGCAATAAAGTAACGAATTCTGGACTCAATTCAATCAATGCTTTCAATGTTAACCTGGGTTATACCTTGCCAGACAACAATCACAGATTTGGCGTTGAATATTATTACTATGATGTTGATAAAGCGAAAAGACCCCAATATTGGGATGAGGAAGATGGCGTCTTACAAGACCCTTCCTATGTGGATCGTAAAACCTATCTGATGGCGCTAACTTATGAGGGTGCTACACCCGACAAACGCTTTAAGTGGAATGCCAGCTACTCTATCAGCCAGGACAGATACATCAGCATCTCTGACCCAAGTAGAAGACACGATCAATACTGGATGGGGAATAAAATCGAAACCGATCAATTCAGAGCGGGGTTAACCTATGCCGGCGATTTGACAGACTTTTTTGTAGGCGCTGATTACATCAAATACAAAACCCACAATTCCGGGACTCCCAAAGCGCAGTTTGGCTGGCCGATAGGCTACCCTTTGCACCTGGGGCATAATACTGAAATCATGGGTTTATCCATGCTAGGGACATTAAAGCTGCTCGAAAACAAGCTGAACCTTACAGGCGGTTTGAGATGGGAATATGACCGCATTAAAGACAAGCATACTGGTGATGAACCCTGGTGGGATGGGCGCAAAGACCCATGGTACGGCGAGTACACCGGCGAGAACATGCCGACCAGGCGCACTTTCGATTACCTTTCTCCGTCCATCGGCGTAACGTATCTCCCAATGGACTGGTTGAAGTTACGCGCCAACTACGTCAGGGGATTCCGCGCGCCCAGTGGGCGACAGTTGTTTTCAAGCGATGAAACCGAAGGCTATGGCGCGCCGGGCTATCCTTTGCTCAAAGCCGAAAAATCTGACAACTACGAAGCAGGTTTCGATATTAATGCAGCCTATGCTGATTTTTCGTTCACGTACTTTTACAGTAAATTCAAGAACCATATTACGATTCGCGGCATTCAATATCCTACCGGTTTGGGACCATCCGCCCAGAATGCCGATGAACGTATCCAGTCAGGATTCGAAATCGGCGGCAGCATTGATCTGGCTCGTTTTGCCGACGTAAAAACTTTTGAATTACGCCCATATGCCAGCGTGACCTATATGAACAAATACGATGAGCTGTTTATGCGCGGATTCGATGGAACCCAACTGCCTGTCCCCAGTTATGCCGGCCAATGGGCGCAAATCAATGGTATTCCAAAACAAAGCGCAAGTTACGGCGTTCGTTTCCGTCATTTTGGCTGGGGCACGCATGTTAACCTGAATTTCTTTTATGTTGGCAAGACCTGGACAGGGTCAGGCCCGGGCAATTACGATCCGAATTTATGGTTGACTTACGGCAAATTTACTATTGCCAATCTTGCGATTACGCAACCTCTTTATAAGTTCAGTGGCGACAGAGACCTTGTGCTTAAACTGCGCGTAAATAATCTCTTTGACAAGAAGTACAAATACAGCGCCAATGCGGCGGATGTTCTGTTCCCAGGGCGGAATTTCTACCTGGGCGTATCGTACAATTTTTAGCGCATCTTTAATTCAAATGTTTACCGAAATATGCTTTACCAGGTCATTAGTCATTGCGAGCGTTGCAATCAGGCAAACGCTGAACTTCGCAAGCGTACCCCATATGTTTTTTTGGATTCCTGTCCTGTACATGATTGAACAAAAACCACTCTAGTGAGGCAAAAAAATGCGTTACGGTTTTTTTATTCCAGTGCTTCTTTTACCTTTGGCAGCCATTGCCGATGATGAAGCGCATCCGCTGCCTGAAGTTGTGGTGACTGCGGTGGAAGAAGGCTTCACGCCAGCCGAGAGAATCGTTTCCGGGCACAAGGTTGTATACGAAGAAGCCGAAATTCAAAATTCCACGGCGGAAACGCTCAATGATTTTTTGCAGCAAATGGGGTTTGCCGTACTGCCGAGCGCCACGGCGTATAGTACAACCGAAGTTACCTTGCGGGGCTATGATACAGGCCACCACTGGAATGAATCCAGTTCCCGCCTTCTTTTCCTGATTAACGGGCGGCGCTCCGGCGTTAATAACATCCGCCAGCTTGCGCTTAACAACGTTGAACGCATCGAGATTATTCGCGGCCCGGAGATGCTGAAATACTCGGTAGGCTCGCCCGGCGGCATTGTCAATATCGTGACCAAACGCGGCCAGGGCGAGGCTTTATCCGGTTCGGTGGAAGTGGGCGGCGGCAGCTTTAACAACAAAAAAGGGCAACTGGCGCTCCATGGCGCATCATCCGGCTTTGATTATTCCTTTTCCTACATGTACGAAAGCATCGGTGATTACAAGGATGGCAGAGGTAAAACAGTAAAGAACTCAAGAATTGACGCAATTAACGCATTCAATACCAATCTTGGCTATACCTTACCCGACGGCAACCACAGGTTTGGCGTTGAATATTATTACTACGATGTTGACGACGCGAGGAGACCCCGGTACTGGAATGCGGAAGAAGGAAGGCTGGAAGACCCTGCCGTTACGGATCGCAGATCGCAACTTGGGGCGCTCACTTATGAAGGCTCCACCTCCGATAAACGCTTTAAGTGGAATGTCGCCTTCTCTGTCGGCCAGGACAAATACTACCAAATGACCGACGTTCGCTGTGAAAGAGGCGAACAATACTGCCAGGGAAACAAGATTGACACCAACCAATTCAAGACGGGGCTGGATTACACAGGCGACCTGGTAGATGTTTTTGTGGGCGCGGATTACATCAAATACAAAACCCACAATTCCGCCGGCCCCAGTCAAAAGTTCCCGATAGGTTCTCCCATGCAATTGCAAAACACTACGGAAATCATGGGCGTGTCCGCGCTGGCTACATTGAAGCTGCTTGAAAAAAAGCTGAATCTTACCGGCGGCCTGCGATGGCAGCATGACCGCTCCAAAGATAATTTTACCGGCGATGAGCCGTGGTGGAATCCTCCCGGCACGCCCGGCTTCGCTACCTCGTCGCCTCAGTGGGCCTGGTACGGCGATAACGTCTATGAGAATATGCCAACCAGGCGCACTTACAATTCCGTTTCGCCCACTGTTGGCGTCACTTACCTTCCAGTCGAATGGTTGAAATTCCGCGCTAATTACGTCAGGGGCTTTCGCGCTCCCAGTGGGCGGCAGTTGTTTGCAAGCACGCAATCGGAAGGTTATGGCACGGCGGGCTATCCGCTGCTGGACGCCGAGAAATCGGATAACTATGAAATCGGTTTCGATATTAACCGAACTCATGCCAACCTCTCGGTCAGCTACTTCTATAGCAAGCACAAGAATCATATGGCGACTCGCCAGATTCCAAACCCTGCCGTTCCCGGCGGCTCCCTTGGGAATTCCGTTCTGGGGGCCGATGAGCGTATACAGTCTGGCATTGAGGTCGGCGGCAGCATTGATGTGGCGCATTATGTCGGCATTAAGGATTTTGAGCTGCGCCCGTATGTGAATCTGGTATACATGGACAAGCGCAGAGAACTCTTTAGACATGGGTTCGTTGGCCCCGTCGGGGAATGGCAGCCTATCACAAATCAATTTGCGCCCCTGCCTGACAAAACCGCAAGTTTTGGCCTCCGTTTCCGTCATTTTAATTGGGGCACGACAGCTAACTTAAACTTCTTCTATTACGGCAGGGTTTTGTCGGGGAGCGGCAATACTTCGGGAATCGTCTTCAATCCGAGTAGCTGGGCAAACACCTATGGCAAATTTACAGTTGCCAGCTTTTCGCTTACCCAGCCTTTGTACAAATTCACCGGCGATAAAGGGCTTGACCTCAATCTTAGGGTGACAAATCTCTTAAACAAGAAATATACCTACACCCATAGTCCAATTGCCGGAACGACCGTCCTGCATCCGGGGCGGAGTATTTACCTTGGCGTAGCGTATAAATTTTAAGGCAGCCAGGAAAGCATACTCCCTTCAGATATGAGATGAAAGGTCAACGCAAACCATGACGATAGGACAATTTTATGCTCGCCTTGGCTTGCTGTACCTTGGGCTGGTCGTTCTCTGTATTTTTTCGCTGAGTATTGGCCGATACGATCTGTCGACATCGCTCATTTTGGATATTTTTCTGTCCAAACTGAATGGGGTCGCCCCTTACTGGGATGCGACGCTGGAAACCGTATTACTGGACGTGCGATTTCCCCGTATCTTTCTTGCCATTCTCGTCGGCGGCGCATTGTCGGTATCCGGCGCTTCATACCAGACTCTGTTCAAAAATCCGATGGTTTCCCCGACGATTCTCGGCGTCTCCGCTGGCGCCAGTTTCGGCGCGGCATTGGCAATGCTCCATAATGAAACCTGGTGGCAGATTCAGTTTTACGCCTTCTTCTTTGGGTTGATTGCCGTTCTGGCCGCTTACATGATTGCCTGGCTGTTTGGCCGACATGAATTGACGGTGATGATCCTGGCCGGAATCATTATATCGAGCCTGTTCGGCGCGCTGCTTTCGGTTCTGAAATTGCTGGCCGATACCGATAACGCTCTGCCTGCCATTACTTTCTGGTTGATGGGTAGTCTTGGGCGCGGCTCGACGCGAGACATCCTGGTGATGCTCCCTGCGTTGCTGTGCTCTCTTTTCCTTCTTTTTATTTTCCGTTATCAGATCAACGCGCTGTCGGCAGGGGAGGAGGAGGCGACGACACTGGGCGTCAATGTTCGTCTGGTCAAGAGCGTTGTCATTTTTTCTGCCACGTTGATGACCGCGATTTCCGTGTGCATTACCGGCATCGTCGGATGGGTCGGGCTGGTCATTCCCCATATGGCGCGTATTCTGGTCGGCGCCAGTTACCCGCGTTTGATCGCCGCTTCTTTCGGCTTGGGCGGACTTTGCCTTTTGTTGATCGACAACATTATTCGGGGAATCCCCGGTGTAGACCTGCCGCTGGGGGTGATGACTTCATTGATCGGCGCGCCGATATTCGTTTTGTTCCTGACACGTATTCGCAGAGGGTGGCTGTAATGCTTTCAGTGCGCAATATCGGTTTTCATTATCGGCCGGAAAAGGAAATCCTGAAAGATGTTTCGTTTTCGTTGCGCAAAGGCGAAGTGCTTTGTCTGCTGGGTTCCAATGGCACGGGGAAAACAACGCTTCTGAAATGTCTCCTGGGTCTGCTGCGTCCGAGCAGCGGCGAAGCGCAACTATTGGGCGAGAATCTCCTGGGCGTTTCGGCGAAAAAGCGCGCAAAGATGATTTCCTATGTGCCGCAATCTTCGGCGCTGAATTTTCCTTACACGGTTCAGGAGGCGGTCATGATGGGACGTTTGCCGCACCTGGGCTTCGGCAGTTCGCCTACCGCGAAGGATCATCGGGAGGTGGAGGCGACGCTCGAGGAAATGGGCATTACCGATCTCGCGCAACGGTATTTTCAACAACTGTCCGGCGGAGAAAAACAGCTTGTCATCATCGCCCGGGCGCTCGCACAAAGGGCGAGCCTGCTGATTCTGGACGAACCCACGTCCAGCCTCGATTTTTTCAATCAGGCGCGCACGTTGAAGCTCATCAAGAAACTGGCCCAGCAGGGAAATACTGTTCTTCTGACCACGCATTCACCGGATCAGGCTTTTCTGATTGCCGATCAGGTGGTCATGATTAAGAACGGCAGCGTTTTTGCCTGTGGCCGTTCCGATGAGGTGATTACCGATGACAACTTGACGGGGTTGTACGGATTACATGCGGTCGTCTCCAGCACTTCCGTTATTTCCGCCGGTAAAAACGTCAAAGTTTGCATTCCGATTCTGGATAGCACGCCGTCTTGATAATACAGGAGCCATCATGAAACCTGCTCTCGTTATTCCGGTTTTGGCTTTTATTGGCCTCGCTTTCGGGTGCGCGGAACTGCAAGCTCAAGAGGCGCGTTCCAAAAACACATCCGCGCAGACCGCATCGGCGCTTCCGACACGAGAAGTCGTCGACATGGCCGGACGCACAGTGAAGCTGCGTCAGGAGATAAAACGCATCGGCACGCTCGGTTCGGTACCCATGATGAACACCTTCGTCGAATCCCTGGGCGCAGGTAAGCTGATCTACAACCAGCCCACGAAATTTCATGATATTTATGGCCGCTGGAAAATGCATCTTGAATTCGCGCCACAGATTGCTAGGGGGCCGCATTTTCAGTCGCCCAACCATGAATTGCTGATCGAAAATATCCTGGAAGCCGATCCCGATGTGTGCATTACCAATTCCCGAACCATTCTTGAAACGCTCGACAGGGTAGGGATACCCACCGTTTTCGTGGACTGGAGCACGGTTGAGCGAATGATGGATTCCGTCACCATGATGGGCGAGGTGCTTCACCAGCAGGAGCGGGCTGCAACCTATATCCGTTATTTTACTGAGACAAAGGAACGCCTTACGGCGCTTGGCAAGTCTATTCCTCCATCCAAAAGACGGACGGTTTTATTCGGCACGCAAATGCAATTGCAGTTCCGCGTTCCGGGAAATTTGACGGAGGCGTGGTTGGAAGCGATTGCCGCTGACAGCGTAACCCGTGACATTCATTCCGAAGGACGGCGCGAATACGACATCGAAGAACTGCTGAAGTGGGATCCTGAAGTGATCTTTCTCACGAACCGCAAAACGGCTGAAGAACTGAAAAAGAATCCGCTTTTCAAGAATGTTCGCGCCGTTAAAAACAATGCCATCGTTATCGCGCCGGTCGTCGGGCACATGTGGAGCGGAGTTAACGTAGAAGCGCCGATAGCCGCATGCTGGATGATGCATAAACTGTATCCGGAGCTTATGCCAAAAGAACAGTTGGTCAAGGAAATCAAGTATTTCTACAAGACCTTTTTTGCCTACGACATGAGCGATCAGAAGATCGACGAAATTATTGCGGGAGGAGGCAATGGTTAAGTCGCCGCGCTTCTCCGAACCGTCTCCCCTGCAAGGGGCGACGAATTCTCAACCATCGACTCACGGGGACACAATGGACATGATATGCAAAAAAACGGGGCTTTTCGGGCTTGAAACGCCTCCGGCAGCCGCTTCAATACGCCGTATCGTGGATGGCTTCAAAGCCTTCCATGTCTTGCTGGCCGGATACGACAGCGGGCTTTTCGACTGGCTGGAACGCAACGGCCCGGCAAACAAGCAGAACATCGCCACTGCGTTGAATCTGCGCGGCCAGCATCTGGGCGGATTCTTGCAGTCATTGGAAGATATCGGCCTGCTGACGTCTCGGGACGGTCTCTACCGTTTGGTTGACGATATGCGAAGTGTATTGCTCGCAGACAGCCCATGGTACAAGGCCTCCGAACTCGAAGAACTGCTCTCCCCCTTCTGCGGTTGGGCCGATCTGAGTAGTTTCCTGTCCCAGGGATGGGTTCCTTCCACGCAACCGAAATCGTATCCGCCGACACAGCATCCCTTCTTCGACGAGGCACGTCGCCTTGCAGCCTGCCTGAAGAATCGGCGCGATGATTGCAATCCGCGCACGCTGCTTTGTTTCGACGGCAGCAATGGATTGCTCGCCGCCATGCTGTGTCAAGGCTGGCCGGAGGTGCGCGCCACGGTCGTCGTTCCGCTGGATGCGCTGCCTTGTACGCAGCACACGCTTGAGGCTTGCGGCGTCATCGACCGCTGCCGCGTCCTGCCGGGTACACCGGCCGATCCGTCAACCGATGATCAGTTCGATTACGCGGTGGTGTTCCACAGTCTCTACCCCTTTCACGTGCGCAAGTCACTCGACTCCGTTCTGGCTTCCTTTGCCAGCCGCCTCGCGCCCGGCGGCGAACTGTGCACGGCCCATTGGTTTTGCCTGCAAGCCTGCGAAACCGCGCCGGGAGGGTTACGCGACCTCGACAAGGCCGTGCTGACCGATTGCCACCCGCTTTGCGGGATCGAAAAATTCGGTCAGCGGTTGGAAGGCGCGGGGTTGACCGGCGTGGAAAGGGGAGAACTGGCCGGTGAATACGGCAACACCAAACTGCATTTTGCTCAACGTCTAAACGAGTGCTGAGGCGGATGTCATGGAAAATACAGGAGATGTCTCACGCCCGAACACCTTGTTGTCCGATCTGCGCGCCGCCGCGCTCGAGCGGCTCGGCCCGGAGATCGAGACGCTGAAACTGGAACGCGCCGTGCTCGGCATCTTTTTTACCGGCGTCAAACTGAGTAACGGCGCTGGCGGGATGTGTGCAACGCCGGTCAAAACCGTGCCCGAAGCCGTATGCTGTCCCAGTTCCGCCAACGCCATGCCGACTCCCGGAAAAATATCGGGTCTTGGCGTGAAACAGGTTCTGGAAGACCTTCGCCGCCCGCAAGGACTGCGTCGGGGGCTGGCGATCGCCACCCTCAATGCGGTAGCCGAAACGCTCTGGCTGCGCGATGGCCCGCCCGCCGATACCGAACCGCTCGAAGGCGACGCTTTCGATGCGCTCAAGCTCGAACCCGGTCAGTCCGTCGCACTGGTGGGCGCGTTTCCGCCCTACCTGCGCGAACTGCGTCGACGCAACCAGCCCTTCAAAGTGCTCGAACTCGACCCGACCACTCTCAAGCCGGAGGAACTGCCTTACTACGTGCCCGCCGAGCGGGCCGCAGAGGTACTGCCGTTCGTGGATGTCTTCATCACAACCGGCACGACCCTCATCAACGACACGCTCGACGGCTTGTTGCAGCAGCTGCGACCGGAGACCCAATCGGCCATCATCGGCCCGACCACGACCCTGATCGCCGGACCCTTCGCCCGGCGCAACGTCACGATCATCGGGGGGACGCGCGTCAAAGCCCCGGACGAATTGCTCGGCCTGCTGGCCGAAGGCGGCTCCGGCTATCACTTTTTCGACAAAACGGTAGAGCGCGTCACCTTGCGTCTTTCATCCGAGACATGACTATTCAATATCGTTGGGTGCGGATAAGCGTGCACTGGCTCAGTGTTGGGCTGGTGCACGCCGCGGTGCTTGGGGCCGCCTTGCGGGCATCGCCGCCGCTCCCGCCGATCATTCCCAAAGTGATTCAGGCCAGCCTGATTCCGCCGCAACCCCTGGTCGACTTGTCGGGGTTGCATGCGCAGCCCTCTCCGGAAGAACGGCCAACGGCGCCCCCACCGCCGCCGAAAAAATCCAAGCCTCCAAAGAAAACACCGCACAAGCCGACGCAAAGGCGACCCGCCCCCGAAGCGCCGAAACCGCTGCTTGCCGCCGAGCCCGTCAATGAAGCTGCGCCCGCTCCCTCCTATGAGGTGGCGCAATCGTCCGCCGATTTGCCTCAAAGCGATCCTGCCGCGGCGGGATTGGGTTCCGCTGAGGCATCGACACCGGCGGGCGGTTCAACCAACGGCACGCTGACGGCGCCCATATTCAATGCCGACTACCTGGAGAATCCGCGTCCGGCCTATCCGCAGCTCTCCCGTCGGCGCGGTGAAACCGGGCGCGTGCTGTTGCGCGTCTACGTATCCGCCAGCGGGCGTGCCGAGCGCATCGAAATCAACAAATCCTCCGGCTTCGAACGCCTGGACAGCGCCGCGCGCGACGCGGTTCTCGGATGGCGTTTCGTGCCCGCCCGACGGGGGAGCGAGCATGTCGCGGCCTGGGTGCTGATTCCCATCTCTTTTGTAATGTGAGTTTTCCCATGAACGATTCCGCCCTTGGTCTTTCCCATTTCCTTGCCCAGACAGACACCGTTGCACGGTTCATCCTCGTTCTGATGCTGATTGCCTCCCTGCTGACCTGGGGGATCATCACCGACCGCCTGATTGTCCACTGGCAGCTCAAACGCCGCAGCAAAGCCTTCATGGCTCGGTTTCAGCGGATCAACTCCTTTGCCGAGTTGATAAAGAACGCGGAACAGGACGAGCCTTATTCCCGGCTCACGCGCAGTGCCATCGATGCGACCCGGCATTACGCCGCCTACGACGCCAGTCATCTCAACGCTGCGGGGGGATTATCCGAATTCCTCATTCGTTCATTGCGCCAGTGCATCGAAGAGGAAGCCGAGCGACTCGAACGCGGCCTGACCATGCTGGCCTCGATAGGATCGACGGCGCCATTCGTAGGGCTGTTCGGCACGGTCTGGGGCATCTACCACGCCCTGATTGCCATTGGACTATCCGGTCAGGGCACGCTCGACAAGATCGCAGGCCCTGTCGGCGAGGCGCTTATCATGACCGCCATTGGTCTTGTCGTCGCCATCCCTGCGGTGCTCGGATACAACGCGCTGGTTCGGCGCAACCGCGTCGTCCTGTCCCGGCTCGACGCCTTCGGCCACGATCTGCTGATCCTTGCCGTGACGGGCGCTCCACTGGAACGTCACGCCCATACCCAGATACGCGCTGTGCGCGTTGCCGGAGGTGCATGATGGCGCTTGGAACATTGGGTTCTACCGCCCGCCCGATGACCGAGATCAACATGATTCCGCTGATCGACGTCATGCTGGTATTGCTGGTGATATTTATCATCACCGCCCCTTTATTCACCCACGCAGTCAAGCTCGAACTCCCGCAGGCCGCGAGCCAGCCCAATATCAGCCAGATAGGGCACATCGAAGTGGCCGTGCAACGCGACGGGCAACTTTACTGGAACGGCCAGCCGGTCACGGCCTCGGAACTGGAACGGCACGCCGCTCAAATCGCTGCCGATGCCCCGATGACCGAAATCCACCTCAAGGGCGACGACGCCGTGCCCTATGGAGAAATGGCGCGGACACTGTCAATGCTGGCGCGGCAGGGCCTATCACGTATCGGTTTTGTCACCGATCCAGGCAACGATTGAGTTTTTTGGGGATCATCCCGCCATGATTTGGGCAAAACCTGTTGGCTGCACGCCCTGACGCGATTTTAGTTTATAGTGCTTTCCGCGAATAAATTTACTTTTGTTAGTACAATTGTATAGTTGTTGTTCATTTTGCCTTACTGAAGTTGTCGCATGATTTTTGGAGGTTCCGGACATGGCTTATAGCAAAGATTTTCGTTGCCTGGTTTTGGATTTTGTGACCAATGGTGGCAGCAGAGGCTGCCCGGAGGTTTGGTATTTCTCGGCAGAGCGTGTTTGACTGGTTGAAGCATCCGCCAGATCATAAGCCCGGCAAGCCTGGCCCGAAAGGG
>WRKX01000017.1 GCA_009777925.1 Betaproteobacteria bacterium | reverse complement strand
TCGTCGAACGAAGTCACAGTTGGCTCAATCGCTTTCGCAAACTCATGGTACGTTATGAGAAATCTGCCGCTTCCTTTGAGGCTTTGCTGTCACTGGCAGCGGCGCTGATCTGCTG
Source organism: Betaproteobacteria bacterium (assembly GCA_009777925.1). Taxonomy (GTDB): domain Bacteria; phylum Pseudomonadota; class Gammaproteobacteria; order Burkholderiales; family Rhodocyclaceae; genus Azovibrio. The sequence goes on along the minus strand of WRKX01000017.1, from coordinate 28,616 downwards.
GCGACAGGAAACAGCTATTTACGGATAAGCACTGAAGCGGGAGAACGAAATATTAAAAAAAGCGACGGCGTACTTCGCAAGGGATGTTCTGTGAAGTACGCCTGGATTGCCGAGAATGACAAAGCGTTTTCCCTGATTGAGATGTGTGACGTGCTTGATGTAAGCATCAGTGGCTATCGCACCTGGAAGCGTGAGGGCAAGGCGGATCGAAAGCGATTGACCGACAGCCGGATGTTGGCTCTGATCCGCGCCATCCATGCTGAGTCCAAGGGCGCCTATGGTAGTCCGCGCATGGTGCGTGAATTGCGTGCCAGAGGCTTCTCGGCGAGCAAGGCACGGGTAGAGGGGCTGATGCGTGACAACGGAATTAACGCCCGTCACAAGCGGCGCTACCGTGTCACGACGGACTCGAAACACGATCTGCCTGTGGCAGAAAACCCGCTTGCCAGAAATTTCACACCGATGGCGCCAAATCAAGTCTGGGCATCGGACATCACCTATCTGTGGGCGGATGAAGGCTGGCTCTATCTTGCGGTCGTGCTCGACCTGTTCAACCGTGAAGTTGTCGGCTGGTCGTTGAAGCCGCACATGACGGCGGACATCGTAACGGATGCGCTGACCATGGCCTGGTTCAGGAAGCGTCCGGTAGCGGGTTTGATGCATCACTTTGACCGGGGCAGTCAGTATGCCAGCCATGCCTTCTAGGAAAGGCTCAGGAGTTACGGGATAATTTGCTCGATAAGTCGGAAAGGGAACTGCTGGGATATAGTGCTTCCCGCAAATAAAATGACTTTTGTGCCGTGACTGGGAGAAGTGAGTAAAGCTCCTGAGAGTAGCTTTATTTACGGAAAGCACTATAATGCGCCAACCAAGAGTTGGTTCAACAGCTTCAAGAATGAGTGGGTGCATGATGTTCGCTACGCCACGCAAGCCGGGATCAATGATGCCGCCTTTGAATATATTGAGGTCTTCTACAACCGGAAACGACAACATTCGACGCTTGGTTATATCTCACCTGTTCAATTTCTGGAGAACTGGTTCAGAACACAGCATCAGGAAAGACTGGTAGTATGAAAACCACACTTTGGCAGACGAAAAACCGAGGGAAGCTCAATTAAAAAACGTCACACTACTTCCCAATACAAAACCGGCCAAAAATCTCGCCCAACAGATCGTCCGGGGTAAATTCGCCGGTGATCTCCGAGAGGGAATTTTGCGCGAGGCGCAGGTTTTCGGCAAAGAGTTCAAGTGCAGGCAAAGGGTTTTCAAGCTCGGTGCGGGCCAGCGCAAGGTGCTTCGCACCAGCGTCAATGGCCTGCAAGTGACGTTCACGGGCAACGAATGTGTCTTCTGCGTCCTGCCAACCGGCGATTTCCAGCAAGGTGGTCTCCAGCAATTCCAAGCCCTGTCCGGTTTTGGCGGAGAGGGAAATTACCATGCCTTCCACGCCGCCGATACCCTGCGAATAACTTTTCGGCGCTTCGGATGTCAAATCAATCTTGTTTCTCACAACAACACGAGGTAATCCTTCCGGCAGCTTTTCCAGAATGGCGCGATCATCCGGGGTCAGGTCGGCGCGGGCGTCAACCAGAAACAGCGCGAGATCGGCCTCGGAGACGGCTTTCCAGGTGCGGGCGATGCCGATTTTTTCGACTTCATCTCCGGCTTCGCGTAGTCCAGCGGTGTCGATGATGTGCAACGGGATGCCGTGGATTTGAATCGAGGACTTGAGCGCGTCGCGCGTCGTGCCGGGAATGGGGGTGACGATGGCAAGTTCATCGCCGGAAAGCAGATTCAGCAACGAGGATTTGCCGACGTTGGGCTGACCGATCAGCACGACACGCAACCCGGCCTGTAACAGCTTGCCCCGCTTCGCCCCGGCGTGCACTTCCCGCAGACGCGCATCGAGGCGAATGACGCGGTTGAAGGCGTCGGCCTGCCGGAGAAAGTCGATCTCCTCCTCGGGAAAATCGAGTGTGGCTTCAACGAGCAGGCGCAAATCGGTCAGTTCCTCCACCAGCGCATATACAGCGCGGGAAAACTCGCCCGTGAGGGAACGCGCGGCGCTTTTGGCGGCGGCGGCGGTGGAAGCGTCGATAAGGTCGGCAACGGCTTCGGCCTGGGCGAGGTCGAGTTTGCCGTTCAGGAAAGCGCGGCGGGTGAATTCTCCCGGTTCGGCCAGGCGCGCGCCGAGTTCAAGGCAACGGGCAAGCAGCAGGCCCATGACGACCGGGCCGCCGTGACCGTGCAGTTCCAGCACGTCTTCGCCGGTAAAAGAGGCCGGGGCGGGAAAATAGAGGGTCAGGCCGCTGTCAATAAGACTGCCGTCGCTCGCCTTGAAATCGGCGCACGCGGCGCGGCGCGGCGTCAGCGTCCCGCCGGTCAGCGCGACGACAAAGGCCACCAGATTACCGCCGGAAACTCGAACGATGCCCACCCCCCCGCGCCCGGCAGGCGTGGCAATGGCGGCAATGGTGTCAGGCGGCGTTTCGTGCATAGGTGACAAAAGCAAAGGCAATGCCGGATTCGCTTACCCGTTGTTCACGCTGGATTTCCTGCCATTCATTTTCGGAAAAGGCGGGAAACCAGGCATCACCCGCAACATCCAGATTGATTTCGGTAAGCAGAAGACGTTGGGCGAACGGCAGGGCCGCGCGGTAGATTTGCTCCCCGCCGATTACGAACACTTCCTGTGTCTTAGGGCAGTTTAAGTGCGTACACTGTTTATCCGAGCCGGAAGCTGGCGAAGTAGCCCTCTCCCCCGACCCCTCTCCCACAAGTGGGAGAGGGGAGGTCTTGCAGACGGCAATGTCGTCCCCTCTCCCACTTGTGGGAGAGGGTGGCCGAAGGCCGGGAGAGGGGGTGTAAAATTTACTCACTTGTGCGATTTTCTCCAGAGCGTCCGGGATTGAGGAGAATAATTCCGCGCCGGGGGCGATGTAACCCGGCTGGCGGCTGAGTACGAAGTTACGCCGTCCCGGCAGGGGGCGGAATTTTTCGGGCAATGATTCCCAGGTCTTGCGTCCCATGAGGACACAATGTCCCCAGGTCAATTCCCGAAAGCGACAGAGGTCTTCCGGCAAATGCCAGGGCAGGCGATTGGCCGCGCCGATTACCCGCCCTCGGGCTAAGGCGGCAATCAGGGAAAGTCTGGGGCGGTTTTGATTTAAGGGCATAGGAGAGGTCTGCTACGCGGCTTGCTGCCATGCGTCCAACATCGGCGCGGGGCAGTCGAGGCTTTGGGCGAAGGCACGGAGAAGTTCGTTTTCCACCGGGGTGATCCTGCCGTCGTGTTGGACGGCAACCGCGCAGGCATCCAGCAGTTTTTTCCGGTACAGCGGCGCGGACAGGGCAAGGTGGGAGAGCGCATCGGAAATCTTGTTCAGGGAAAGTTCGTTCTTTGCCGGTAAGGGATGCTGTGTGCTGGCAGGAGAGTTTTCTATCGCCGCTTGATAGGCTGCTTCGGCTGCGTCTACATCATCATGTCCGGCATAGGCAAGAAGCGCGAGCAGGTCGGAAATATCCTTGTCCAACTGTTCCAGACGCAATTCACGGCGTTTGACCCGGCGTTCAGAAGGCTGCAACAAAGCGCCGCGTAGAAGGCTATAGAGAGCAAACTCCGTGGGACTGACCCGCCCGTCGGCACGAATCAGGTTTTTTGCCAGAATGAGCAGTTGTTGCCGTTCGACTTCTTTAGCTTCGCGCAGAGCAGGCAAGGCAAGATCAAACCAGACGAGGCGATAATGCGCTCCATGTTCCGGTTGTTCGGCAAGCCATTGGTAAAGTTCCTGGGCGACAGGAGACGAGTAGGATGGAATCAGTTTTTCCTGTCGTGCCCTAATGTCAGTCTGTTTGGAAAAGAGTAATCCGGCAAGAATTCCGATTGCGCCAGAGATGTGATGCGCCTGTTCCTGCAAGGCTTCCGGCAGACTGGCAAGCAGGTTTTGCGCTTGTTCCAGCAAGGCTCCCGGCACACTGGCGAGCAGTGCCTGGGCGTAGCCAAGACTTTCGAGATGTATTCCTTCCGGCAGACTGTTGTCCGTCAAGGCAGAGATGGCAGGATGCCGGATGGTTTCTTTGTCATGTTTTGGCAGTTTGGCGATGGGAGTTGGCAATACCCCATCACCGCCAAGACGGACAATGCGTTTGGTTAGTGGTGGATGAGTTGCGAACAAGGAAGCCATAACGGATGTGTCGCTTGCGCCAAAAAAAAGGTGGCTGGCAACCATCGCTTCCGGGTGCTGTATCCTGGAACCCAGGGTATGCAATTTTGTGAGAGCGGAAATCAAACCGGCTGGATTGCGGGTGAACTGCACTGCGGCGGCATCGGCCAGATATTCACGCTCGCGGGAAATGGTTGCCTGAAGTAAACGTCCGAAAAATAAGCCGACAGAGCCAATTATGTACAATAAGTAGCCAAAATAGATGTTAAAGATGAACATTGGAGGTGGAGTAAGATTTTCTTCGGGAAGATTTTCTTCGGGTATATTTTTTTCAGGTTTGCAAATAAGTATTGATCCAAGAAGAGAAAAGAAGTAGATGCCATTTAAGAAGCCGATCAGTTTGAGGTTCAAGCGGCTGTCACCATTGACGATATGGCTGATTTCGTGCGCGACGATACCTTGTAACTCATCCCGGTTCATGGCTTCCAAAAGACCACGGGTCACGCCAATCACGCTATCGTGCATGGAAAGTCCGGCGGCAAAGGCGTTCAACCCAGGCTCATTATCGAGCACAAAGGCTACCGGCGCAGGGATGCCTGCGGCAATGGACATTTCATCAATCACATTCAAGCAACGCCTTTCCGCCGGGTTTGAAGTATCTCGCATAATCATGCGTCCACCAAGTTGCTCCGCAATTAGCGTGCCGCCGTTGTGGGAGATGTCCCTTATCTTGTAGAGGGCAGCCAATCCAATGACTCCACTCACGATCAGGGCAGTCCAGAGGAATCGCCAGCCATCCAAAAGCGAAACGCGAGATATGTCTTCCGAAAAAGTCATTACATAGAATGCTAAAGCACAAGAGATAAGCAATGAACACAAAATGGACCATTTAGCAAACTTAAATTTGCTGGTCTTCCATTGGTCATACATAATGGATATTATGACACAGAACAACAAGGGAGGCATAATTTGCCAAAACATAAATGCTAGTGTTCCTGGATTTGCGGGAAAGCGCAGCAATACAGGCAACACATAAAACGCAACGATTGTGCTCATCACCGCCAGACCAAACAAAACCACCAGCCAGCGGGTGTTCTTCCGTGCCTGTTCCTGAGCTTTGAAAAAGTCCATTGCAGCGTTCCTTACGCCATATGTCCCATGAGAATACAGTGTCCCCAGGCCAATTCCCGAAAGCGGCGGAGGTCTTCCGGCAAATGCCAGGGCAGGTGATTGGCCGCGCCGATTACCCGTCCGTAGGCAAGGGCGGCAATCAGGGAAAGGCGAAGGCTCATTTTGTAAACGCCGCAATCAGACCGCGTGTAGAAGCATCCAGCCCGTCGTTATCCGACAGATGCGCCTCTGCTTCCAGAAATGGCTGGAGTTTTTTGGCCATGTTTTTCCCCAATTCAACTCCCCATTGGTCAAAGATGTTGAGGTTCCACAGCGCGCCGACGGCGAAAACCTTGTGTTCATAGAGCGCCAGTAATTGTCCTAATGTGTAGGGGGTCAGGCGTTCGAGCAACAGGGTAGTTGAAGGTTGATTGCCGGGAAAAACGCGATACGGCAGGAGTGAATCGGGAATGTCGGCGGCTTTGGCTTCAGCAAGGGTTTGTCCGAACGCAAGCGCGGCTGATTGCGCCAGCGCGTTGGCAACCAGACGAGCATGATGCCCCGGCAGCGGAAAATCGGCGTGCTCCAGGAGAATGAAATCGCAGGGAATAGGCTGCCCGCCCTGATGCAGCAACTGGGAAAAAGAATGTTGTCCCAAAGTGCCGGGGCTGCCCCAGATAATCGGGCAACTTTTGTGCGCGAGCGGCAAACCCTGGCGGTCTACGGATTTGCCCAGACTTTCCATCTCCAGTTGTTGCAGGTAGGCGGGGAACAATTCAAGCGACTGGCTGTAGGGAATAATGGCGTGACTGGCAGCGCCGATGAAATTGACGTTCCAGACATACATGAGCGCCAGGGTAATAGGCAGGTTTTCCGGCAGCGGCGCGGTCAGGAAATGCTGATCCAGCGCATGCGCCCCGGCAAGCAGCGCCTCGAAGTTGGAAAAACCGGTTGCCAGCGCAATGGCAAGGCCGACAGGCGACCAAAGGGAAAAGCGTCCGCCTGCCCAGTCGCTGAAGGTGAAAATTTGCCCGGAGGGAATACCGAATGTTTCCGCCGCCGCCCTGTTGCTGGTGACCGCGATAAAATGCCGGGCAAGCAGGGTTTTTTCAGATTCGCCGCCGGGCAGGTGCGCGCTCAACCAGTCTCGCGCCGCGCGGGCGTTGGTGATGGTCTCCTCGGTGGTGAAAGTTTTGCTGGTAACAATGAAGAACGTAGAGCGGGGGTTCAGGCGGGCAAGCAGGGGCGCAAGGTCGGCGCCGTCAATATTGGCGGCAAAATGTACCCGGATATCCGGGTGCTGAAAAGCGGCAAGGGCGCGGGTTGCCATGCGCGGCCCAAGGTCAGAGCCACCGATACCAAGATTGACGACATCGGTAATGTATTCCCCGCTCATTCCTCGCCATTGCCGACTGTGCAGGGCAGCGCACAAGGCTTTCATCCGGGCGAGATTGCTTGCTACTTCACGGGCGATTGCGCTGTTGCCTTCCTTTGCGCGGAGCGCCATGTGCATGGCGGCGCGGCCTTCGGTATGGTTGATGGTTTCTCCTGCCGCCATCCGGTCGCGCCAGCTTTCGACTGCGGCGGCGCGGGCAAGATTGTGGAGCAGGGAGAGCGTTTCAGCAGTGATTCGTTGCTTGGAAAAATCCAGTAACAGACTGCCCTCCTTGCCGGACAAGGTTAGCGAAAGAGCCAGAAATCTATCCGGCGCTTCGGCGAACAATTCGCGCAGATGGCGAGGTCTCAGCAGCGCGGCATGTTCTGCGAGCGCTTGCCAGGCAAGGCTGAACGGGGTGGCGGCAGGCGGGCTATTCATGTCTATACGGCAATCGGGGCAGGAATGTGTGGGTGCGGGTCGTAATCCAGCAGGGTGAAATCAGCGTAACTAAAGGCAAAAAGGTCACGCGCCGCCGGGTTTAAGCGCATGGACGGCAGGGGACGGGGATTGCGGGACAACTGCTGCCGCGCCTGTTCCAGATGGTTGTGGTAGAGATGCGCGTCGCCAAAGCTGTGCACAAACTCGCCGGGCTGAAACCCCGCGACTTGCGAGATCATCAGGGTAAGGAGGGCATAGCTTGCGATGTTGAACGGCACGCCGAGGAAAATATCCGCGCTACGCTGATAAAGGTGGCAGGAGAGGCGATTTTCGGCCACGTAAAACTGGGTGAGACAGTGACAGGGGGGTAAGGCCATTCGCTCAATGTCGGCGGGATTCCAGGCCGTTACCAGATGGCGGCGGGAATCCGGGTTCTCCTTTAAGCCCTGAAGCAGACGCTCGATCTGATCTATTTCTCCGCCCCCCGGCGTCGGCCAATGCCGCCATTGATGCCCATAAACCGGCCCCAGGTCGCCGTTTGCATCGGCCCATTCGTCCCAGATACGGACATCGTTTTTTTTCAGGTACTCAATGTTTGTGTCGCCCCGCAAAAACCAGAGCAATTCATGGATGATGGACTTCAGATGCAGTTTTTTTGTGGTGAGGAGCGGAAAGCCATTTGCGAGATTGAAGCGCATTTGCCAGCCGAAAACGGAGCGCGCGCCGGTTCCGGTGCGATCCTGCTTGTCATGACCATGCGTCAACGTATGGCGCATTAAATCCAGATAAGGCTGCATGAGAGAAAGTTATGGAAGAAGCTAAAAAGTCAATTTGAACACATTGTTCTAGTATACTTCCAATTTCTGAAATTCTGGTTTCGGTATGCGCAGACCATGGTTGATACAGCATCCCAAGAAAAGGCCGGCAAGCCCTTCCTGACACCAGGCGAAGTGCAGAAATTTGCTGCCGATTTGCCGACAGACCCATTACGCGCTATGGATATGGTTCTGGAACAGCTCAATGCCATTCCTGACAACATTGATCCGGTCGCTCGCTTTGCCGTGGTGAGCCAACTGGACGAGGCGGTTCAGCCTTGCGTCAGGCAGATAGTCCAGGAATATCTGCGTAACCTGACGCATAATAAGGCGGTTGAAATGCGTCTGTGGCTGCTCGCGCATGATTTCTGGATCTGCGTAGCAGATCAGTATGGCATCTGCGCCAGCGCTGTGGTTGGCAGCGAGGGAAAAAGCGCGCAAAAACTCCGCCCCCACCTGCCGCGCATTATTTCCCGCGCTCTCCTTGCCGCCGGCGAGAGTCTGAAATGGAAGTCTTTTCACTATCAGCCTATCCCGCTGCAACTCTGGGTAGGGACTGGAAGCATTTATGCCCTCGCTGAAAAATACGCTTTTGCCGAGAGGCAGTTGCAGGTTTATCCGGGGCCGGGCGGCATTTCTTCGCCCCATGATGAATTTTTGCGAACCCTGCTTTTCCATGCTGCTTCCCTGAACACCCTGCATGTGCGCGAAATGGAAATTGCCGACCGGCTGATTGTGCAACTGGTACCGGGTTTTGTTTTGTCGGCGGAGAAAGACGAGCGCAGCCTTTACTGGATTGATCTGGGCGCGGAACAGGAGCCTTCCCGAATCAACAACCCGCCGAAGGCTTCTCCCAACCTGCGTTATTTCAGCCCGGGCGACGCCCTGACGCGCCTGCAACGGATGCGACAGGAAGCGGAAGGCAGCGGCGCGATTCCGGGCAAGATTTGCCGTAATGACAAATTCGAGCTTCAGGATTTCCTGAACGTTGCCCGTCATCTGGCCAACTATTGGTCAGCTACGCCGCCGCAGCGCCAACATGAGCGCCATCGGGTAAACCACAGCATTTCTGTCCTGCCGGGCTTTGTTAACAGCTTTGTTATCGCTTCGCCGGAATTCGGCGGTAAAGCAATGGGCTTGCCGCTGGAAAAATGGATAGTGGAGAACGTCAGTCGCGGCGGCTTTGGCGCAATTATCAAACAGCGCAAGAATGACTGGGTGCGGGTCGGCGCCCTGATTGTCCTGCAACCCGAAGGGGCGGATAACTGGGTGATCGGCCTGATCCGCCGCGTTCAGCGCGCGTCAGACCAGGAAATCCGGGTCGGCATTGAAACGCTGTCCAAACGTCCCATTTCGCTGGAGACACGCGCCAGAGCCGCTTCCGACAAGTCGCTGCCGCCCGGCATTCCCGCCATCTGGTTTCAGGATGACGACCCGAAAAGCCCTATGCGTTTCTTCTTTCCGTCCGGCGAGTTAAAAATGGGCGATATTCTGGAGTTTGATTTCAACGGGCGGCGTATCGTAGCCCATCCGGTTGAAGTTCTGGAGCGCGGGGGAGATTACGATCTTGTGACCTGCAAGGTCATGGTTGCCGCCGCGCCCGCCAAAGCCTAGCGTTTAGTGAGGGTTTTGTGAACTTTCTGATTCTAATTGGTCTGGCCAAAGCCAATGATTACTTCAGAAAGCCTTGGCTTTTCGCTGCGATCTATGTCGTGATTAATCTGCTCTTTGATCTGCTATTACCATCAACCAGCGCAGCTTTCGGATCAATATTTCTTTCGGCAGGCTTTTCATTCGTTATCGTCGGCTTGCTCTTGACCTTACTACTTCGCTTCGAAGACAGCTTACATATGTGGCTAATAACCCTCTGCACGGCTCTATTCGTGCTAAGTGGCGGAGCCTATCTCCTCTATGTTGTATGGTTTCCGCAATAACCTCTAGAGTAGTTTTGGTTCGAGCGGATACATCCATCTTTGACTCCCGCTCACGTGGGTCTCTGCCTTCTGTCTAGGATTATAGTGCTTTTCGTAGATAAAAGGACACAAAGTGTCCAGTTGATACTATTTTCGTCGCTAGGCTTACGTCCTTTTATTTGCGGAAAGCACTATAAATCAAAAATTCTCTAACAGGGTGCTAAACCTCGCTCCCTTCGGTCGCTGGACGTTGTGCAATAAAGTCGCGTAGCGCCGGTTAGCTTTGAACGATGGGCGAGCGTCTCCCCCTTAAGGCAGATGTCGCGGGCGTTGCAAAGCGGATGGATTCGCTTAACGCGCGAAAGATCAGCAGACGCTCAGGCGAAAATGCGCCTTTCTCTGCCGCCTGGGCAAGGGCGCAGCCGGGTTCCTGCTGGTGGCGGCAGTCACGGAAGCGGCAATAACCCAGATAAGGTTGAAATTCCGGGAAAGCGGCTTCCAGTTCTGCAAAGGCAAGATGAGCAAGACCGAAAGCCTGTAAACCGGGCGAGTCAATCAGAGCGCCGCCTTCATTTCCTGCCGCCAGAGTTTCTTTTGCAGGCGGCAAAAAATAGAGACGCGCCGCCGTCGTGGTGTGTTTGCCGGAGGCAAGCGCGAGCGAGACGGTTCCGGTAGCTGCCCGCGCGTTGGGGACGAGGGCATTGATAAGCGTGGATTTGCCCATGCCCGATTGTCCCGCAAGGAGGCTCACCTTGCCGCGCAGCATGGGCGTGAGTTTTGCGGTGGTCTCAATAGCGTTGCGGGCGGAAATTTCCATGATCTCGCAGCCTTCATGCGCCAGGCGATAGAGTTGCTTACGCGCTGCGGGCAGGCCATCGGCAAGATCGCATTTGTTGAGCAGAATCAGACAATCCATATTCTGCTGACGCGCGGCGACGCGACAACGTTCTATCAGTTCGCCGGAAAAGGCAGGCATAACCGCCACAACCAGTAAAACCAGGTCGACATTGGCGGCGATCAGTTTTTGCCTTGCGACATTGGAGCGATAAAACAAATTGCGGCGTGGCAGAATGCTCTCAATGACTCCCACATCCTGCCCCTGTTTTTGCCCCTCTACCCGGTCACCGCAAACCACGTCGCTTTTTTTTCCGCGTGAATAGCAGCGCAGCTCTGAACCATCCGCGAGCATGACCTGATAATGCCGTCCGTGCGCGGCAACGACAAGGCCGGAAAAAAGCTCAGACGGCATGGAGCGGCGTATCGGCGTCAGAGCGAGAGGCGGAGGCGCTGGCTGGGTCTGCGGACAAGAGGCGGGCGACGCGCTCGGAGGCCGGGGGATGGGAATCATAAAAGCGCGAATAGAGCGGATCAGGCGTCAGGGTGGAAGCGTTGTCCCTGTATAGTTTGACCAGCGCCTCGACGAGCGCCGTAGCGGAGCTCATGCGAACAGCGTAAGCGTCGGCCTGAAACTCGTCGCGGCGGGAAAGATGGCTGAACAGTGGCGTGAAGAAAAAGGCAAACAGGGGTACGACCAGTGTAAACAGCAGCAGGGCAAGCGCGGCGTCGCCGGTATTTTCCGCGCCAACCCCCAGCGCCGCAAAGAACCAGGGCGCGTACATCAGGTGTCCTAAAAGCGCGAAAAAAGCGAGGGAAAAAACAAAAATCAACGCGATTCGCTTGATGATATGGCGATGGTGAAAATGCCCCAGTTCGTGCGCCAGCACAGCTTCGATTTGCGGAGGAGTCAGGCGCTCAAGCAGGGTATCGAAAAACACGATCCGCCGGGATTTGCCAAAGCCGGTGAAGTAGGCGTTCCCATGAGTGGAACGGCGTGAACCGTCCATGACGAAAATGGCGCGCGCGCTGAAATTGCCGCGCTTTAGCAGTTGTTCGATCCGTTCACGCGCTTCACCGGGAGCCAACGGAGTAAAGCGGTTGAACCAGGGCGCGATCCAGAGCGGATAGATCACCATCATTAGCAGATTGAAACCTGCCAGGACGAGCCAGGCATAAAACCACCAGAAATTGCCCGCCGCCGTCATCAGCCAGAGAATCAGCAGAAGGAACGGCAGGCCGAGCAGAATAGCGAGCAGGGTGTTTTTCAGCAAATCCTGACAGAAGAGTTTGGGGGTCATGCGATTGAAGCCGAAACGCGCTTCCAGAGAAAAACTCCGGTAGGCCGCCAGCGGCAGGTCAAGCAGCATGGAGAGCAGGGCGACGCTGGCGATCAAGACCGCGCCACGCCAGAGAGTGGAGGAAAATTGCGCCTCCCAGAAATGGTTGAGCCAGGCAAGCAGCCCGCCCCAGGTCAGAACAAGGAACAGGATCGCGCCCAGCACGAGGTCTGCCCGGTTCAATCTGCTTTGCGCGCACAGATAGTCGGCGGCCTTCTGGTGCGCCGGGAGATCAATCTGTCCGGCAAAGGCTTCCGGCACGGCTCCCCGGCGAGCCGTGACGAAACGTTGCTGGCGCAGATTCAGCCAGAGTTTGGCAAGCAGGCCAAAAATAAGCGCAGAGGCGGTCAGGGCGGTAAAAATCTCTGAAGTCATGGATGCGAATGTACTAAAATATTGCCGGAAACGTCAAATCATGCTCTTCGTTCAGGCAAGCTGTGAGAGAATAATTGTTTTCATGAAGCAACGATTATATGGTATGTAACGCAACAAACCTTGTTTGGCTTGATATGGAAATGACCGGACTGATGCCTGATAGCGACCGAATTCTTGAGCTTGCTGTTGTGGTGACAGACGCCAGTCTGTCCGTGCTGGCCGAGTCGCCCGCCTGGGCTGTCCATCAGGAAGACGCGGTGCTTGAGGGGATGGATGAATGGAATAGAAAAACCCACAGCCGTTCCGGCCTGCTGGAGCGGGTGCGCGCTTCCAGTCAGGATGAATCAAAGGTTGAAGCCGAGGCGCTTCTGTTTGTGCAACAATTTGCGCCTCCCAACATTTCGCCGATGTGCGGCAATTCCATTTGCCAGGATCGCCGCTTTATGGCACGGTACATGCCCAAACTGGAGGCTTGGTTTCATTATCGCAACCTTGATGTCAGTACCTTAAAGGAGCTCTGCAAACGCTGGAAGCCGGAGGTGTACAAAAAATTCCAGAAGCGGGGCGCGCATATGGCGTTGCTTGATATCTACGAATCTATTGACGAATTGAAGCATTATCGTGAACACTTCATTCAGATGTAATTTAAGGAAGACAAGATGCAGAAAACCCGACTCCTCTCTTTTTATGCCATGCTGCTTGCCGCGGCAGGCATGTTCTGGTCTGGCGGCAGCGCCTATGCGGCAGACGCTCGCTTAAAGGAGATCAATTCTGATCCGCATACCTTGCGGGTGGCGCAGGAAGCGGGACGCAGAATTGCTGCCTTTTGCGCCAACTGTCATGGCAACAACGGAGTCAGCAACCTGCCGGAAGTTCCGAATCTGGCAGGGCAAAATGTTGACTATCTGCTGGAACAAACGCGCAAATTCGGTACCGGTGAACGCAAAGACCCCTTCATGCAGGGTCTGATTAAAGCATTAAAGGAAGAGGAAAAAATACAACTGTCCCTCTTTTATGCCAGTCAGAATCCTCGCCCTGGTAAGCCGAATCCGGCCAGCGTGGAAGCTGGCAGGCTGGTGTTCAAAAAATCCTGCGCCCGTTGTCATGGCGAGAAGGCGCACGGCAATGAATTGATTCCGCGCCTGGCAAGCCAGCATGAAGAATATCTTGTAATGTCCGTTACCCGTTACCGCAACAAGAGCGGCGAGCGGCAGGACCCACAGATGGCTGCGGCTGTCGCGCCCCTGAAGGATGCGGACATCAAGACGGTTGCCACCTATCTGAGCAGCCTGCCGTAATCGGCATGTTTTGCTGGATTAAATATGGACAAGGCTTTTTTTGCGGGATCAGGATACTGAAAGCGCGCCATTTGCCGCCCGACAGCAAGGAGAAGCAAAATGCAGAAAATCCGTTATCCTTCTTTTCAGGCGTTGCTGCTTGCCGTGGCATGTCTGGTGGCGTTCTGGCCAGGCAGCGGCGTTTACGCAGGCGACGCGCGCTTGAAGGAGATCAGTTCCGATCCGTATATGTTGTGGTCAGCGCGAGGAGCAGGGCGCAAAATCGCTGCTTTTTGCGCTAATTGCCACGGCGACAGCGGGATCAGCGTCCTGCCGGATGTTCCCAACCTGGCCGGACAAAATGCCGATTATTTGCTTGAGCAAACGCGCAAATTTGGCAATGGGCAACGCAAGGATCACTTTATGCAAGGCATGATCAATGCTCTGCAGGAAGAGGAAAAAGTACAGCTATCTCTCTTCTACGCCAGTCAGAATCCCGGTTCCGGCAGAGCGCGCGCTACTGTTGACACTAAAGCCGGCGGGCGTCTTTTTACGGCATCTTGCGCCCGTTGTCATGGCGATAAAGCTCTTGGCGACGAATTAATTCCGCGCCTGGCGGGACAACATGAAGCATATCTCGTGGTGGCAACTATCCGTTATCACCGGAACAGCGGCGAGCGGCAGGACCCACGGATGAGCGCTTCTGTCGCGCCCCTGAAAGACGCGGATATCAAGGCGGTTGCCGCTTATCTGAGCAACCTGCGTTAAGCCGATACTTTGCCGGATTAAATGAACAAGGCTTTTTTGCGCGAAGACGCGGACGATGGCGAAGAAGATGTCGCGCCTTTGGAGCCGCGTCTGCCAACTGGCAGCAGGAACTACATTACACCCGCTGGGCATGCCCGCCTGCTTGCCGAGCAGGATTACCTGATTCGGGAAGAGCGGCCGCGTGTTGTGGAAGTGGTCGCCTGGGCGGCGAGCAATGGCGACCGTTCGGAAAATGGCGATTATATCTACGGCAAAAAACGCCTGCGTGAAATTGACCGGCGCATTCGTTTCTTAAACAAGCGTCTGGAAAATGTCCAGGTGGTTGATCCCATGCTGCAAGGCGACAACGAGCAGATTTTTTTTGGCGCGACGGTTACGCTCAGTTTTGACGGCGAGCCGGAACAGACTTTCGCCATTGTCGGCATTGATGAAGCGGATGCTTCTGGCGGGCGGATCAGTTGGGTTTCGCCGCTCGCGCGCGCGTTGCTGAAGGCGCGGGAGGGCGACGCCTGTCGCCTGCGGACGCCTGCCGGGATCAGGGAAATCGAAATACTGAAAGTGCGTTATCTGCCACTTGCCTGAGTGAGCGGCAGTACGCTCACGTTCAATCCAGCGCCACGCCCATGGCTTCCCGCACATCACGCATGGTTTCCCGCGCCATATCCCTGGCTTTTTCACTGCCTTCCGCCAGAATGTTTCGCACGAGGTTGACATCAGCTTCGTAATATTGGGCGCGTTCCCGCATGGGCGCGAGTTCTTGCAGAATGCCGTCAATAACCGGCTGTTTGCATTCGAGGCAACCGATTCCCGCGTCATGACAGCCTTGTTTGACCCAGGCGCGACAGGCATCGTCGGAATAAATCTGGTGCAATTGCCAGACCGGGCATTTCTGTGGATCGCCCGGATCGGAGCGGCGCACACGCGCCGGATCGGTGGGCATTGCGCGGATTTTTTTGGCGACGGAATCGGGCGCTTCCCTGAGCGCAATGGTGTTGGCGTAGGACTTGCTCATTTTTTGCCCGTCCAGACCGGGCATTTTCGAGGCTTCCGTTAACAGCGCGTCCGGCTCGGCCAGAATCATCTTGCCGGAGCCTTCAAGGTAGCCAAACAGGCGTTCCCGATCAGCGACAGAAAGGTGCTGAACGTCGTCCAGGAGCGCGTGCGCCTGGTCTATGGCCTCCCGCTCGCCTTCCTGCTGGTAGCGAACGCGCAGTTCTTCATAGTGACGCGCCTTTTTGCTGCCCATTTTCCTGATGGCTTCCCGCGTTTTTTCCTCGAAATCCGGCTCGCGCCCGAACAGGTAATTGAAACGACGCGCGATTTCGCGGGAAAATTCGACGTGCGGTATCTGATCTTCGCCGACCGGCACCTTGCTGGCGCGGTAGATGAGAATATCGGCGGCCTGGAGGAGCGGATAGCCAAGAAAGCCATAAGTCGTCAAATCCTTGCCACTCAGTTTTTCCTGCTGATCCTTGTAGGTGGGAACCCGTTCCAGCCAAGCCAGCGGGGTCATCATGGAGAGCAGGAGATGAAATTCAGCGTGTTCCGGCACATGCGACTGGACAAACAGAATGGCCTGGGCGGGATCAACTCCGGCAGCCAGCCAGTCCACTACCATGTCTATAATGTTTTTCTGGATATGGCGCGGATCGTCGTATTGGGTGGTAAGCGCGTGCCAGTCGGCAACGAAGAAGAGGCAGGGATATTCATGTTGCAGGCGTGTCCAGTTGGCCAATACCCCGTGATAATGCCCCAGATGCAGCGCCCCGGTGGGGCGCATCCCGGAAAGTACGCGTTCGCAATACATGGTGATAACCGTCGTCAAAAAAGGGTTTGCAGGAGATAAAGCATGGCGTCCAAAAGCGGCTCCAGGATTTTGCCCAGGATTCCGGAAATGAGAAGCAGCAACAGGATGATAATGCCATAAGGTTCAATTTTCGCATAGGGGATTGCCAGACGCATAGGCAACAGGCTGGTCACGATGCGTCCCCCGTCCAGAGGCGGCAAGGGCAGGAGGTTCAAAAGCATCAGCACAAGATTGATCGTGACGCCGAAGGCGCACACCTGTAAAAGGGCGTCGGCAAACTGCGATTCCGGCGGATTGGCAATCTGTTTGTGCAGGAGCAGCCAGGCGATTGCCATAGCGAGATTGGCGAGCGGGCCAGCGGCGGCGACCCAGCGCATGTCTCGCTTCGGGTTACGCAAGCGGGCGAAATTGACCGGCACCGGTTTGGCATAGCCAAAGGCGAACGTGCCGCCGGAAACAAGGAGCATCAGGCCGGGGATTAGCACAGTGCCGACGGGATCAATATGGACGAGCGGATTCAGGGATACGCGCCCTGCCAGGGCAGCGGTCGCATCGCCGCATTTGAACGCCGCATAGGCATGCGCCGCCTCATGTAAGGTAATAGCCATGAGCATGGGCAGGGCGGCGATGATGAGGATTGTGATCCATCCGTTATTCATATTGTGCCTCACAACCCAAAGGGGGCAAGCAGCCCTTTTCCGGCGCGCACCAACTCCGGCGCAGCGTTCGTCAGATCAATGACGGTAGTCGGCTCAGTGCCACACACACCGCCATCCAGTACCAAATCCAGACGACCGCGCAAGCGGTCGCAAATCTCCCAGCTTTCGGAGAGCGGCGCGTTATCGCCGGGCAAAAGCAGGGTTGCGGTCAGGAGAGGTTCCGCAAGTTCGGTAAGCAATGCCTGCGCTACCGGGTGATCCGGCACCCGCAGGCCGATGGTCTTGCGCTTCGGGTGCATGACGCGGCGCGGCAATTCCTTGCTTCCTTCCAGAATAAAAACGTAGCTGCCGGGGGTTGTCGCTTTCAGAAGACGGTATTGGCTATTATCCACGCGGGCGTATTTGGCTATGTCGGACAAGTCCCGGCACATCAGGGTCAGATGATGACGCTCGTCCAGTTCGCGTAGCGCGCGCAGGCGATTCAGCGCGTCCTTGTCGCCCAGATGACACCCCAGGGCGTAGCAGGAATCGGTCGGAAAGGCGATGACCGCGCCGGCATGCAAACGGCGCGCGGCCTCAGCAATGGCGCGTGGGTTGGGATGCTCAACGTTCAAAATCAGCGGCATTGCGTCTTCAATCCTTGAATAATTTTGTTACCAGCGGCAAATCTTCTGGAATTGGCGCAAACTCGCCTAATCTTGCGTAGGATTCGGGCGGGCCATGAAAATCAGAACCGCCCGAAGCGTAAAAGCCGAATTCTCGCGCCAATCGGGCAAAATGGCGAATGTGTTCCGTGGCATAACCGTTGCTGGAAACTTCAATTGCTTCGCCGCCTAGGTCCTTGAATTCGGACAAAAAGCGTTGCATCTGTCCGGCGCGCATGGGGTAGCGTCCGGGATGCGCCACAACGGCCACACCGTTTGCCGCCTTGAGCCAGTTGAGGCAATCCGGCAGTTGCGCCGTTTCGTGGCAGACGTAACCGGGTTTGCCGGGCGACAGATAGCGCTTGAATACTTTTTGCGGTTCGCTGAACATCCCGATTTCCACCAGATAGCGGGCGAAATGGGCGCGGGAAATCAAGGCTGGATTGCTGGCGTGGCGTAGCGCCCCTTCATACGCGCCGGGGATGCCGAGTTCTTCCAGTATTTGCCCCATCTTTTTTGCCCGTTTTACGCGCCCGTCGCGGATCCATTCCAGCCCATTCAGGAGTTCCAGGGTAGCGGGGTCGAAGTCAAGCCCCAAAATATGAATGGAAATGCCTTCCCATTCTATGGAAATTTCTATGCCGTTGGTGAAGCGTATGTCAAGGGCAGAGGCCTGGGCACGCGCTTCGGCAAGTCCGCCGACATCATCATGATCGGTCAGCGCCAGATGCCTGACGCCTTGTTTCGCCGCTTGCTCAACCAAATGAGTCGGCGGCAAAAAGCCGTCGGAAATGTTGGAGTGGCAGTGAAAATCAAAAGTCCGGGCAGGCGGAGGCACAGGCAAAATAGCGGGTTGAATTTGGGAATTTTAGCACAGCCTGTAATTGGCGGCATTGAATCACTTACAGGCTGGTCACACAGGCTGGTCACGAGGTCGGCTGCGTTTGAAGTGGTTTTGTGTCATGGCAACCATGTGTAGCTCGCATGGTCAAACAACCCTTTCCTGTGGCTGAATCAAGTTTTCCGCAGGAATGCCGAAAAGCGTATGCAAACGTTGGATCATCGCCAGAGTCAGATTGCGCTTGCGGTTCAAGACTTCATAGACACGGTTGACGTGACCGATGGCGGGCGCAATATCCTTGGCCTTCAATCCGGCCTGCTCCATGCGGAATTTGATTGCCTCTATAGGGTCGGGCAAGGCTATCGGATAATGGCGCGCTTCAAAGCTCTCAACAAGGGTCATCAGAATTTCAAAGCGGTCGCCTTCAGGCGTTCCGGGTTCCGGCTGCTCGTCGAACAAAGCGGAAATTTCACACAATGCCGCTTGATAATCCGCTTCGGTTTTTATGGGCTTGATATCCATTTCACGCCTCCTGGGTAATGGTTTCGGCATTTATCAAGTCGCGTACTCCCTGCCCAAGCCCTTAAAGGCTGTTCTGCGTCAGAATGACGCTGCCAGAAATCCTGAAGCTGTTTATTTGCGGTTGCGGCAAAGCTACAAGCTGAAAGTTTGCAGGCTACGCCGCCGCTCAACCTCATGCTGCGCCCTCACCCCCTGCCCGCGCGTAGGCACTCAGCCGCTTCCAGAGCAAAATAGGTCAGAATGCCGTCCGCGCCCGCGCGCTTAAAGGCAAGCAGGGATTCCAGCATAACCGCGTCATTATCCAGCCAGCCGTTCTGGGCGGCGGCTTTTAGCATCGCGTATTCCCCGCTTACCTGATACACATAGGTAGGCGCGCCGAATTCTTCCTTGACTCGGCGGACAACATCAAGATAAGGCATTCCGGGCTTTACCATAACCATATCCGCTCCTTCGGCAAGATCAAGCGCCACTTCGCGCAACGCTTCATCGCCATTGGCGGGGTCCATCTGATAGGTGCTTTTGTCGCCCCTGCCGAGATTGGCCGCCGACCCCACGGCATCCCGAAACGGGCCATAGAAGGCGGAGGCATACTTGGCGGAATAGGCAAGGATGCGGGTATGAATCTGGTCGGCGGCGTCCAGCGCGGCGCGAATTCGCCCGATACGTCCATCCATCATATCCGAGGGCGCGACAACATCCGCGCCCGCCGCCGCGTGAGAACATGCCTGCTTTACCAACGCTTCCAGAGTTTCGTCATTCAACACATAGCCTTTGGGATCATTAGGGTCAATCAAACCGTCCTGCCCGTGACTGGTATAAGGGTCAAGGGCGACATCCGTCATGACGCCCAGTTCGGGAAAGCGCTTTTTCAGGGCTTGCACGGCTCTGGGGACAAGGCCGTCCGGGTTCCAGGCTTCTCTGGCATCCGGGGTCTTCAATGACGGGTCAATTACCGGAAACAGCGCCAAGGCCGGAATGCCGAGGGCAAGCGCGCGTTCAGCGGTGGCGAGCAGATAATCCACGCTTTCCCGCTCGATTCCGGGCATGGAAGGGACGGCCTCGCGGCGTTTTTCCCCATCCAGCACAAAAACGGGATAGATGAAGTCGTTTGATGTGAGGATGTTTTCGCGCATCAGGCGGCGGGAAAAATCATCGCGCCGCATCCGGCGCATCCGGGTCGCGGGAAAAGCAGCGAAATAATTTGGCATGGGTATTTTTCCTTATCGGGATATTCAGGGGAAAGCAAGCCAGCGGGCGAGCACCGCCTCGCATTCTTCCACACCTGTTTTTTTCAGGCTGGAAAAAAGCTGGGTTGAGCATTGTTCACCAGGGATGGTGAGCGCGGCGCGTGTTTTTTTCAACGCTTGCATTTGCGCCTGCCGGGAGAGTTTGTCGGCCTTGGAAAGCAGAATGTGTATCGGTCGCCCGGTGGGGGCGAACCAGTCCAGCATCCGGCAGTCGAGTTCTGTGAGAGGATGGCGGCAATCCATGATAAGTATCAGGCCGACCAAGGGTTCGCGCCACTCAAGATAGGGAGCGAGCAGACCTTCCCACTGACGCTTAACGGCTTCCGGCACTTTGGCAAAGCCATAGCCTGGCAGGTCGACCAGATATTTGCCCGGAGACAGGGAGAAGTAGTTGAGGTGCTGGGTACGTCCTGGCGTTTTACTGACATGGGTAAGCCTGGTCTGGCCGACCAGCGTGTTGATGGCCGAAGATTTGCCCGCGTTGGAACGCCCCACGAAAGCGACTTCCGCAATGGCGTCTGTCGGCAACGCGGCGAGGCGGGCAACGGTAGTATGAAATATGGCTTTCTTGAGCAGGGACATGGAAGAAGACGAACAATTCAGAGGAATTACTATAGAATAACAGGTTTGAAATTGCAGAAATTTCCCGATTCTTTTCTTCTGGAGGGAGTTTGAACATGGATCATCATTCAGTCCGCAAGCTGGCGCTGTCAGTATCCCTTGCTGCTGCTCTTGGCATTCTTCCTGCCGCCGCGCAGGAAGTTCCGAA
Organism: Betaproteobacteria bacterium; assembly: GCA_009777925.1. Lineage (GTDB taxonomy): Bacteria > Pseudomonadota > Gammaproteobacteria > Burkholderiales > Rhodocyclaceae > Azovibrio. The sequence goes on along the minus strand of WRKX01000017.1, from coordinate 7,716 downwards.
AGGCGACCCGAAACTTGGCGAGGCGTTGGCGAAAAGTGTCTGTATCGCATGTCACGGCGAGGATGGCAATAGTCTGGTTCCCAACTATCCCCATCTTGCCGGACAGGTTTATGAATACACCATCAAGCAACTGCGCCAGTTCAAATCCGGCGAGCGGGTGGACCCTTTCATGACGCCTATGGCTATGACCGTCGCTACCGAAGAGGATGAGCGGAATGTCGCGGCCTGGTATGCCAGTCAAGTCTTGAAACCTGAGGTTGCCAGGGACGACACCCTGATTGCCCGGGGGCGTGACCTCTGGCGCGGTGGCGATATGAACAAGGGCATTCCCGCATGCTCTGGTTGTCACGGCCCTTCCGGCCACGGTTTGCCGACGCAATATCCGGCGCTTGCCGGGCAGTTTCCCGAATATCTTGCGCTTCAGCTTACCCATTTTCGCACTGGCGAACGGAGCAATGACCCGGGAAGTATGATGCGCGATATTGCGGAAAAACTGACCGACCACGATATCAAGGCGGTTTCCGAATACGCGGCCGGTCTTCGCTGAACGTGCGCGTTGCTGATTCCGCCATTGCTGGCGGGAAAAACTTGTGGGTGTTCATCCATCCGCCGGAATCGTGGCGATAAAGCCCCGGAATTGGGGCGTTTCGCCGTTCCCTGTAACCCGCCGCGCCTGCTGCGGGTTTTTTTATTGTGTTGATTATGACCGCTACCCCAGGAACCATTTACCTCAAGGATTACATACCCCCCGCTTACCTTGCTGAATCCATTGCGCTGGACGTGGATTTTCAGAAAGAAGGCGGGGAGATCGTCGCATTCGTCGCGGCAAAAATCATCTTTCAGGCCAATCCCGCTCATAAGGGAGAGCGCGGACGGATGCTGCTTCATGGCGAGGCGCTGGAAACGTTGCGCTTTACTGTTGCGGAAGCTGAAACAAACTTTGTGGAAGTGGCAGAAGGGCGTGAGCTGCAAGGACTGCCAGAGCAGTTTACCCTGAACACCTTGGTCAAGGTTTATCCCGACAAAAATACCAGGCTTTCCGGCCTTTATCGTTCGCAAAACGGCTATTTCACCCAGTGCGAAGCCGAAGGCTTCCGGCGGATTACCTGGTTTCCCGACCGCCCTGACGTGATGACCCGCTTTGTGGTGACGATCCACGCCGACAAACAGGTTTTTCCCGTGCTCTTGTCCAACGGCAATCTGATTGAGAGCGGCGAGGAAGGGCAGGGTCGCCATTACGCCGTCTGGCAGGACCCATTCCGCAAACCATGTTATCTGTTCGCGCTGGTTGCCGCCCGCCTGGATGTTCTGGAGGGTAGTTTCGTGACCGCCGGTGGTCGCAAGGTAGACCTTGGCATCTACGTGGAGCCGGGGCGTCTCGACCAGTGCGAACATGCCATGCTTGCGTTGAAGAAGGCAATGCGCTGGGACGAGGAACGCTTCGGTCTGGAATGCGATCTTGAGCGATACATGATTGTCGCGGTCAGCGATTTCAACATGGGAGCCATGGAAAACAAGGGACTCAACATCTTCAACGCAAAATATGTGCTGGCAAAACCGGAAGTGGCGACAGACTCGGATTTTGCGGGGATTGAGCGGGTTGTGGCGCATGAATACTTCCACAACTGGACCGGTAATCGGGTAACGTGCCGGGACTGGTTTCAGTTGTCGTTGAAGGAAGGATTAACCGTATTCCGCGATCAGGAATTCGGCGCGGATACGCATGATTCCAGGATTGCCCGTATCCGTGAGGTCAGAGGCTTGTTCGCCGCGCAGTTTCCGGAGGACGCGGGGCCGATGGCGCATCCGGTGCGCCCGGATTCCTATATGGAAATCAACAATTTTTATACGGCAACTGTGTATGAAAAGGGCGCGGAAGTTGTGCGGATGATAGAGACCATGATCGGCAGGGACGCCTTTCGCGCGGGATTGGCGGAGTATTTTGCAAGACACGACGGCGAAGCCGTGACCTGCGAGGATTTTGTGGCGGCGATGGCGGATGCGTCCGGCTTTGCGCTGATGGGGTCTTTCCTGAACTGGTATTCGGCTCCCGGCACGCCGCGCCTTTCTGTGTGGACAGAATTTGATTCGCAAACGCGCCGCTATACGCTTACCGTCGAACAGAGCAATCCCAAAGCCGTGGAAATACAGGGCAGCGCGCGCCCCTGCCTGATACCGCTCAAGATCGCGCTGTTTGATGACACGGGTACGGAAATATCCGGCTCGGCTTGTTGCCTGATCGTGGAGCAGGCAAAACAGAAATTCGTCTTTGAGGCGATAGAGAGAAAGCCGGTTCCTTCCTTGTTGCGCGCTTTTTCCGCGCCGGTGGTATTGGATTATGCCTACACGCCCAGGGAGCTTGGCTTACTGGCCGTGTGTGAGAGCGATCCGTTTGCTGCCTGGAATACTGGTCAGCGTCTTGCCTGCGACCTGATTCTGGCGGCAGCACGGGAGAAACGCGCTTGTAGCGCGGACGAAGCCGCAGTTTTTGCGAACATATTGCAGACGTTGCTGGAACGACGCAATGAGCGGGGCAATGCTTTTGTCGCGGAAATCATGACCTTGCCCGCTGAAATCGCGCTGGCTGAAATGCTGGCGCGGGAAGGTGAAATTGACCCGGACGCGCTTCGCGCTGCGCGTGATAGCCTGCGTTATGCGCTGGCGGAACATCTGGAAGCGGAATTGCTGGCGCTTTATCACGATCTTGCGCCTGAAGGGAGCTATCAATTCACGGCGATTGCAGCGGGGCGGCGAGCCTTGCGGCATATCTGTCTTGCCTATTTACTGGAACTGGAGAAACCAGTCTACCGGCAACTTGCCCTTCGGCAATATCGGGAGGCGGACAACATGACGGATCGTTTTGCCGCGCTTGCCGCCCTGGCTTATGGCAAGAGTGAGGTTTGCCCGGAACGGGAAGAGGCGTTGACGGCATTTTACGCAGACTGGCAGCATGAACCGCTGGTATTGGACAAATGGCTGGCGGCGCAGGCTTCAGGCCGCCGTCCTGATACGCTTGCCGTGGTTGAGAAGCTGAGCCGACATTCGGCTTTTGAAGGGAACAACCCCAACAGGATTTACGCTCTTTTTCGTACCTTCGGCGCGAATCTTCCGCATTTTCACGCTGCCGATGGCGCGGGCTATCGTTTCATGATTGCGGAAATATTGGCGCTGGATGAACGCAATCCCCAGGTCGCGGCCCGCATTGCCCGCGCTTTTGAGCAGTGGCAAAAATTTGACGCAACCCGGCGTGGACACGCGCGTACCGCGCTGGCTGATGCGCTTGCCAAGCCTGCTGGCCTGTCGACGGATCTCTACGAAGTCCTCGCCAGAATATTGGGGCGGGCATAGTGACGAAAAGCCGCTCAATGCAGCACGATGGGCTGTGCCGCGCTGCCCTGGCAGTAGCATTCAAGAAAGGCGTCTATTTTTTCTATCGTGCGCTCGTTTTCCGGGATATTGTTGATCGCGGAGTGGAAGTGGCGGGCGAAAGGGCCTTGCAGGAACAACATGCGCATGGCGTCCTTGTCCAATAATTCAAACCCTTCCTGCAACGGATAAGTGAATACCGAGTAGTGTGGGCTATCGTATACGATGTTCATGATATGCTCCTTCGTAAAAGCGGGCGGCGCCGGATAGGGATGAAACGCCGCCACGCAAGTGTACTATCGGAAAAAACGACCGGTTCTTTAGGGTTGGGCGATTGAATCGTATCGAGGAGTAGCCGCCATTTATGGCGAGGCGATTCAATTGCGCCGGTTGCAAGTTTTATGCTGGTGGGTTGTCATGCAGCCTTTCCGACTTTTTGGGGCGACTGTATGACCTGAGCAAAAGATATGCTCGAGTGGTTGGCGTGGAAGTGGATTTTCCGTAAGGTTTAAATGGGCTATTGCCGCAATACCGTATTGTCGCCATTTTGTTATACTGGCGCTAAATTTCGCCAGGGTGAACGCGCTATGCCTGAATTAAACGCGAGTACTTTTTTTAATTGCCTGACTGGCATAGAATATATCCTGCTCCCATATGATGGATACAGTAATGTAGTCAGTGAATCGAAATGTTGACCAGGGATTTTTCTTCCCTTCGCGCAAAAAAGTTTATTTTGCCTGTTCTTCTGTGTGCCGCTGTAGTCCTGGCATGGAGAACGGCAGAAGGCATGGGTCTTTTTATTCTTTCCCCCGCTGATTTTGGGTTGCTGCTGGCGTTTGCGCTCGGCGTACTGATTGGGATATTCCGGGAGCGTTTGCCATTGGGGAAAAACCGCCTGAATAAAGGGAAATTGTGGAGAAAACTTTTTTCGCATGGGATGGTGGCCGAATTGGAATGGGACTGGGAGAGCGGTACACAACGAATTCTGGCGGCTTCGGACAATCTTGCCAGCGTACTGGGCATTTCCGAAAAACGCTTATTCACCCCGGATTTTCGCTGGCTTGATCTGGTTGCGCCGGAAGACAGGGAGCGGGTTAAGAGCACAGCGCGGGATAATATCCATGTGCGGAAACAACCGCATTGGCAGCAAGCCTATCGGGTAATGGACGATGATGGCAAATGGCGTTGGATTCGGGAATACGTCTCCGTTGAATTCAAACAAAGTGGTAATGTCGCCAAATTGCATAGTTATCTGGTAGACGATAGCGAAAACATGGCGAAACACCGGCGCGCCCGCACACTTGCCGGTATTTTCCAGAATGTTCACGAATGTATCTGCATTACGGATAGTTCCGGCACTGTTCAGGATGTAAACCATGCTTTTGAGCAGGTGACGGGCTATCGGCGGGAAGAAGTGATTGGGGGCAATCCGCGCCTTTTGAAATCAGGGCGGCATAACGACGAATTTTATCGCGTCATGTGGAATGATCTGATACACAAAGGCTTTTGGCAGGGGGAAATCTGGAACAGGCGCAAAAACGGGGAAGTCTACCCGGAACTGCTTTCCATAGCGGTCATGCGCGATGAAGACGAGAACGAGAATCTCCTTCATTATGTTGGCATTTTTGTTGATATTTCGTCTATGAAAGAGCAGCAGCAGGAGTTGGAGCGTCTTGCCCATTACGATATTCTGACCGGCCTGCCCAATCGGGTTATGTTCACCGACCGGCTTCGGGTTGCCATGAGCAAGGCCAGGCGTAACAAGACGCTGCTTGCGGTTGCTTACCTTGATCTGGACAATTTCAAGCCGGTAAACGATACCTACGGTCACAAAGCGGGAGATCAGCTTTTGATAAGCGTCGCGCAGCGCATCGTCGGAGTTCTTCGGGCAAGCGATACCGTCGCACGCCTGGGCGGGGATGAATTTGCGCTTGTTCTCTGCGATGGCAGCACGCGCGCCGATTACATCAATACCCTGGAACGGGTGCTTGCCCAGCTTGCTTCGCCTTTCCCGCTGAACGAAGCCACGATAACCCTGTCTGCCAGCATCGGCGTTACCTACTATCCTGAAGACGACGCCGACCCGGATTCGCTGTTGCGCCATGCCGACCAGGCCATGTACCTTGCCAAACGCGCAGGCCGCGCCCGGTATCAGATTTTTTCTCTGGAAGAGGAGCAACGTTCTTTTCAGCGCATGGAAGACTGGGCGCATGTCGAATCCGCATTGAATCACAATGAGTTTTATCTTGAATACCAGCCGACGGTTGACCTTCGTACCGGAAAAGTGATGGGGATGTCTGCCCTGTTGCGTTGGCAGCATCCTGAACTGGGTTTGCTTTCCTATCCTGAGTTTATTTCCCGTCTGCTGGGAACTGAGGTGGAGATTCATCTGGGCGAATGGGTTGTCAGCACGGCGCTTTCCGAACTCAATTATTGGCATGAGCGAGGTTTGAGCCTTGGGCTTTCTCTTGACATTTCCCACAACCAGCTTTTATCGCCCGGTTTCCTGCCTTTTGTCGAAGCGCAACTGCAAAGTTATCCGCTCCTTCGTCCCGATCTGCTGGAAATAGACGTTCTAGCCTTCTCCGACCTGGACAAAAATGAGGAAGCAGCGCGCGCGATCCGGAATTGTCGCCAGTTGGGCATGTTGGTTGCCCTGGGTGATTTTGGCACCGGCTATTCTTCCCTGGCCGCGATGCGCAGCCTGCCGGTCGACATCCTGAAACTGGATCAGAGATTTGTGCGCGGAATGCTTGAAAATCCGGAAGACATGATGATTGTTGAGGGCATTATCAGTTTGGCGGCAGCTTTCAAATATCAGATCATTGCTGAAGGGGTGGAAAGCGTTTCGCATGGCACGGTGCTGCTTTGCCTGGGTTGCGATTTTGCGCGGGGCTACGGTATTTCTCATCCCCTGGGGGTACATGCCGTCGCTGACTGGTTGCGGGAATGGCAGCCTGATCCGGAATGGCAGAGCAACGCACGGATGCCTTTAAAACACAAGCATTTGCCGTTTATTGTCATGGAGATAAACGTCCGCCGCTGGAGCGAGCGCCTGCTGGCGCATGTGCTGGCGACCGGCGAGCGCCCGCCGTTTGAGGAAGATGATGAATGCGGCGCGTTTGATCGTTGGCATCGCAAGGCGATTTCCGTTGCGGATGGCAATGGTTCCGATATCTCCTTCCTGAAGGATACGATGCAACAACTGCGGAGTATCGCCCATGCCATGTGCCACTCAATCGCGCAAGGTTATCCGCAACATGCCGAGGACCGCGTCAATACCTTCCTGATGACGCGCTCCCAGTTTTTGTGGGTGGTTCACAAGCTGATGGAAAGGGATAGCAAGCCCTCTTAATAAAGCGGCTTTCATGTATAGGGGTGAGTGGAACGTGAACTCCTACGCATGTTGTGCGGACTGTTTGCGATCTGGCGCTTATGATAGGCAGCCTGAATAGTTCCAATTCCCGCCACCTGTGCGAAGTGGCCGCCAGTCTGGGGGTGGAAGCGTACCTCGTGGATTCCGCCGAGGAAATTCAGAATGACTGGCTGGCGGGCAAGGTCAGGGTAGAGGTTTATGCGGGCGCGTCCGCACCGGAAAAACTGGTTGCCGAGGTCATCGAATGCCTGAAGCAAGTGGGATGCGGTGCGGTTAAAGAGCTTCCGGGGGATGAGGAGAACATTCATTTTCCGTTGCCAAAAGGGCCATGAAAAAATAGGCATAATTGTTAAATAATTGATATAGCTTATGGACATGCTATGTTAAAGGGATTAATATTTATCTCTCGTTGCGAGTGAACTGTCATATGCCATGTTTCGCTGAGCTTTAAGATCAAGGCGGTAAAAAAGTTGTAAAACTTTGTAAAAATCAGTTGATAAATCGAAAATGAGCGCAATAATTTTTTAGCCGCAAGCCGCAAGCCGCAAGCCGCAAGCCGCAAGCCGCAAGCCGCAAGCCGCAAGCCGCAAGCCGCACCAATATTCATGCCTATGCGTGAGCGTTTCGCGCTGCGCGTTCGCTTGCGGCCTTTTGTCGCGTCGTTTAATCCAATTTCCCTTTAGAGCAGTTCCGGTTCAAGTGCGCACATTTTACGCGCCCTTTCCCGGCCTTCGGCCACACTCTCCCATAAATGGGAGAGGGAACAACTGCAGATGGAGCGGATGTTTTTCCCCTTTCCCACTTGTGGCAAGTCTTGCAGATGGCAATGTTGTTCCCTCTCCCGCTTGCGGGTGTTCAGACCGGAGACATCGTTTACAGGTGTACGAGGACATCGCTGACACTTTCATTGTGATTTTCCCACATGAACTACATGCTGTCTCAAGTCAATCAATCCTATTTTTGTGCTGTACAAC
>WRKX01000016.1 GCA_009777925.1 Betaproteobacteria bacterium | reverse complement strand
AGGACCCGAAGGCACGCCAACTGATGACAGTACGCGGCATAGGCCCAATCATTGCCACTGCTGTGATAGCCAAACAGACCGAGCCCGAACGTTTTGCCAACGCGCGCCAGTTTGCCGCTTACTTTGGCGCTGTGCCCGACCAGCACAGTAGCGGGTCGAAAATGCGGTTGGGCAGGACGACGCTTGAGCAGCGCTACTATCTTTCGAGTCTTGCCCCCGATGCGGATCGCCTCTTGCGGGCAATCCGCGCTCACTGGAGTATTGAAAACCGCCTGCACTGGTGCATGGATGTTGTCTTCGCCGACGATCAGATGCGCGCCCGCACCGGCCATGCCGCCCACAACCTCGCCGTGCTCAAGCACATCACCCTGAACCTCATCCGCCTTGACCCTATACCACGAAAGGGCGGCATTAAGGCCCGATGCCTCATCGCCGCGACTTCCGATTCTTACCGCGCTCAATTGCTTGGGCTGACATGACTTTCATGCGATTGCCCTGACTTAATCCTGCTGTACCTGCAAGCCGCCTTTTCCGGTTCCCAGGCCGCCTTTCACATTCTGCGCCTTGTATTGGCGTACCGCTCTCACAATGTTGTTGAAGGAATCGGTAAGAGCGGCCACAATGACTTTTCCTTCGGCAGTATTGCTATACCCGCCAAGGGAAGCGCCCGCGCGGCTGCCAAAGACCGATCCCATCGCGCCAAAGTCGGTATTGCGGGCGCTGCCTTCAGCGGCAGCCAGTTGCACGCCGGAACGGTTGTCAATCAGCGTCAGCAGGGTGCTGGCTTCCTTGAAGTTGACGTTGGCCGCCACACCGGCGGCAACGCCGCCCCGACCACGGAACAGACCGCCAATGGCGCCTCCCAGACCGCCGGCGTTAGTGTTGCTGAAAGTAATCGAAGGGTTGAGCGAGTAATCCGCAGACACCATCTGCCCTTTGCCGAAATTTGATTGTTTACGCAATTCGCCGGACTGGGCAAGCTCGCGCTCTCGCATCATGTTGTTCATGGCCTTACCACGTTCAACGACCACAAAGCAGTTGGATTGTTGCGCCAACAGCTTCAGCACCGGCGCGGTCGAACCCAGCTTGTACTCGTTGAGCGTCCGATACCAGGCCGAATCGGTATCTTCGACGATTGCCATAGTGCCAAGCGTCTTGTCGCATCTTTCGAGACCGGCGTTTGCGCCCTCAGAGTGGGAGCCGGCGGCTGAACCGGTGGCCGTCGTCTTCGCTTTCTCCGAGCCCATATCCATGCTTGAGCAACCCGCTGTAGTCAGCAATGAGGCCGCCAAAATACCAAGAAGTTTTTTGTTGAAAGGCAAATTCACGATACGCTCCTTAAAAAGTTTATTGAGTCGCCCTGCCATGAACGGCGGGCATTGCGTTTGGCCCGTGTGTAACGGAATCCGAAAAACCGGTTATGGAAACAAGCTCCAGTTTACTTTGACTCGCTTGTTACGCGAATCATGTTTCCAGGCAGGGCATTTTTCCAAGACGGGCAATTATGGCATATCTGAATACGAAAATGAACACGCGATTCCTTTAGCTTCAGGCCGGACTGGTGTCCGGTGCTCCCGGCAGGGCATTACTTTCCCCGCAAAAACAACTTATCCAGTTCCGACATGGAAAGAGCCGTCCAGGTAGGGCGGCCATGATTGCATTGCCCGCCGCGTTCGGTAACTTCCATCTGGCGTAGCAGGGAGTTCATTTCCGGTATCGTCAAAAGGCGATTGGCGCGAACCGCGCCGTGGCAGGCCATCGTTGCCAGAATCTCGTCGCGGTGGGAAGCAACCAGGGAAGACGCGCCGTGGGTTTCCAGTTCAGCCAGCAGCGCGTGGATGAGCTGGATAAGCTCGCCATTTTTGACAAGGGTGGGGACGGCGCGTAGCGCGAGTTCTTCCGGGCCGCTTTGGCTGATGGCAAACCCAAGCTCGGAAAGGGTCTTTTCATGCGCCAGGGCGGTGGCAATTTCCGTCTCGCTCGCCCGGAATACCGCAGGCACCAGGAGAGATTGCATACTCATTGCGCGTTGGTCGAGAGCGTTTTTCAGCGTTTCGTAGAGAATGCGCTCGTGCGCGGCGTGCATGTCAACAAGTATCAGGCCGCCGGCGTTCTGCGCGAGAATGTAAGTGCCATGCACTTGCGCCAGGGCATAGCCTAAAGGTGGCGGGTTTGACGCTTCCGTCACTGTCGGGTCATCCTCTGTCGTGGCGTCTGATGGCAAGGCTGAATGCGCGTCCCGAACAAAGCTGAAGTAGGCGTCGGCGGCATTGTCGCGGATCGCCAGTCCTGCTTGTTCCGGCTTCGGGTAAGCGCCCCGAAACTGCGGACTGGTTTCACCGGACTTGCCATAAACGACAGCGCTTTTGTGCGGCGGATGCTCCGGGTGAACCGGCGTATCCGCTATGGGCGCGGCAAGCACGCGCTCAAGAGCGCGAAAGACAAAATTATGCACCGCGCTGGATTCCCTGAAGCGCACCTCCGTTTTGGCAGGATGCACGTTGACATCAACGGCGGTTGGATCAATGCTGAGGAATAGACAGAGCATAGGTTGGCGGCTGCCGTGCAGCACATCGCGGTATGCTTCCCGGATGGCATGGGCAAGCACCTTGTCGCGCACGAAACGCCCATTGACGAAGGTATATTGCCGCTCCCTGTTGGGCGCGCTGACGGGAGCGTAGGTAGGGTCGATGGTGAGGCCGGAAAGGCTGATATTGGCGGATTCCACCGCAACCGTCCGCGCCTGACTCGTAAAATCTTCGCCCAGAATGGCGGAGATACGCTCCGGTAAGTTGCTCTGGGACAACTTCAGGACAGAACGACCGTTGTGGAACAGGGTAAAAGCTATATCTGAACGCGCAAGCGCAATGCGTTTCAGGGTCTCCGCGCAATGGCCGAATTCCGTGGCCTCTGATTTCAGAAATTTGCGCCGCGCCGGCGTGTTGTAGTAAAGCTCACGCATTTCCGCCACCGTTCCGCTCGTCAGCGCCGCCGGCTCAGGCTCGCCGACAGATTCATGGGCGGCAATTCGCCAGGCGTGGGATGCGCCCTGGGCGCGGCTGGTCAGGGAAAAACGCGAGACAGAAGCGATAGCGGCCAACGCTTCGCCGCGAAACCCCATACTGACAACTCCTTCCAGATCGGCCAGGGTGCGAACCTTGGAGGTTGCGTGCCGGGTAAGCGCCAGCGCCAGATCATCCCGGTCAATGCCGCAACCGTCGTCGCTTACGCGGATCAAGCGCACGCCGCCTTCCTCCAGACGCGCTTCTATGGTTTTTGCGCCCGCGTCCAGGCAATTTTCAAGCAATTCCTTCAATACGGAAGCAGGTCGTTCCACGACTTCGCCTGCCGCGATTTGGCTGATGAGCAGATCAGGGAGCGGCGCAATACGGGATAAACCGGGAGATGGAGAGGAGGGAACGGGCATACCTGTATTTTAATCCAAGGCGCGGACTCTCTGTATCGAATAATCCCCGGCTCCAGGAGCAGAGTGACTCAATCGCTCTGAAATCCGGTATTATTGCAAGCCTTGAATCATGTTTACATCATAAAGATGGAGATTGGTCATGGCAGTTTCGCAAATCAGTGTGTTTCTGGAAAACAAGCCTGGGCATTTGCTGCATATTCTCAATATTTTTGAGACTTCCGGCATTAACGTGCGCGGGTTTTCCACGGCTGATACCGGCGACTACGGAATTGCGCGTTTTGTTGTGGACAAACCGGCTCTGGCACTGGAAATGTTACGCGCGCAAAGTTGCGCCGCCAAAGAGTCGGAAGTGCTGTGCATCCGCCTTCCCGACAGGCTGGGCGAACTGGCAAGGGTCATCCGCATTTTCGCGGCGGCAGGCATCAATGTGATCTATAGCTATACCCTGGTCTCAAACATCATTGCCATTCATACAAACAACCACGCTGCCACAGAGGCCAGCCTGAAAGAGCACTCGATAGAACTCGTCTCGCAGGACGAAATTTCTGCCGGCGCCTGACCGTTCTGACGAAATTACCATGCCACATAGAAATTGTTTTGACCCTGCCGTTGAAACCGCGCCACGCGAACACATCCGTCGGCTTCAACTCGAAAAGTTGCAAAAACAGGCCGTCTGGACCTACGAGCGGATACCCTGGTATCGAGAGCGTTTTCGGAAACTTGGCGTAAAGCCGGAGGATATTCGTACCCTTGAAGATGTCCGGCGTCTCCCTTTCACCGATAAACAGGCTTTGCGCGATAACTATCCCTTTGGCCTCTGCGCCGTTCCGCTTGATGAAGTGCTGCGGCTGCACTCATCTTCTGGCACAACCGGAAAACCTATCGTAATCGGCTATAGCCGACACGATCTGGATGTCTGGAGCGATTGCGTCGCGCGTCTTGTGGTCATGGCAGGCGTTACCCGTTCCGACCGGGCGCAGATGGCGTTTGGTTACGGCATGTTCACCGGCGGACTTGGCCTGCACTACGGCTGTGAAAAACTGGGCTGCATGATCGTTCCCGCCGGTTCCGGCAACACCGAGCGGCATTTGATGATGATCGAGGACTATCAGACGACAGTCCTGATTTCCACGCCTTCCTACGCGCTACACATGTGTGAGATTGGGGAAAAGCTGGGGTTTGACTGGGCAAACTCAAGCCTGAAAATCGGGCTGTTCGGAGGCGAGCCTTGCACTCCCTGCATGAAGCGGGAAATCGAGAGCCGGATGCGTATCGTCTGTACCGACAACTATGGTCTGACCGAAGTCAACGGCCCTGGCGTTGCCGGAGAATGTTTAAGTTCGCGCGACCACCAACATATTGCGGAAGACCATTTTTTATGGGAAGTCCTTGACCCCGCGACAGATGAGCCATGCCCGGAAGGCACTGAGGGCGAACTGGTGCTGACCCTGCTGGACAAGGAAGCGTTCCCGCTGCTGCGCTACCGGACGCATGACTTGACCAGAGTGACGACCGAACCATGCGCCTGCGGGCGTACCCATGCCCGGATGAGCAAGGTACGCGCCCGCACCGACGACATGCTCATCATCCGGGGAACCAATATCTTTCCCAGACAGGTGGAGGACGTGCTTTCCGGCATCCACGGGGTTGCGTCGCATTATCGAATTATTCTGGATAACGAAAGCGGAATGGATCGCATGACGGTCATGGTGGAATTGCAGCCGGAAGCGTTCAGCGACTCTTTTGAGAGCATGAACCATTTTCAGCGTCACATTGTGGATCGTCTGCGGCAATCGCTAATGATTACCCCGGTGGTGAGGCTGGTCGAGCCGGGCAGCATTGAGCGCACTCTCGGCAAGAGTAAGCGCGTGGATGATCGGCGGGTGAAAGAGTAAAGAAATGATCGCACGGCGGTATCTGATCCTGTTGTTGCTTTTGCTGCCGGTTGCCAGGGCGCAGGATTCAGATCTGCCGCGTGTAAACCTTGCTCTTGGCTTTTATAATATTGAGGTCGAAGTGGCGGCAACAACAGAAGCGAGAATGCAGGGGTTGATGGGGAGAAAAAGCCTAGGTGAGTATAGCGGGATGCTGTTTATTTTTCCGCAGGCCGAGCGGCATTGCATGTGGATGAAAAATACACTGATCCCGCTTTCGGTAGCTTTTCTGGATGAGACTGGGCGCATCATCAATATTCGTGATATGCGGCCATTGAGCGAGGAAAGTCATTGTGCCGCCGCGCCCGCCCGCTTCGCGTTGGAAATGGGGGAGGGCTGGTTTGGTAAGAAGGGTTTTAAAGCAGGCGATTCGGTTCGTTTTCCGCAGGGCATGGCGCATATATTCAGGAAATAGCTTTTTCTTTGACAGGAGAAACATCATGGGAAAACACAGTCCCTATGAACGTAGTACGTTTCTTGAATATTTCGAGCATGAAACTTTTGTTTTATTCGTGCTAGTGGTCATCCTGGCTACAGTGGCCGGACGTATATTTTGGCATCATAGTGACGCGCTTGAACTTCGTCCGGAGCGGGCATACGCCAGAGTGGAAGCGGTCAGCAAGGACTATCGTGACACGAAAATGGGAGAGGTTGTTGTTACGAAACTGCAAGTTTCTTTTCAGGACAAAAACGGCATATCCAGGCAAATCCAGGTGATATATAACAACATCCCTTTCTTATTTGACTTTTATTCCGAGGAAAAATGGTTGGGGAAAGAGGTAAAAATCGCTTATGGCGCTGCTAATCCTGAAAACGCGATTTTGGTATATAACAGTATGGTGCGCCCCCTGGTGGCGCTTGCATTAATAATTATCTGCCTCATGTTGAGAATCTACTCAATTGCAGGAAACTCCTTCTATAGCAGATTCAGGTTAAAGTGACGGACAAGCCCGTATTTTGCAGGTTTGGGTGAAGCTAATAGAACCCCAACACGCAGCCCGACAGGTTTTGGTGAAGCGAAGCAACAATGACGGGTTGGGGAAATTGCTGTAAGGGATTAAAAAAAAGCCTCTCTAAATAAGCGAATGCACTGCCGGACGCACCACGAAAGCGGGCTTTCCTGAATGATGGGCTTGCCATAGATCATAACCTGCCTGCATACGGAGAAACATCTCGGCGGTTGGCCCACCGTCTTCCGGCGTCCTCAACCATGCTTCCAAACGTAGCGCCATTTCGGCGCTAATCCCGGCGTGACCATTGATAAGGCGGGAAAGCATCACCCGACTTACCCCAAGCTGACGCGCCGCCTCTGTCACGGACAGTTCCAGCGCGGGCAAGACTTCGTCACGCAAAAATTGGCCGGGGTGCGGTGGGTTAAACATCCTGCTCATGGTATTTCTCCCTGTTAGTGGTAGTCCTGATAATCCACCAGGATTGCGTCTTCTCCTTCAAAGACAAACGTTAATCGCCAGTTTCCGTTGACTGTAACCGCCCAATGACCGGACAGTTCATGCGTCAGGCGGTGCAGTTTCCATCCCGGCACGTCCATACCGGAAGGTGAGACTGCTGCGTCCAGAACCGCAAGCTGCATCCTGAGCCGCTTGGCGTGATCCGGGCGGATACCGGCCTTGCTGCCAGTATCAAAAAATGTCTGGATGCCTTTGTGGAGAAAGGATTTAATCATGAGGTAACTGTAAATTATAAATTTACAGTTATCAAGCAATATTTGGTGACCAGACTTCCCAACCCGTCATTGCGAGGAGCGTCAGTTTTGATGCAATCCAGAGGATTGCTACTGGATTGCTTCCCGCCACGCTACGCTCGTGGTCGCAATGACGTTGTATATATCTGAACCGAAACGACTCTAAGGCCAGGGCGACTCAATAGTTTGTGTGCAATCCTAAACCAGCCTCAATTGCGCTATCTCTTCCTGTTGGTGCGTTTCATCCGGGAATCGCGCCGTTTGTTTATGCGGGGGCGTGGCGGCAGGGAGGCCCGTTAAATTTGGTTCGCGCGCCAGAAGCTGGCGCAGCATTCGCATATCCGGCAGACCCAAAGCTGCTGACAGCGCATCGTCAATCTCGGCGCGGGCTGGATCAATGTCGAGCCTGGCAAGAGCTTGCATCTCCCGCGCGCAAAGCGTATCAAAGGCTTCGGCCAATTGCGCGAGCGTCTCCGTCGGCAGATTGCGTACATCAAGCACGGGCATGGACGCCCATTGCGGCTTTTTGATCTTCATCCATGCGCCCTCTGTGGTAACACGCCGCGTTAGCATCATCAACAGCGCCGGAGTGCTGTTGAGCCATAACAGAAGCGCCTTTTCCTGCACACTGGATAACTTGGCTTTCAAGACCCACCATGTATTGCCTAAAACAGCTTCGTCAAACACTATGGCAAGGACACGGTGAGTTGTTGTCCTGACTCGTTCAACTATCAAGATACGTCCGGCGCTGCCCGCAACCTGCGCGGCATTTTTCAACGGGCGGCCTTTGGCCGGAACTGTCCTTGGGATCAGCCATGAATTAGGCTTCTGGCGGATGCTTGTCACTGCCTTTGCCTGATGGTTCCAGAAAGCAGGGTAAGGCGACCAGTCGGTTTTCGACACTGTAAACGCGTCATGAATATCCCGTTGGTCATAGCCGAGCGTTCCCATGCCACCCAACGCAGAGAGCGGCACGTCGACCGGCATCTTTCCCGGCACTTCCAGTTTTCCCGCCGCAAGCGCTTCTGCCGCTTTCAAGGTTGGAGCTTGCGCGAACTGCGCTCCAATCCATTGCGCTTCGCCTTCCGTTGGCGGCATCCGCACGATCTCCGCAAGTTTTATCCCGCTCGTGCCATGAATCGAGGCTGTTCCTGTGCTGTTAAAGCCGTTGGCAATTCGTTCGCGCACGCGGTCTGCCACATCCAGAGCTTCATAAATTGTGCGCGGGTTGTGCCAGAGATTCACAAAAATGGCATCGCCCGCCGCTTCATCGCGTCCGCGCTTTCTGGCAATGAACATTAGTTCGGAAAGATCGGTATTCTCGGAAAAGTTCGGCTTATCAGCATCATGGCTGACCATGACCATTTCAAGGTGGTATTTGTCTGCAATAAGTTTGCGACTCGCCCCCCACGCTTCGCCCGTCGCCAGAGCCGCAGGAAGAATAAAGGCCAGACGCCCGCCCTCGCGCAAATGTTTGTCGGCTACCGCCACGAACACACTGCCCAGGCCCGCCGTGATTGAGGCAGGCAGGTTAGCGGCCTGTTTTTTCAACTCGCTTTGCAGCTTCGCGCGCTCATCCTCGGAAAGACTGCCGAACAGCAGATTGCCGCCAACCGAGCGGACAAACGGGGGATTCATCGTACATAAATCAAGCGGCGGCACTTCGGCAACGGTGAAATACTCCCTGGCAATGCTGGTTCGCTTTGTTTCCATCTGGCTGTTGTCCAGAGACAACTGGGTCGGAACCTCGTAATGATTGATGAAATCCAGACTGCCAAGGCGTTTGCTGGGGCCATCCACCCCCATCGGCATGATATAAAGATTCATTTTGCGATAGGTCACGCTCGGTGCCAACATGCCAAGCGTAGACGCGGTCAAATGGACGGCGGACGGCAGCACGTCATAGCCCCACAAAACATTTTCCATAAGTGTTTCGTGCGCATGCTTCAGGTCAATCCCTGACAAGCTGCGTCCGCTCCTGGCCCGGGAAACGACGAATTGATCGGTAATTGCCTGCGCCGCCGCCATCAACAGGGTTCCGGTGCCACAGGCCAGATCGGAGACGACGAATTCCGCAAGGCTCCTGGGCGAACCAAAATCCTGTCCCTGCCAATCGAGAGAAAATGTGAGCTTCAAAAGCAAGGTAGCGGATGACGTAGCCGTATAGTACGTGCCAAGGTACTTGGCGTGATACAACAGCCAGTGATAAATCCGCCCCATCAAGTCGTGCCGCAGCGCGGATTGGTTGGCGCAAATTGATTTCGCCTCTGCCATCAGCCAGCGAACCGAAGCAATGGCTGACGGGTTGACCGGAAGCTCGGCGAGGATGGACTCGCCAAGCTGAAAAATCGGAACGTAGTTGATGCGCTTCCATATCCAGCGCCAATGGTCACGGAGTAGTTCAATCGGATCGGATTCCCGGTCAAACGCCCGCAAGGTTTCGACGCGGCCATCGCCGCCCGAAGCAGCCAACTGTTCCTGAAAAATCATCGCGTTTGCCAGCACCAGAGACGCGACTTTGGTAGCCGTCATCCGGCGAGCTTCTTTCTCATCGGCGGTTTCGCCGCGCCTGGCGGGCATACCCAGGAGCTTCGACAGGCGGTCACAGACTGCCGCCTGCCCTGCCCACAGCGCGGCAATGTTTTCGATTCGTTCTGACAGTTTACGCGCGGAAGCGGCAACAATATCATCCCTGGTGAGCGCTTCATGGACGCGGCGAAGCGCAGACAGGATTTCGGCGGGAGAAGACTCGGCCCATTCGGTTTGCCCGGTTTCAGAAACGATCACAAAACGCAGGCTTGACGCGGCAAGCGTCTTTTCCAGCGTTGTTGTTGACGCGGCGCGGAGTGTTTTCGGATAAACGAGCGCGACGGCAACGTGACACATCCCGGTATCAATGCGTCTGGTAGCGTCGCCCAGGACAACGCTATCGGCGTCCGGCACGTCGGCAAATTTGCCTTCGATGATGACCCGCAACCCGCCCAACGTGAACAGCACGTCCGGGCGCGCATGTCCTGACTGGTGGATGGTTTCTGCTTCGGCATTGACGCCATGACGGGTAAGCAAAATCGCCAGATGGGTATTGATGACTTCTTCCCGATGCCGCTGTTTCATGGTGAATCGCCTTTTACGAAATAGTTGATGGAGTCGGTGGCAAAAGCCTGCTCGCTCGCGCGATAGTTTATCTTAGCTTCGGCTACTTGACTTTTTTCCTTACGCGCCCAAAAAAGCCCGGATGCGTTCGGCTATTTTGTCGGACAATCGTTCATCCAGACAATCGAACACTTCTCCCGGCAGGCTGTTGTTAAGCCAGGTGATCTGCCGTTTGGCCAGTTGCCGGGTAGCGGCAATGCCTCGTTCCGCAAGGGTTTCTCGCGCATACGCGCCTTCCAGATACTCCCAGGTCTGGCGGTAGCCAACCATCCGCATAGCGGGCAGGTTTGGAGTCAAAGCATAGCGGCTCCTTAGCGCAATCATTTCCTCGATCAATCCTGCCGCAAGCATGGCATGAAAACGGCAGGCAATCCGTTCGTGCAGGATGGCGCGTGAACCGGGAAAGAGAGAGAGGAAAAGAAAGCGGTAAGGCGGGGCGTTTTGGCGCGTCTCCATCAAAAGCTCTGACATGGGGCAGTTGGTAATTCGGCAGATTTCCAGAGCGCGTTGGATACGCTGGCTGTCAAAAGGAGACAGGCGAAGGGCAGTGGCAGGATCTATCGCCATCAGCTCATTATGCAGGAGAGGCCATCCTTTTGCTGCCGCTTCCTCGTCAATGGCGGCGCGGATGGCGGGGTCGGCTGCGGGCA
Organism: Betaproteobacteria bacterium; assembly: GCA_009777925.1. GTDB lineage: Bacteria > Pseudomonadota > Gammaproteobacteria > Burkholderiales > Rhodocyclaceae > Azovibrio. Next base: position 19,541 of record WRKX01000016.1, on the reverse strand, counting down.
GGTCGGCCAGGCCGGACAGCAAGGTCTTGAAATAGAGCATGGTTCCGCCGACCAGCAAGGGTACATGCCCCAGGGCCGTAATTTCCGTCATTGCGTGAAGCGCGTCCGCGCGAAAACGCGCGGCGGAATAACTTTCTTCCGGGGTAATGAGGTTAATCAGGCGATGCGGGAATTTAGCAAGAGTCGCGGCGTCCGGTTTGGCGGTTCCGATGTCCATGTCGCGGAATACCAGGGCGGAATCCACGCTTACAATTTCCAGTGGAAATAAACGCGCCAGAGTCAGGGCCAGGGCCGTCTTGCCGCTGGCGGTCGGCCCCATCAGCAATATGGCAGGCGGCAGAAGAGCGCCATCCGGCGCGTGGGGAAGGGCAAAGGGTAGGAGAGCCACGAATTACAGGGATGCCACTATGCTTTCCTGTTCGCCCACCTCATAAACGACATTGGCGCGTCCGACGAGCAGGGAATCAATATGCCCGATTTGCGCCATGTCCTTTTTGGCGTAAGGCAGTTTATGCAGGATATAACGCATGGCATTCAGGCGCGCGCGTTTTTTGCAGTCAGATTTAACTACCGTCCAGGGCGCGTCTGCCGTATCGGTGTAGAAGAACATGGCTTCCTTGGCCTTGGTGTAATCGTCCCATTTGTCCAGGGAAGCCATGTCAATGGGCGAGAGTTTCCATTGTTTCAGGGGGTGATTGCGGCGCTCCCTGAAGCGGCGGTGTTGCTCGGCGCGAGAGACGGAAAACCAGAATTTGATGAGATGAATGCCGGAACGGGTCAGGTTGCGTTCAAACTCCGGGCATTGCCGCATGAATTCGGCGTATTCGTCGGGTGTGCAAAAACCCATGACTCGCTCGACGCCTGCCCGGTTGTACCAGGAGCGGTCAAACAGCACGATTTCCCCAATTGTCGGCAGGTGCTGGACATAACGCTGGAAATACCATTGCCCGCGCTCAACTTCGGAGGGTTTTTCCAACGCCACTACTTTTGCGCCGCGCGGATTCAAATGTTCCATGAAGCGTTTGATGGTGCCGCCCTTGCCGGCGGCGTCGCGGCCTTCAAACAGGATGACTACCCGCTGCCCGCTCTCCTTGACCCACGCCTGCAATTTCAATAGTTCGACCTGCAAGTGATATTTCAGTTTTTCGTAATTTTTGCGCGACATCAGATTTTTGTACGGATAGCCGCCGCGCCGCCAATTTTCGGCAAGCTCGTCGTCCGGGTGAATGTGTAACCTGGGCGGCATATATTCCGGTTTCAGGAGCGCTTCGCGCAACAGCGTCGCGTCATCCGGCGAAGCGCCGGCGAGGATGGCTTCCAGAGTGCTGGCAACCGAACGGATGCCTTCTTCCTTGGCTACCTGGTGCAGAATTTCCGTGACGGCGACGCTCTTGGATTCCCGCGCCGCTTCCACAGCCTCTCCGACTTCAAAATCACGAATGCCGGTTTGCGTGGCAGAAGTGGCGATGTCGCCGGAACGAGCCAGACGCGGCGTATCCTTGCGGCGCTTGGGGGTAGCGACTGCGGCAGATGTTATGGGCTTGGCTGTGCGGGTGGCGACGGCTTTTTGCGTGGTGCGGATAGACGATTCAGGCCCGACAACTTTTGCCATCTTGCTGATCTGCCTTGCGCCTGATACAACTTTTGCGCCTGTTTTTTCTCCAGGAGAAATGGGATTGTTCTTGTCTGAGGCCATGCGGTTTCCTTTAGCGCGTAGTATGCCGGGAAACTGTAACTATAAATCAGCAGGCAGGCGCTGCATAGTTTGATATAGTGATTCGCGCATATAAAGAGACTGTTGGGAAAATGATGCTTCAGGGAATTCCGGGAGCGCCACGCGCCAGCGTGGCCAGGCGGTAGAGCAGACTGGCTGATGATGCCGGGCTGGTGCCCGGCGCTCCCGGGGGCGATGTTCCCGAAATTATGTGAATCACTATACAAAAAAAGCTGGCAATCTCTTACTATTGAGCGCATATTACTATCCTGCTTTACCGTAACCAAATCTTCTTGATTTTCCCAGATGCACTACAACTACACTAGAATTTTCCCGGAAAACACAATCCGGTCAAAGCAATTCGGCCATGAAGCAGAGATGAGGTGAACCGCATATGGAAAAGAGTAGCCCTAGGCTGATTATGCTGGTGGACGATAGCGGCACCAATCTGCTGGCCGGGAAAGCCGCCTTATCGGAAAACTACAAGGTGCTGACGGCAGGTTCCGCCGCAAACATGCTGCAAATCCTGGAGTGGAGCAAGCCGGAGCTGATCCTTCTGGATGTGGATATGCCGGAAATGGACGGTTTCGAGGCGATCAAAAATCTCAAGCAGCGCCCGGAAACACGCGATATTCCTGTCATATTCCTTACCGCCATAAGCGACAGCGCAAACGAGCTGAAGGGCCTGGAACTCGGCGCGGTGGACTACATCGCCAAGCCGTTTTCCCCACCGCTTCTCTGCAAGCGTGTCGAACTGCATTTGCTTCTGGAAGAGCAAAAACATATTCTGGAAAAGCAAAAAAACGAACTCCAGAACTATAACGATAATCTCCAATGTATGGTCGAAGAGAAAACAAAAACCATTTTGAAGCTCCAGAACAAGCTTCTGGCGGCTATGGCGGAAATGGTCGAAGGCAGGGATGGCACTACCGGCGATCACATTGCGAGGACGCAGCAGTATTTGCGCGCTCTCGTCTCCGCCGTTATCAAAATCGGCATTTGGACTGAAGAGACTTCAGAGTGGGATATCGAACTACTTTGCCAGTCCTGCCAGCTTCATGACATCGGCAAGGTGGCTATCAGCGATAGCATCCTGAAGAAACCGGGCAAGCTGACGCCTGAAGAATTCTCCGAAATGCAGCGGCATGTAACTATCGGTGTGGATTTCATCGAAAGACTGGAAGACAGCGAGGACAGCAGCGCCTTCTTGCGCTACGCGAAAATTTTCGTCAAGTTTCACCACGAAAAATGGGACGGCTCAGGGTATCCCTACGGCCTTGCCGGCGAAGATATTCCCCTTCTTGGTCGTATGATGGCCCTGGTTGATGTCTATGATGCCCTGACTTCCGAGCGGCCTTACAAAAAAGCATTCAGCCATAGTGAAGCGGAAAAAATAATCATGGAAAGTAAAGGAACGCATTTTGATCCGGTGTTGATAAGTCTTTTTGAAAAAAAACCAGAAATGTTCAGGCAGATAGCAGATGTTCAATAAATTTTTCAGCGACAAACCAAGAATCTTCCGCTTCAGGATATTTTCGTGCCTTACGCTTCTGGTTATTTTCCTGCTGCTACTGGTCGCGTTCGTCCTGACAACGCAGAGATACGGATATAACTCAATATCGGACAAACTGGCAATCACTTCTGAAAATATGAGATTGCGCCTGGCAACAGCGGTAAACAGTGAAATTGCCCTTGCCAAAAAAATGTCGGACTCGCCTGTGATAAAACAGCATTTTTTGCGTCCGTCGGACACCCAATTAAAGCAATATGCTTTTGATGAAATAGAGTCTTACCGGAGAAATTTTGAGGACAAGTCATTATTCTGGGTCAACGACATTGATAAAATGTTCTATAGAACCGGCAACCCCCCGTTCATTCTGGATCCGTCTCTTCAGGAAAATTACTGGTACAATATGACATTATATGAGACAGACACATACAATTTCAACATCAACTACAATCCTGATCTGAACGAAACGAATCTTTGGGTCAATGCTCCGGTCTTTTCAGATAACAAACAGCCTATTGGAATGTTAGGGACATCTATCAAGATTGATGATTTTCTTAAATCAGTGGTCACGATTGATGACGCAATATCATTGTTCATGTTCAACAGATTTTCAGAAATTACCGTGAGCAAGGATAAACAGTTAGTGTATGATAAGGTGTTATTGGCGAATCATCTTGGCGCGGTCGGGGAAACAATTATAGCATCCGCGCAAAGCATGCGAGACTCTGAGATGATTTTCATTGTGCATGGCAATGTTGTATATTGTATAAGCTCTGTTCCGCTTTTAGGCTGGCATTTGGTTTCTGCCGCTTCAATAGATTTTTTCACCCTGATTGACCCCCTGATTGCGCGAATGTTCGTATTCATTTTTGCCATAAGCACGGTTATTGTCATCATACTCAATATTTATGTTTCAAGAATGAATAGAACAATGGAGCGCCAATATCATGAACTTGAGCTGGCAAATAAACAGGCTGCCGCTGCATCCAGAGCAAAGTCCGATTTTCTTGCCCGCATGAGCCACGAGATACGCACTCCGATGAATGCGATCATTGGCTTGAATGAACTGGCCAGAAGGGAACACGGCAAGCCCGAGGCGCTGGAATACAACATAGGTATCAGGAGCGCAGGCAACAGCCTGTTGGGCATTATCAACGACATTCTTGATTTTTCCAAAATCGAATCCGGTCAGCTATCTATCAGCGCCGCTCCCTATGATACAGCCTCCATCCTGAGTGACACGTTGACTCTCCTCAGCATAAAGATGGCGGAAAAGCAGATTACTCTGATGACTAATATAGATCCATCCATTCCTGGAGTCATGATCGGAGATGTTGGGCGCATCAAGCAAATTCTGCTCAATCTTTTAAGCAATGCCTTTAAATATACGGCAAATGGCTTCATCAGGCTTTCTGTCGCCATGGAGAAGAAAGCGGAGAACGCGCTGCTGCTGACTATGACCGTTGAAGACAGCGGCATCGGCATCAGGCAGGAAGACATGCCGAGGCTGTTTGACGAGTTCACACGCATTGACGAAAAACGCAACAGCTCAATTGAGGGCACGGGTTTAGGGCTGCCCATAGCCCGCAACCTGTGTCGCGCAATGGGTGGCGACCTTGTGGCAACGAGCGAATACGGCAAAGGTTCAGTTTTTACCGCCACAGTGATGCAAACCGTGAACAATTGGAGTCCAATGCCCAGGATAGCTGAAGAAGGGCACTTTCACGACCGCAGAAGCAGGGTGCGCTTTATCGCGCCGGAAGCAGAGGTGCTGCTTGTTGACGATTTTCCAAGCAATCTGCTTGTGGCCGAGGGTCTGCTGCGCCCTTACCAGGTGCGCGTCCGCACTTGCGTGAATGGGCGCGAGGCCCTCAAGCTGGTGCAGGCGCGCAATTTTGATCTTGTGCTGATGGATCACATGATGCCGGAGATGGACGGTGTGGAAGCCACGATAGCCATACGCGCGCTCGGAGGAAGTTTTACGAAACTGCCCATTGTGGCGCTGACGGCCAATGTCGTATCCGGGATGAGAGAAATGTTTCTGGAAAACGGCTTTAATGATTTTCTCGGCAAACCTCTGGAAGTGCCCCTGCTGGACGCAGTGCTGAAAAAATGGCTGCCGAAGGAAAAGCATCACAATATCCTGGAAAACAAGGAAGAAGCCGCTTCAGATGAGGCTGCCCTGCCGAAAATCCACAGCGTGGATGTAGCCGCCGGAATGGCCAGAGTTGGCGGGTCGCGCAGACTGTATCAGGAGCTTTTGCGCATGTTCATTCGTGACGTAAAGGCTCGTTTTGTCCTGCTCGAAAGAGTCCCGGACAGGGCAAACCTGCGAGCCTTCACTACCTTTGTGCATTCCATTAAAAGCGGTTTGGCCAACATTGGGGCAAACTCTTTGTCCGAAGCGGCGGCTCTGCTGGAAAAAGCCGGACGAAGCGAGGATACGGGCGTAATCCGTGCCAATCTTGTCTCGTTTAAAAATGAGCTTAACACGCTGATGAAGCACATAAACGAAACAATGGCTGACAGTCGGCATGACACCCATGAGACGGATCGGGAAAGCGTGTCGGAAGCGCAGTTGCGTGAAGCCCTGGCGGAATTGAAGACTGCTCTGGAAACAAAGGATACGGACGGAATAGACCGCGCCATGGCCAGACTGCAAAATCTTCCGCTCGCCCGGCAGGCGGCGGTGGCTGACATAGCAGAACATGTCCTCTTTGGGGACTTCAAAAAAACGCTGGAAACTATTACTTCTCTGCTGGAGCAGGGAAGTTGAGCCTGCGGGGCGAAGGACAGCGGTTTATACAATGATAGTTCGCAAAAAAAGCCGCAAAACAATTATGATAGAAATTTCGCTGGTTTTTTTACTTAACCGCCATGCACATTTTGAATATTCTGGCCGAACAGAAAATCAGCGCCGCCGCAGCGAAGGGCGTATTTGACGCTTTGCCGGGCGCGGGGCGGGCGCTTGATTTTGGCGACGAACTGCTCGTGCCGGATGAGACATGGGCGATATATCGCGTCCTGAAAAATTCCGGTTTCCTGCCGCCGGAAATTGAGCGGATGCGGGAGAGAGACCGTTTGCGCAAGCGGCTGGCGCAACTGTCGTCAGGGGACAACGAACAAAAAATATTGCGCGGGCGGTTGTTGGCAATTGAATTAGCCCTTACTGCCGGACGCGGCAGCGGCCTGAATGTGCCTTATGTCTATCGGGAAAAAGTTTTGGCGAAATTCTCCGGTCTCTCACAACCTGAGCGCGAATCTTACGCGCCGCAAGATGATCCCGATGTTGGAGTAATCCATAAGGAATAGGATTCATGCGTTCCGCTTTGGCCTTTCTTGACGGCTTTTTTCGCGTCACGGAAAGCGGCAGTTCCATCCGCGCGGAAATTCTGGCGGGGGCGACCACTTTCCTGACCATGTGCTACATCATTGCGTTCAACCCGGTGCTGCTGGCAAAAACCGGCATGGACGCGGGCACGGTTTTTGTAGCGACCTGTCTGGTTGCGGCTTTGGGCAGCCTGCTTATGGGGATAATAGCCAATTATCCGATTGCGCTGGCTCCTGGCATGGGGGTAAATACCTATTTCGCTCTGGTACTTTGTGTGGGGATGGGTACGGATTGGCGGGTTGCGCTGGCTGCTACCTGCGTATCTGGCTGTTTATTGCTGTTGTTGGGACTTTTGAAAATACGGGACAACATTATTAACGGTGTTCCTTTTTCCCTGCAAATTGCGATCTGCGCCGGGATCGGACTTTTCCTTGCCCGCATCGCCCTCAAAAACGCGGGGGTTCCCTTTGGCGGGGGGGAGGCTGCCGCGAGCCTTGGTGATTTGCGTTCTCCGGAATCCTGGCTTGTTATCTGCGGCTTTGTCCTGATTCTGGTCATGCACATTTTTCGGATTTCCGGCGCGATCATCTCCAGCATTCTCCTCGTAACCCTGCTTGCCAGCGCGCTTGGTCTCAATAAATTCCATGGCGTCGCAGCAATGCCGCCTGCCTTCTCGCCTGTTTTTATGGAACTGAACTTCAGCAGGCTGCTTTCCGTTGACATGATTGGCGTAGTTTTTGTTTTTTGTCTAATTACGCTGTTTGACAGCGCCGGCGCTCTGGTTGGCGTAGCCAATCGCGCCGGCTTGTTGAAAGATGGAAAGCTGCCGCGCTTAAAGGGTGTGCTGCTTGCCAACTCCACTGCCATTGTTGCGGGAGGCGCGTTGGGAACCAGTCCTTCCGTCGCCTATGTCGAATCGGCTGCCGGGGTTTCTGCCGGAGGACGCACGGGATTAACCGCCTTCGTGGTGGCTTGCCTGTTTGTGGCGAGCCTGTTTTTCTTCCCGCTTTTGCAGCATATCCCCCACTATGCGGCTACGCCTGCGCTCCTGTACGTCGCCATGCTGATGATGCAGGAGTTGGGCAAGATTGACTGGCAGGATATTGCTGAAACGGCTCCTGCCTGTCTGACGATAGTCTGTATGCCTTTTACCCATTCCATTGCCAACGGAATTGCCGCCGGATTCATCAGTTTTGTGGTAGTCAAATGTTTAACTGGTTCTGTCCGGCAGATTTCCGGAGTCGTCTGGGTTGTCTCCGCTCTCTGGGTTTTCAAGTTTGTTTATTGGGGTTTGTAGGCACTATGGTTTTTGGCCTGTTATGCCTTTCACCATATCCACCACCCGCTGAACGGTGAATCCGAAATGCTTGAACAATTCCCCGGCCGGGGCTGACGCGCCAAAGGTATCAATGCTGATGATGCCGCCATGCAGTCCCACATATTTGCGCCAAAAATCGCCATGCGCGGCTTCAATGGCAACGCGGCGGACGTGTTGACCGAGAACTCCGAGCCGGTATTCCAGGCTTTGGCGGTCGAAGATGTTGGTGGAGGGCATGGAGACGACGCGGGTGGGGATGCCGTCCTTTTCCAGCACGGCTTTGGCGTCGAGCGCCAGCTTGACTTCGGAGCCGGTGGCAATGAGTACGACCTTGGGGGCTTCTGCGTCGGCATCAGCGAGGATGTAACCGCCTCTCCTGATTTTGTCCGTGTCGATACCGCCCGTAACGGTGGGCAGGTTTTGGCGGGAGAGGGCAAGCAGGGTGGGGCCGTCCATGCGTTCGATACCGGCAATCCACGCTGCTGCCGTCTCCACGGCATCGCATGGCCGCCAGACATCGAGGTTGGGAATCAGGCGTAGGCTGGGGATGTGTTCGATGGGTTGGTGCGTGGGGCCGTCTTCGCCGAGACCGATGGAGTCGTGGGTGTAGACCATGATCTGCCGTTGGCGCATGAGCGCGGCCATGCGGATGGCGCTTCTGGCATAGTCGGAGAAGACGAGGAAGGTGGCGGTGTAGGGAATCAGGCCGCCGTAGAGCGCCAGCCCGTTGGCAATGGCGGTCATGCCGAATTCGCGCACGCCATAGTAGCAGTAGTTGCCGCCCTCGGAGGCCGTAACGCCCCGGCTACCCTGGACGAAAGTCAGATTGGAAGCGGCAAGGTCGGCAGAGCCGCCGAAGAGTTCCGGTAGAGAGGGGAGCAGGGCGGCAATCGTGTTCTGACTGGCTTTGCGGGTAGCAATGTTGTCCTGGCGGACAGCAATATTTTGATAGAGTTGGGTTGTCATTCTGTGCCAGTCGGCGGGAAGTTCCCGGCGGATGACACGACGCTCGAATTCGACGGCAAGTTCGGGGAAAGCGACGCGATATGCATCGAACCGCCGTTGCCAATCGGCTTCGAGCGCCCTTCCTTTTTCCCGGGCATCCCAGGCGGCATAGACGTCGGCGGGGATTTCAAACGGGGGATGCGGCCAGCCGATGGCCTCTCGCGTGGCGGCGACTTCATCCGCGCCCAACGGCGCGCCGTGGCAGTCGTGGCTGCCCGCCTTGTTGGGGGAACCCATGCCAATGACGGTCTTGCAGCAGATGAGCGAGGGTTTTTGGGGCTCTTTCCGCGCAACGGCAAGGGCGGTTTCGATTGCCTGGGGGTCGTGGCCGGGAACGTCCGGGATGACTTGCCAGCCGTAGGCTTCAAAGCGTTTGGGGGTGTCGTCGGTAAACCAGCCTTCAACATGGCCGTCAATGGAGATTCCATTGTCGTCATAAAAGACGATCAACTTGCCAAGGCCGAGCGTACCGGCGAGGGAGCAGGCTTCGTGGGAGACTCCTTCCATCAGGCAGCCGTCGCCCACGAAAGCGTAGGTGGCGTGGTTGATGATGTCATGGCCGGGGCGGTTGAATTCAGCGGCAAGCAGTTTTTCCGCGAGCGCGAAGCCGACGGCGTTGGCGATGCCTTGTCCGAGCGGCCCGGTGGTGGTTTCCACGCCGGGCGTGTGGCCGGTTTCCGGGTGTCCGGCGGTTTTGGAGCCGAACTGACGGAAGTTTTTGAGATCGTCGATCGAGAGATCGTAGCCCGTGAGGTGGAGCAGGGCGTAGATGAGCATGGAGCCGTGCCCGTTGGAGAGAACGAAACGATCGCGATCCGGCCAATCGGGATTGGCAGGGTTATGCCTCAGGGTGCGCCGCCAGAGCACCTCGGCGATTTCCGCCATGCCGAGCGGTGCGCCGGGATGCCCGGAGTTGGCTTTTTGGATGGCGTCGATGGCAAGCGCGCGAAGCGCGCCGGTGATCGGATTCTGCAGGAATGCGGGAACATTTGGGAAAAGAGAGGACATACCAGTCACCAGCGCGGGAAAAAGGCGCATTATCGACCAATGTTGAAAATCAGGAAACAGGTTGTAATGTTTGCCTCTCACACCAGCGCATTGCTTTTCGGCAAATAAGCCATGACTGAAGTTGTAGCGTGCATGAAATTCATAAAAATCAATGAGATAAAATATAAATTTAAAGTATTACTTTAAATATTTCCTATCTGATGCGTTGCGCTACACAAATGCGCCGAAGCGTCGAGATAAAAGCGGCGGCGCTGTAGCAATTAGAGCGTTTTCGATTTAATCCATTACAGTCGTATTACTGATATGTCATCACGATGAACGTTATCTTTGATGCAATTCAGAGGTTTACGGCTGGATTGCTTCGCTGCGCTCGCAATGACGCTGTATGAACTTGAACCAAAACCGTTATAACGTAAAAGTTAAATGGTGACCGAATGCCGGCCACTTAGGCGCAAGGTCAGGCGTGTACCGACCATAAGTTTACGCCATTGGCATTGCGGTTATCTGCGTGAGGGATTTTGTTGTTGTGGCGGCTTCTGTTTAGCGGCGCGTATACATGTTACATCGCCTTCTAAAAGATCTTGCAGTTTAGGAGACAAGTCGCAAATTATGTTGCTCTCCTCTACACTCAGGCCCCAGAAGATTATACGGCCTTCACGCTCAAGCCTGTTGCCCCTGCTCAAGCTGAGGTAGGTTAAAAAAGTCGGTTCATTGTCAAACAATTTGGCATAGCGAGGGGACAGTTCGGATTTGCACTCCGATGACTTAAAAACCCACAGTTCTGCACCAGATTTACCTGATCTCTTATACTTTTTGAGTCTCTCCAACAGCACCCTTGAGGATTCCTTGCATTCCATTTCGTTGGCAGTCTGGAGAAAAAGAACTACCTCAACGTTTCTTCTCTCGACATCCATAGTCATGCGAACTTCGGCATATACGGGGTCAGTAATGACTTCGGGATTTAGCTTTTCCATCTGCGTCTTCTGGAAAAGAAACCAGGCGCCAACAATAATGCCTATGATAACAATGACTTCCTTCATGAATTAACTCCAACTGGTTTCAAAAGCGGTTGTTTCAGGGGAACACTACGCAGCATAACGTAAAAGGTAAGCAGCGATCAAAGGCTGCCCGCTTGGGCCAAGGTTAGGCGCGCGCCAACCATAAGCATAAACCATTGGCATTGCAGTTATCTGCGTGAGGGCTTTGTTAAATAGCGCGTATACATTTTGCATTGTTGGTTACTCTTTGCACCTCTCTGCTATCAAGCGCGTGGTCACAGAGCATGTTGCTATCCGTCGCTCTCAAAAAGGAAATACGGCTTTCTCGTCCTCCAAGGATGCGTATTGAGGTCGCGCTCATATTAGGGGCGAAGCCTATATCCTCCTCCATCACACGGACTCTCGCGCCTATAAAACGTTCCATCTGGCAGGCTACATAAATAGCGAGGCAATCCACGCCTGGGTCGACGCGAATCAATCTCTTTCTTGTCGGGAGGCTGCTGCATCAGTTTCAGATTGCTTTCCGATTCTGTCTCACCCTTCTGGCAGGGGCGATCCTGGAAGGATATGGTGCCATTAGGCGACTGGCATCTGTAGGCTTGGGCATGTGCCAGAGACTGCAGGCACGCCACTACAATCATTATGGAAATCAGCTTCTTCGTCATTGTTTGTTCCTCGGTGTGCAAATTTGGGCACATGTCAACGCAAAAGGGTGTATCAAAATTGAGCAAAGCAATACTAAGAAACTATTAGTGTTTGGTCAACTGCTACCTAAGATGATCTTAGCCTCAATAGCGGAGGCTACGAATGTCTGTCTTTTCAAAGCGCCTCAAAGAGGCTAGACGCGAGTCTGGATTGTCGCAGGAACGACTTGGCGTACTGGCTGGGGTTGACGAAATGTCGGCAAGCGCGCGGATGAACCAATATGAGAGAGGCAAACACGAACCTGATTTCTCAATGGTGGAACGGATTGCGCGCGTGCTGAATGTGCCGGTTTCCTTCTTTTATGCGGAAGACGATAATGAAGCAAAACTATTGCGATGGTTCAACCGCCTCAGTGGCGAGGAGCGGGCGGAATTGATGGAGAGGGTAGAGGGATTCAATCAAGCCGAGCCATGATCTCTGAACGCGCAATCTACACGCGGCGCACTATCATCCAGACTTCCCCCACGAATCCCGTAGCGACACGGCGCGGTTGAATACCGGCGCGGTGGGGCGGGAGTCGGAATCAACGGCAAAATAGCCGTGCCGCTCGAACTGGAAGCGTTCTTCAGGGCGGGCGTCTTGCAGGGAAGGCTCAAGCCAGGCGTTAAGCGTCCGGCATGAATCGGGATTCAGGTCGGCGAGAAAATCTCCGCTTTCTGCGCCGGGGGCGGTAGTCTTGAACAAGCGATCATAAAGACGAATTTCGGCGGCATGGGCATGGGCTATGGATAGCCAGTGCAATGTCCCCTTGACCTTGACGCTATCCGCGCCGGGCGTGCCGGAACGAGTCTCCGGCAGGTATTCGCAAAGCACGGCTGTCACCTTGCCGTTTTCGTCTTTCTCGCAACCGACGCAGCGCGCCACATAAGCGTGTCGCAGCCGCGCCAAACCGCCGGGATAAAGGCGGTGATAGCCTTTTTCCGGAATCTCACGAAAATCTTCCCGCTCAATCCACAGTTCGCGGGAGAAGGGGAGTTCACGTTTACCCAATTCCGGTTTCAGGGGATGATTGGGCGCGTGACAGGTTTCCGTCTTTCCTTCCGGGTAGTTGGTAATGATGAGTTTTATCGGATCAAGTACCGCGACCCGACGTTCGTCCAGATCGTTCATCACCTCGCGCATACAATCTTCAAGTAGACTGTAATCAATCAGCGAATCGGATTTGGAGATGCCGATTCGCTCCATCATCAGCTTAAAACCCTCCGGCGCATATCCACGACGACGCGCTCCGACAAGGGTAGGCATTCGCGGATCGTCCCAGCCGCAAACATGGCCTTCTTCCACCAGTTGAATGAGCTTGCGCTTGGAAAGAACGACGTAAGTCAGATTTAGGCGGGAAAATTCATACTGATAAGGCAATGGGCGCAGCAACAGCCCACCTTCCGCCAGGCGTTCCAGAAGCCAATCATAAAAGGGGCGCTGATCCTCAAATTCCAAGGTACAGATGGAATGGGTGATGTTTTCCAGCGCGTCTTCGATAGGGTGCGCGAAGGTGTACATCGGATAGACGCAGAAACGCTCGCCGGTATTATGATGAGCGGCATGGCGAATGCGATAAATGGCGGGGTCGCGCATGTTGATGTTTGGGGATGCCATGTCAACTTTTGCGCGTAATACATGCGCTCCGTCCGGAAATTCGCCCGCCTGCATCCGCCTGAAAAGTTCCATGCTCTCGGCGGCGGGACGATCACGATAAGGGCTGTTTTTGCCGGGTTCGGTCAAGGTGCCACGCTTGACGCGCATTTCATCCGCCGTCTGACTATCCACATAGGCATGTCCGGCAGAAATCAGATATTCGGCGCAGGCAAGCATGGCATCGAAATAGTCGGAAGCGTAATAAAGATTATTTTCCGTTTCATTCTGCCAATCAAAGCCCAGCCAGCGCACGGCGTCAATTATGGACTGGACGTATTCCGCTTCTTCCTTTTCCGGATTGGTGTCGTCAAAACGCAGATGGCAGCGTCCTTCATACTGTCGCGCCAGACCGAAATTAAGGCAGATGGATTTGGCGTGGCCGAAGTGCAAATAGCCGTTCGGTTCCGGCGGAAAACGGGTACGGATTTTTGCCTGGTCTGGTTGCCCCGCAGCATGGACGGTAGCCAGACCCGGCCTGCCGCCCCAGCGCCGCGTTGCGTGCTTTCCAGCGGCAAGATCGGCCTCGATGATATTGCGAATAAAATTGGCGGCTGGAGGAGGGGTTGTAGGTTTGTTCACGGCACGTCCTGCTTAAAAGGGAAGGTCAATATGGGGCTTCTGTTTCAAGCCGTAGTTGGGGTTCGCTGCGCTTCACCCCAACCTACGTTCTGGAGCAGAGAAAAAGTGTTATCAGGGCGCACGTTGCACCCTTGCTTTATCTACGCGGATAATCAAGTCTTCTGCCACCGGAATTTTCGCAAATGGATTGATGGTAAATGGCGTAGCGGGAGAAAATGAAATCTCCGAGCCAAGCTTTCCCGGTTTTACCAGGCGAAGTGTGATTCTGGGAGGGTTCATGTACATTGAAGCACTGACATTCATGATATTAGCCAGTGCTACTCTTTCTTCTATTCCACTGTTCTTGACAAGGAGTGAATCACCGCAGTCGTAGACTTCGTCAACGAGATCCCAAACGATCTTCTTCATGAGAAAAAAGCTAAAGACAGCCATGAAGCACGGCAAAACAAGAGCCACTGGTTCTTCCTCGAAATTGCCATATATGAACCCTGCGGCGGTGATGAACGCCAGGAATCCAAACCACAAGAGTGGAAATATTTTCTTGTAGCAGAAGAACAGATTGGACGAGATTTTCTTCATGGCGTTGGAGTGTTTGCCTTCTAACGCAACATCAAGCCCGCAAGGTTTCCGGGCAATGATTTTGCACGATCTGTAGCAGGGGATGAAAGATTCGCGGCGTACCCGCAACGATGTTGCCGCTGGACAAATAATTTGCCTCGCCGGAAAAATCGCATACCAGACCGCCCGCTTCGGTAATCAGAATGCTGCCCGCTGCCATGTCCCAGGGGGCGAGGCCGGATTCCCAGAAGCCATCCAGCCTGCCTGCCGCTACATAGGCAAGATCAAGTGAAGCCGCGCCGGGACGGCGAAGGCCGGAAGTCTTTTGCGCCAGCTCGCGCAAAATGGCGAGATAGGAATCCATATGGGTGAAGTTTCTGAAAGGAAAACCAGTGCCGAGCAGAGCTTCATCCAATCTGATACGGGCGGAAACGCGAATGCGCTTTTCGTTCAGGTACGCGCCCTGTCCGCGCGCGGCAGTGAAAAGCTCATTCCGGGTAGGGTCGAAGACAACCCCTTGTTCTATCTGGTTTCCTTTGGCAAGCGCAATGGAAACCGCATATTGCGGAAAGCCGTGGATAAAATTGGTCGTGCCGTCCAGAGGGTCAATAATCCAGCGAAATTCACTTCTGCCCGTGTTCTGTTCGCCGGATTCTTCGGCGAGAATGCCGAAATCCGGGCATGATTCCGTAAGAATCCTGATAATGGCCGCTTCCGCCTCACGATCAACCTCTGTGACGTAATCATGTATCTGCTTGTTGGCGACTTCCAGATGCTGGATGTTCATTGAGGCGCGGTTGATGATCTGGCTTGCGCGGCGAGCCGCCTTGACGGCAATGTTGAGAGTGGCAATATTGAGGATGCGATGTGTCATATTTGAGGGTAGCGTGAGACTCTGAAAGCCTGAAAATTGGCATCCCGCAAGCGCCGGATGAAATAGAATATTTTAATATGAACCAGAATACCGCGCTTGACCTTGTTACCGTCGCGCTTTCCCGAACCAGCCACCCCGGCAACATCGGCTCGGCGGCGCGCGCCCTGAAAACGATGGGGTTTGCGCGTCTGACCCTGATTGAGCCGAGACATTTTCCTTCCCCGGAAGCGGAGGCGCTCGCTTCAGGCGCGGCAGACCTGCTCACAACAGCGAGGGTTTGTATGAGTCTGGACGAAGCCCTGGCGGAATCTACCTTTTGCGTTGCCGTTTCCGCCCGCCTGCGGGATTTGGGGCCACCGCCCCTTACGGCGCGCGCCGCCGCCGCCGAAATCATGGCGCGCGCTGCGGCAGGCGGTAAGACAATACTTTTATTCGGCAATGAGACGGCGGGGCTTGCCAACCACGAGTTGCAGCGTTGTCAGCGAATCGCCACGATTCCCGCCAATCCCGAATACAGTTCACTCAACCTTGCCGCCGCCGTTCAGATCATGGCCTATGAAATGCGGCAAGCCGTAGAGGCGCTGTTGCCGAAAGCGGCTTCCATCGTTACGCCGTTTTCTTCCTCGCCCGCGACCCAGAGGGAGAAAGAGGATTTTTTCGGCCATCTGGAAAGCGTCATGCGTGAAACCGGTTTTATCCATCCCGAACGCCCAGGACGCCTCATGCCCAAACTGCGCCGCCTCTTTGCCCGCACTGATCTGGAAAAGGATGAAATCAATATCCTGCGCGGCTTTTTGGCGGCATGCCAGGAAAAAATCAGCACGGCTGGATCATGAGACATAACGCAGGAAAGCTGTTTTGACATTCATGCTGCGTTCAGCTTCCGAAAGCTACCCTTGGCGCTTCCGCATTTCATGAATTGATTATTTTTCGCCATGACCGCGCTTTCTCTGCTGCTGTGGATAGTTTTTGCCATTCTGTTGCAACTGGCCATTTATCTTGCTATCGCCTTTGCCAGACATTGGGGTGAATATCGAAAACTGCAACGCCAGGCGGCATCCTCTTTGATTGGCGTTCCGCTCCCAGAGCCGGAACCTGAAGACTCTCTGCATAAAGCAGCCTGGCAAGGGTTTCGTGAATTTCGCGTTGAAT
Organism: Betaproteobacteria bacterium; assembly: GCA_009777925.1. Classification (GTDB taxonomy): domain Bacteria; phylum Pseudomonadota; class Gammaproteobacteria; order Burkholderiales; family Rhodocyclaceae; genus Azovibrio. The sequence continues at coordinate 3,154 of WRKX01000016.1, read as the reverse complement.
CTCGGAAAATTGAAGACGCTTTCGGAACTATCTGTTCTTTTTACCTGAAACCAGTAGATGGAGCGCCGCTTCCTTCCTTCCAACCCGGTCAATTTCTGACCTTTCGTTTTGACCTGCCGAAGGAAAGTGGCGGCAGTGAACAGATAATTCGCTGCTATTCCCTTTCCGATGCGCCGAACCACGACTATTACCGCATTTCGGTCAAACGTGTACCCGCACCAACTCAAAGCGCCTTTCCGCCTGGGCGTTATTCCAATTTCCTGCACGATCATGTAAAGATTGGCGACCGTCTCTACCTGCGGGCGCCAAGCGGCCATTTTTACCTTATTCCGGGTGATGACCCGGTGGTTCTGATCGGAGGCGGAATCGGCATCACGCCTATGCTCAGCATGATCGAATGGATGTTGACTCAACAAAAAAATCGTGAAATCTGGCTTTTCTATGGCGTGCGCGATGGCCGAGAAGCAATCATGCGCACACATCTGCAAACGTTGGCAAAGAATTATCCGAACTTTCATCTCTACTTGTGTTTTAGCCAACCGCTTGCCGAAGAAATTCAAGGAAGCGACTATCAACATGCAGGATATGTTGACGTCGCGTTATTGCGCATGAAATTGCTTCTGAAACCCTATCACTTTTATATTTGCGGCCCGGCTCCGATGATGGAAAGCCTGGTTCCCAGCCTTGAAGAATGGGGCGTGCCGCCAGGACGCATTCATTTTGAGGCTTTTGGGCCGGCATCTGTCAAACGTGCGGATACCACCGCTGCCGTTACGGAAACCTCACCGACGATGCAAACGGATCTGGTCATTACTTTCAGAGCTTCCGGCAAACAGCTTCTCTGGAATCCCGCTACCAAAAGCCTGCTCGAATTCGCCGAAACAGAAGGGATTGCGCTTGATTCAGGCTGCCGCGCCGGAAGCTGCGGTTGCTGCCAAACGGTAATCGAAGCCGGAGAAATCGCCTATCGCCAAAAACCGGATTACGATCCCGAACCGGGAACCTGTCTTCCGTGCGTTTGTTTTCCCAAAACCAATGTAACCCTGAAAGCCTGAGCAATCATGGAACCGATCATTCCTTCTTCCCTTTGGCGCCGCCATATCGTGCCATTTTTTCTGCTGGCCGGTTTACTTGCGCTGGCAACCCTGGCGGGTGATTTTTTACTTCATCGCATGAATCTGGTTTGGGTCGGGCGTTATCTGGGTATTCCTGGAACATTGTTGATCATTATTTCCTTTCTCTATTCCCTGAGAAAACGAAAACTTATTACCTCGGACAATCCCAAAGCTCTGTTGGCATTCCATGAGTTTTGCGCCTGGTTTGGCTCTTTTCTCGTGTTGCTTCATGCCGGCATTCACTTTAACTCCATTTTGCCTTGGCTCGCCACTGTCGCGATGAGCGTCGGCGTCATCAGCGGTCTTGTCGGAAAACTGCTGTTAAATCGCGCGCGCCACTATGTCACTGGACAGCGCGAGCATTTCCAGTTACGGGGTCTGTCAAGACCAGAAGTAGAGCAAGCGGTATTCTGGGACGCCGTCGCTCTGGATGCGATGAACCGCTGGCGCAAGGTTCATATCCCCATTTTCATTGCTTTTGCGCTGCTCTCCATCGGCCATATTTTCAGCGTTTTCCTTTTCTGGGGCTGGAAATGAGCCGCATCGTAAAATTCGCTCTGTTTCTAAATCTGGCGACCCTCACTATTTTGGTATTTGTATACCCGCAATTCATGGTCAGTCCTGGCAAACTCATTCCTGGACACGAACAACTGGAAAGTGATTGCTTCGCATGTCACTCGCCCTTCACAGGCGCAAATTCATCACGTTGCGTTACCTGCCACAAACCAGCCGACATCGGGATATTGACTACTGCCGGAGTTCCGATAAGCGATGCTCTGACAACTACGCCCTTCCACCAGAAACTAATCAGCGAAGATTGCGTGGCATGTCACAGCGATCATGCGGGCGTCAGGCGCTTTCGCATTGAAGGCCGCTTTGCCCATTCGCTTCTGGATGCCAAAACGCAACAGCAGTGCCGCGACTGCCACCGATCGCCTTCAGACCAGATGCACAACAATCTGACCGAGAATTGCAGCGTCTGCCATGACCAGAACCGCTGGAAGCCCGCTGCCTTCGATCATGCGAAACTTGACAAAACACTGCTCGCACAATGCCATACCTGTCACAAAGCGCCTGCCGATGGGCTGCATGACGAAATCAGCGAAAACTGTGGCCAATGCCATAGTCAGCAGAAATGGAAGCCAGCAACTTTCGACCATGAAAAATATTTCCGCCTCGACCGCGACCACAACGTCAGTTGTTCAGTCTGCCATGCGCGTAATGATTTGAGTCGCTACACATGTTATGGCTGCCACGAACATACGCAGGAAAAAATCCGCAGAGAGCATATCAAGGAAGGAATCCGCGATTACAGCAATTGCGTCGAATGCCACCGTAGCGCCAGCAAACACGACTTGCGCGATCAGGAAAGAAAAAAAGAGCGAAAGAAGGAGAAAAAGGACAGGCGTCGCAGGAAAGACGATTAGCGTATTTTCACCATGTGGAGGTAAAAATGAAGCGGCAAAAATCTTTTTGAACGGGGATAATGTCGTTTTTTTCCTTGACAGGTGATTTGATGGAATCTACCCGCATCCTTCTTGAAGCGCACGAAATTCCCACGCATTGGTACAACATTGCCGCCGATCTGCCCACGCCGCCCGCGCCGCCGCTCCTGCCCGACGGTTCTCCCGCCCGGCCTGAACAACTCGGCGCGATTTTTCCGCCGACGATTATCGAGCAGGAGATGAGCAGCCCAGTAATTGAATGGACTCGCCCATGCCGGGGCGTCTAATAAGCGCCACGGTGGCATCATGATGATTTTGCCAACGACAGCGAGGACGAATCCATGAAACAGAATAACACAACTGAGTCTGCATCATTCCTGTTGGCCTGTACCGTGATAGCGGTGGATTTGGCCAAGCGGGTATTTCAGGTTGCCGCAGAAGACGCCCGTGGCAAGGTGCTCTACGAGCATCGAATCAAATCACGCGAAGCATTTGCTGCGTTTTTACGGCAATTGCCAGCGGAATTAACCGTTCTGATGGAAACTGGCCCCGGAGCGCAAGCGTGGGCACGCCAGTTAGTTGAGCAAGGGCATA
>WRKX01000015.1 GCA_009777925.1 Betaproteobacteria bacterium | reverse complement strand
CTCTTGCGGGCAATCCGCGCTCACTGGAGTATTGAAAACCGACTGCACTGGTGCATGGATGTTGTCTTCGCCGACGATCATATGCGCACCCGTACCGGACATGCCGCCCATAACCTCGCCGTGCTCAGGCACATCACCCTGAACCTCATCCGCCTTGACCCTATACCACGAAAGGGCGGCATTAAGGCCCGACGCCTCATCGCCGCAACTTCCGATTCCTACCGCGCTCAATTGCTCAGCTTGACATGACTTTCATGCGATTGCCCTTGATAATCATTTTAACACTTGTATAAGCCGCATTTTGATGATAATGTAGTGAACATCCCTTGCACTCTGGAGTACTGGAATGAAAGCCGACAAAGCCATAGCGACCTACCGCCGTATGCGGAGCCAGCCGCTGTGGCGTTTGCTTGCTGCCGACAATGGCCCCACTGTCATCGGCTTGCTGCAATCGCATCTTTTCGAGAACGAGCGGAGCCTTCCCGCTTCGATCATGTTTGAACGCATCAGGCGCGACCTGGAGGCGCTCCGTGCACAGGGCGAAGACTTTCCTCAAACGGCTCAAGCCTACATCGCCAACTGGCTGGCGGACGGTTTTCTGGAGAGACGCTTTCCCGCAGGCGCAGCCGAGGAGGAGTACGAGCTCTCCACGGCGGCGGTCGAGGCCATCCGGTTTGTGTCCAGCATGGCTCAACCGCACTCGGCAGCCACGGAGAGCCGACTGGCTCTGGTGATTCAGGCGCTGGTGAAGCTGGCCGAGGATACCGATACAGACAAATTTCGCCGTATCGATCGGCTGATGGCCGAACGCACGCGCATAGACAAGGAGATAGACGCCATCCAGAAAGGGCAGATGCGGGTCTTGCCCCATACGACGGCGCTTGAGAGAACACGCGAGATCATTTCGCTGGTAGATGATTTGACCGGAGATTTTCGACGTGTACGGGATCAGTTCGACCAGTTGAACCGAAACCTGAGAGAACGGCTCATGGACGACGAAGGCAGTCGCGGCGAAGTGCTGGACTCCCTGTTCGCCGGAATCGATCTGATTGCGGAGAGCGACGCAGGCAGAACGTTTTCGGCATTTTGGCGGCTGCTGACCGATCCAGAACAGTCGGCTACGCTCGATCAGGCGTTGGATAGCGTGATGTCACGCCAGTTCGTCGCGCAACTGGACGCCAAAGACAGGCGTTTTCTCCTGCGCATGATGCGCAGCCTGCTCGAACAGGGCGGGGCCGTCCACGAAGTCCTGCAAACGTTTGCCCGTAGCCTCAAGCACTTTGTGCAAAGCCGTGAATATCTTGAGCAGCGGCGATTGAACCAACTCCTGAAAGACGCCCAACGCGCGGCGCTGGCGCTCAAGGATGAGGTCAGAGCGACCGAGGCGCTTCAATACACCCTCACGCTGACCAGTAGTCGAATTCGGTCGTTGTCCCAATGGGTGCTTTTCGACCCATCCCTTCGGGCGCTGCCCGACGGGATGCACGATGGAGACGCGCCATCCATCGACCTGGAGTTGATTGGAGAACTGGTGGCGCAGTCAGAGATCGACTTTCGTACGCTCAGAGCGAACGTGCGGGAGGTGCTCGAACACCGTTCTCAGGCATCGATTGGCGAGGTGCTCGAACAGCATCCTGCCGTTCAGGGGTTGGGCAGCGTCGTCGGGCTGCTCGCGCTTGGAAGTCGGCATGGGCACAGGTCGGAAAGCCAGGAAACGGTATCCTGGATCGGTGACGATGCGCAGCAGCGCAGCGCGCGGATACCGAAAGTTTTTTTCTCACAGGATCGAATCAATGAATGGGACTGAACAAATGACGGATGCCGCTACCCCCGTCCCCGTATTTTCCGGCGACACAGGCGAGTTGCCCCTGGACTCACGCCGCGCCTTGGTGCAGTTGCTCTCCGGCCCTTCACTGGATGGAAGGCGGCACTCGAAGCTGTGGCCGATTCTTATCAGGGACGAAGAGATCATTCGTCGCCGTCTGGCGGAATTGTTTCTGGAACTGGTCATCGATCGGGATTTGCAGGTCGCCTTCACCCGTCAGGCGGATACCGACGATCTGGAGGTTCCGCTGCTGCTGCGCCGAGCCCAACTGACCTTTATCGACTCGATTCTGCTTCTTCATCTGCGGCAACTTCTTACTCAGGCCGAGTCGCATGGCGAACGCGCTGTCGCGTCGATAGATGAAATCATCGAATACCTGAGCTTGTACGGGCGTAGCAGCAATACCGATCATGCTGGGTTTGATAAACGGGTTCGCGCGTCGATAGAAAAAATAAAGAAACACAGCATTCTCCAGAAGATCCGCTCCGCCGATGATCGATTCGAGATTTCTCCCACGCTGAAACTGCTTTTTTCGGCAGAAGAAATTCAGGCGCTTACACTGCTCTATCAGCGTATGGCGGCAGGTGAGGTAACGATTGATGAGAAACAGGTCACCCTAGATGAAGGAACCGAACAATGACCTCACGACTTCTATTTGAGAAAGAGCAGTTTCGCATGTCCCGGCTTCAAGTCTTCAATTGGGGCACCTTTTCAGGACTGCACGACATCCCCATCGCAGAACGGGGTTTCCTGTTCGTGGGAAGATCCGGCGCGGGAAAGTCTACGCTTCTGGACGCCTTTTCGGCCTTGCTGGTGCCGCCTCGCTGGGTGGATTTCAATGCCGCCGCGCGTGAGGCCGACCGAAGCGGGCGGGATCGCAACCTCGTCAGTTACATACGGGGCGCCTGGGCAGAGCAAAAAGATGGGGGCTCGGGCGAAATCGCCACTCGCTTCCTTCGGGCGGGAACCACATGGTCGGCACTGGCGTTGTCCTATCGCAATGCTTTGGGGCAGAACGTCGTCCTCGTCCAGGTTTTCTGGCTTCGCGGCAACGCCAACGGCAGTACCGATGTCAAGCGCCACTATTTCGTATTCGAGCGAGCATTCGATCTGCGCGAGATGGAAGCGTTCGGTCAGTCCAACCTCGATATCAGAAAACTAAAGCAATCGTTCCCGGAGGCATTCTGCCGCGAGGAGTTCCGCGCCTATTGCGAACACTTCTGCCGCCTGCTGGGCATCGAAAACGAAATGGCGCTCAGGCTGTTGCACAAGACCCAGTCGGCCAAAAACCTGGGCGATCTGAATATCTTTCTGCGTGAGTTTATGCTCGACAAGCCGGAAACATTCGAGGTGGCAGACAGGCTGGTGAACGAATTCGGTGAACTCAATGCCGCGCATCAGGCGGTGGTGACGGCGCGCGAACAAGTCCAAACACTGGTTCCGGCAAGAGAGAAATATCACCGGAGAGGGGCGCTACTGGAACAGCGAAATGCCCTCGATGAGTTGCAGGCGGGCATCGGCAGCTACCGTGAAACCCGGCGGATGGGCTTGCTGGAAGAGATCATCGCATCGCTTAACGTCAGCGCCGATGGTCTGAAGGGCGAGACTGATCGGCGGCAAGCCCTGCTGGATAACCATACGAGTGCTTTGCGCGATCTTGAACGCCAACACCGTGAGGTTGGCGGCGACCAGATCGAGCAATGGGAAAGTGAAAAGAAAACGCTCGGAGAACAACGCGACGCGCGTCTGCGCAAACGGGATCAGGCGGTCGCGGCATGCGGCAAGTTGGACTGGACACTCAGCGACACCCCCCAGGGATTTGCCGAGCTCGTCGGCAAGGCGCGCGAGGAAATCGAGGGGCGGAAAAACAGAAGTGACGTTGCCCGGAATAAACGGGCGACACTGGAAGTGCAGAAAAAAGAAGCAGAAAGCGCATTTTCGACGACGCGCAAGGAAATTCAGGCGCTCGAACGCCAGCCCTCCAATATCCCCGCAAATATGCTGGAGCTTCGAGAAGAAATTGCTTCGGCAATCGGAATCACCGGGGACATGTTGCCTTTTGTCGGAGAACTGATCGAGGTCAAGCCGGATGAATCATCGTGGCAAGGCGCCATCGAGCGTGTTCTGCACGGTTTTGCCTTATCTCTGTTGGTCGATGAGCGCCATTACCCAGCGCTGTCGAACCATATCAACAGTACGCATCTTGGCCGCCGCCTGGTTTATTACCGGACAGGGCGCGTCGAGTCCGGGCAGGCGAGGCCGATCAGTACCGACTCGATGGTATTGAAACTGAACGTCAAAGAGGGCGGTTGCGCGGATTGGCTGAAAGCCGAGCTTCGACAACGCTTCGATTATGTCTGCGTGGATTCGGTTCAAACCTTCAGAGCCGCAGATCGCGCCTTGACGCGCGAAGGACAAGTCAAACACAGCAAAACCCGCCACGAAAAGGATGACCGACGCGGGGTCGACGATCGGCGTCACTGGGTGCTGGGGTTCGATAATCGTGAAAAACTGGCGCTGTTTCAACAGCAGGCCCAAGGGCAGGCACTGACCATTTCCACGCTGACTGAGCAGATCAATTCGCTCAACGATCAAGAGGAAAACAGCGTATCGCGCGCTATTCACTGCCAGACGCTCGTCAATTTGCAGTGGCAAGAGATCGATGCCGTTTCGTTGATGGATCGCATCTCGTCTATCGAAAAACGCATCCGCGAAACCCGCGAAGGCAACGCGGCGTTGCGGGAGATTGCTGAACGAATCGATAAACAAACATCTCTCGTCGAACAGGCGGACAAGAATCTGCGCGATGCCAGAGTGAAACATGAAAAGACGCTTGAGCAAATAAAGGAGGCTGAAGGCAAGCTCAGTGCGCTCCAGGGCGACACCTCCATCATTGCCCCGACGCCTCATCAACAAGAAGGACTCGACGAACGCTATGCGCGGGTGACGGATCGTGTTCGCCTTGACAACCTCGATTGGGCGACCACCCGCGTGGTTCAAGCCCTGAACAAGGAAACCGAGGCAATCAACCAAAGCATCGTTGAATGCGAAAAACAGATCGAAAACAGCTTCGCCGACTTCAAGCGAGCCTGGCCGATGGACGCGAGCGATGTGGATACAAGCCTTGCTAGCGCGCCGGATTTCTTTGCGAAATTGGCGAGGCTGGAAACGGACGGCTTGCCTGCTCACGAACAACGCTTCTTTGAGTTGTTACGAACCCAGAGTCATCAAAATCTGGCGGCGCTGTCCACTTATCTGAACGACGCCAGAAAGGCCATTTTAGAAAAAATGGATCTCGTCAACGGCAGTCTCAGCCAGGTGCCGTTCAACCAATCGGCGAGCCAACGAACTTACCTCCACATAGACGCCAGTGATCGGCAGTTGCCGGATGTTCAGGCATTCAAGCAGGACATACAGCGGGCGCTGAGTCACGCATGGAGCGAGGATCGGGAGTTCGCCGAGGATCGCTTTCTGGCGCTACGCAAACTGGTTGAGCGACTTTCCAGTCAGGAACCTGAACAGAGGCGCTGGCGGGAGTCGGTGCTCGATGTTCGCCAGCACGTCGAATTCATCGGGCGTGAAATCGATGAGGACGGTGTCGAGGTCGAAGTCTATCGTAGCGGTTCCGGCAAATCCGGGGGGCAACGCCAAAAGCTGGCAACGACCTGTCTGGCCGCCGCGCTACGCTACCAGCTTGGCGGAGAGGATACCGGCGTTCCAATGTACGCCCCGGTGGTGCTCGATGAAGCATTTGATAAAACGGATAATGAGTTCACCACGCTGGCGATGAACATCTTCAACAACTTCGGTTTTCAGATGATTGTGGCTACACCGCTCAAATCCGTGATGACTCTTGAGCCGTTTATCGGAGGAGCCTGCTTCGTCGACATCAGTGATCGGCGCGTTTCCAGTGTTATGCTTATCGAGTACGACTGTGAGCGTCAGCGGCTCGATCTCCCGGATCATGCGCGTAGGGAGGCATACAGTGAAGCTGCCTGACGATGTCCGCGGGCTCCTTGCGCGTAGATTCCGAAGCAAGCATCGTGAGTGGTTGAAGGCGTGCGTGAGCGACAACGACTACGAGACCGCGTGGCCGATGGAGATCAACCTCGACATCCCGACGGAGCGGGACGCACTCAAACAGCCGGAGGGCGTCAGAGCATGGACGCTTGCGTGGAAGTCCTGGCAGGGCAGAGGAACGCTTGTCTGGCGTGAGCGTCGCTGGCGTGCGCTCGGAACACAAAGCATCCCGGAAAAACTGATATTGGAGGGGCCGGACGATGTTGCCCTGTGGATTGGCGAGGCAACGAGGTGGTCACGCGCCAGTCATCGTTTTGAGACGTTGCTTCGGCGCTGGCCCCGCCTGATCGATGTGTTGCCCAAGCACTTTAGCGTTCTTGCCAATTACGACGATGTTGATTTTTCATGCCTCACCGAAATGCTGTCGTGGATATGTTCCAATCCAAACTCCAACCTTTATCCACGGCAGATCCCGGTGGCGGGTGTCGACAGCAAATGGCTTGAATCTCACAGGAATCTCGTCTCCGAGCTTGTCGCGGCGATTCAAGGCGATCCGTCGGGCGAGCGAGATTTCTTCAGTCGTTGCGGCTTGAGGCCGCCGCCACCGTTGATTCGTGTGCGCATTCTGGACCCATCGCTACGAAGCTGTTTCGGTGGTCTTGGCGACATCTCGGCTCCTTTGGAAGAAATGGTCGACATCGACATCAGGCCGACATACGTGTTCATTGTCGAGAACCTTCAAACTGGGCTTGCCTTTGAGGAGTTGGCCGGTTCCGTCGTTATCATGGGGTTGGGGTATGGCGTTGACGTGTTGGGCCGGATTCCCTGGCTCCGGCCTGCGCGATGTCTCTATTGGGGAGACGTCGATACGCATGGCTTCGCCATCCTGAATCGCGCCAGAACCTGGCTGCCTACGCTGGAGGCCGTGCTGATGGACGAGGCAACGCTGTTGGGCCATCGGGCGTTATGGGTTGAAGAGAAGGAGCAATATTCGGCCTTGGAATTGCCCCAACTGACGCCTTCAGAGCAAGACATCTATCAATCGCTGAAGCGCAACGAATGGGGCAAGAGCATCCGCCTGGAGCAGGAGCGCATTCAGTGGGGTTTCGCCTGGGAGAACGTCCGGCGGGTTATGGGCGCAAATTGATTTGGCCTGCTTCATGCGCCTGGTCAGCGCAGTTCGCTATCGTCAATGAGGCGACTCTCACGACAATGTATACTGACGCCCGAATATGTCCCCATACATTAATTACCGAACAAACGATGCTCCCCTCCTGCCCAACAGGACTGAATGGCCATGTATCCGCCCCCCAACGCCAGCTCTGACCTTCCCGACTCTCTTCCTCTCTGGCTCAATTATCTGGAACATCTGCATCCGCACGGTGAAGCGGGCATTGAGCTTGGTCTGGAGCGGGCGCGGCAGGTCAGTAGCGCCTTGCGCCAGCGTCCTTTCTGCCCAATCCTGACCGTAGCGGGAACGAACGGCAAAGGTTCCACTGTCGCCTGTCTGGCTTCCATCCTGAACGCGGCGGGCTATCGCGTCGGCAGCTACACTTCGCCGCATCTCTTGCGTTTCAACGAACGCATCCGCATCAACCTTCATGACGCCGAAGACGACGCTCTGTGCGCGGCATTCGCCGCAGTAGAAATGGCGCGCCGGGCTGCCGGAGATATTTCTCTGACCTATTTTGAATTCGCAACACTGGCGGCCTGGCAGCTCTTCACCGCCGCCCGCTGCGAGGTTCTGGTTCTGGAGGTTGGGATGGGCGGACGGCTGGACGCCGTCAATCTCTACGACTCTGACATATCGCTGGTCACGACCGTCGACCTCGACCATCAGGATTGGCTGGGCAATGACCGGGAAACTATCGCGCTTGAGAAAGCAGGAATTTTCCGCCCGCGCCGCCCTGCCCTTTACGGTGATTTCAACCCGCCGAACAGCCTCATCGCGCGCGCTGCCGATCTGAACGCGCCGCTATCTGTGCTGGGGCGTGACTTTGGCTACCAGAAAGACAGCAGAACGCGACAATGGACGTTCTGGCGCAACCACCCTGAAGGTGTCGAGCGGCGCAATTTCGCCTACCCCGGCTTAACAGGCGACATGCAGCTCAAAAACGCAACACTGGCAATCGCCACACTTAAAACCCTGGAAACACAACTGCCCGTGCCCATGCAGGCTATCCGCGACGGGCTGATCTACGCGGAACTGCCAGCGCGTTTTCAGGTCTTGCCGGGAAAACCGGCAATCGTGCTGGATGTAGGACATAACCCCCAGGCTGCGCGAACTCTGGCGGAAAACCTTGCCAACATGGGCTTTTACGAAAAAACCTATGCCGTGTTCGGTATGTTGGCGAACAAAGATATAACCGGCAGCATTGCGGTTTTAGCAAAGCGGATAACGCACTGGTTCCTGGCTAGCCTTGATGGCCCGCGCGGCCTTACGGCGGAAGCTCTCGCCCTGCGGATACAAACTTCCTTCCCCGCTATTTCCTGTAGTTGCCACGCCAACCCGGAAGAAGCGTTCTTGCAGGCGACAGATACCGCCGGGGAAAATGATAGAATAGTCATATTTGGTTCGTTCCACACAGTCGCCGCCCTGTCACATACTGTGACTCTGGCGCGGAGGAAAACTTGAAAATGCCCAATGTTGACGACGCTCAGCTACAAAAAAAAGCTCGCCACCGCCTGATTGGAGCGGTGGTTTTTGTCTCAATTGCCGCGTTCGCGCTCCTTTTGGCAATGGATGCCGAACCGCCCGACACAACCACGCTCACCCTGACTATTCCATCACAGGATGGCGCAGAAGTACTCCCCCTGGATGGCAGCCTCGCCCTGCCCCATACTTCTCCGCCCCCCCCTGAATCTGCGCCGCCTGTGCCGCCGCTGACAACGCCTGCCGTCACGCCTTCCCCGCCTGCCACTCAACCTTCCCCGCCCGCTGCCGTCGTCCACGCTGAACCTCCCCGCCCGGCAACAGTAACCGCGACCACTCCCGCCGCCGCGTCACGCCCCGCGCCCGATCCGGCAGCGAGCAAACCTGCGCCCAATCCGGCTTCAACTCCCACCACACCTAAGCCCGCCGCCCCTGTCGCCAACCCGGCAATACAGGACGCTAATCGCGCCGCCGCCATTCTTGCCGGGCGCTCGCCGGAAACCGCGAATCATGGCACACCCCAACCCGTCACGAATACCGCTTCCTCCTACATCGTGCAGGTTATCGCCTCAAGTAACACCGTCGCCATTCAGGAAACCGTGGAAAAACTTCGCGCCCTGAAACTCCCCGTTTATACGGAAACCGCTTCCGGCAACATGACGCGGGTACGCGTCGGCCCCTACGCCACGCGCATTGAGGCAGAAAGAGCGGAAGCAAAAATCAACCAGGATGGCAAAATTGCCGACACAAAAATCTATCCGCAGTCGCCCTCTCCCCGCTGACCATGCCAAACCATGACCGTTTTCGATTACGGTGTCCTATGTATTTGTCTCCTCTCCATGTTGCTTGGCTTCTGGCGCGGCGTAGTCGGAGAAATCATTGCCCTCACCGCCTGGGTGATAGCCTTCCTCGCGGCGCGCGCAGTCGGTCAGGAAGTCGGAGAATTGCTGTTTTTCGCGCATATCGCCGAAGCGCCCTTCCGTACTGCCGCAGGTTGGGTTACAGTCTTTGTGGGCGTTCTGGTTCTGCTCACCCTGGCAAGGAGTCTTGCCCGCGCCCTGATTCAAGCCCTGGGATTAAGTCCGCTCGATCGTTTCGCGGGGCTTTTTTTCGGACTGGCGCGGGGATTGCTCATCATAATCGCGCTGGTCACCGCTGGCGGCCTGACCACACTGCCCGAAGAAACATGGTGGCGCGAAGCCAAATTGTCGCCCCCGCTGGAGATTGCCGTACTCACCCTATCTTTCTGGCTGCCGGAAGAGATAGCCAAAAAGATTCAATTCAGATAACAATTCAACAGGTGCCATCATGTGCGGTATTCTGGGCATAGTCGCCACAACTCCGGTTAATCAACTCCTCTACGACGGCCTGATGGTGCTCCAGCACCGCGGTCAGAATTCGGCGGGCATTGCCACTGCCGTAGACAATAACTTCCACCTGCACAAAGGGCCAGGTCTGGTGCGCGACGTATTCCGCACCCGCAACATGCGGGCCTTGCCGGGCATATGGGGCATCGGGCATTGCCGTTACCCTACCGCCGGATCAGCGTGGAATTTCGCGGAAGCACAGCCCTTCTACGTCAATTCCCCCTTCGGCATCATGCTGGCGCACAACGGCAATCTGACCAATTCGGAAACGTTGAAACGCGCCACATTCGATCAGGACTTGCGGCATATCAACACCAATTCCGATTCGGAAGTGCTGCTCAACGTCCTCGCGCACGAATTGCAGGCAGTCACCCACGGCATCAGGCTCGACCCTTCCGCCATCTTTTCCGCCGTATCCGGCGTGCATCGCCGGGTAAAAGGCGCTTATGCCGTAGTTGCCATGATCTCAGGTTATGGCCTTCTGGCTTTCCGCGACCCGAACGGCATCCGCCCGCTGGTCATCGGCACAAACGCAACCGAGCAGGGCGTTGAATTCATTGTCGCTTCCGAATCCGTGACTCTGGACGCGCTCGGATTCAGCCTCATGCGCGATGTCGCGCCCGGCGAAGCCGTTTTCATTGACTTGCAGCATCAATTTTTCGCCAAGCAATGCGCTGCTGAACCTCGCCTCTCTCCCTGCATCTTTGAATACGTCTATCTGGCTCGCCCCGATTCCATCATGGACGGCATTTCCGTCTATGAAACCAGGCTCTCCATGGGCGAATTTCTCGCCGATAAAGTGCGCGCGCGAATTCCCACCCACGAAATTGATGTGGTCATTCCCATCCCGGATTCCAGCCGCCCCGCCGCGATGCAATTGGCGCACCGGCTGGGCCTTCCCTATCGGGAAGGTTTCGTGAAAAATCGCTATGTGGGCCGCACCTTCATCATGCCCGGCCAATCCTTGCGGAAAAAATCCGTGCGCCAGAAACTGAATACCATTGGTCAGGAATTTCGGGGCAAGCGGGTTCTGCTGGTGGATGATTCCATCGTGCGCGGCACAACCAGCCAGGAAATTGTGGAGATGGCGCGCGCTGCCGGCGCCCTGAAAGTGTATTTCGCCTCCGCCGCGCCGCCGGTACGTTACCCCAATGTCTACGGCATTGACATGCCGACCCGTTCCGAACTGATTGCCTTTGGGCGAAGCGACGCCGAAATCGCCCAGACAATAGGTGCGGACATGCTGGTTTATCAGGACCTTGAAGCATTACAAGCCGCTATTCTCAAACTGAATCCGAGCGTTTCCATGCTTGACGCTTCCTGCTTCAACGGCCACTACGTCACCGGCGACATTTCACCGGAATATCTGAACGCCATTGAAATGCAAGACAAAAACAAATCGAGCGCACTGAACGAAGAAGAAGAAAACTCACGCCAAATGGCGCTGGTGCTTTGACTACGTTCCTGATAAACATAGAATTAAAAAAACATCATGACACCACAGCAGATTGTTGGACTTTTTGTTCGCCTCTTCGCTATTTGGCTCGTTCTGTCCGCCGTACAACTCATCGGTCTTGGCAGCACAATGAACCGTCAGCTACCGCTAGAGCAATGGACACCATATTACATTTCCGTCATTGTGTTTGCCGTCGCTGTTGTGCTTTGGCTATTCCCAATAGTTATCGCGCACAAGCTGGTGCCACGTACCCAATTCGACAATGTCCTTCGCGTTCCCACACACGAGGCTGCAATAGTGGCTTGCATAGTTCTTGGGCTTTGGCTGTTTGTCGCTAGGGCGCTTCCGTTATTGACCCATTACTTCTCAGTTGCTGCTCTATTGTGGAAGAACAATATATCTGTTTTTGAGGCGACGATCACTCATCCTGCACGCCTGATCGAAGGCGTCGTTACGCTGCTTGTGTCTGGGTTTCTCACGTTCAAAGCGAGGTTAATTGCAGGCTACCTTCTCTTTCCGCGTACCTGCAAAGGGGATGAATCGTGATGTTCTCTAACATTTCATTGAGTCACCCCGGCCTAAAGGCCGGGGATTCCTCGACACAGGTCAGAGAGCCTTCGGCTCCAAAAACAACTGTCTCGCTCACCTCGCCATAAATGGCGAGGATTACGCTCGACGCGTGTTCAACTCGGACACGCTGACGCTCGCCGCTTAACTTCAGCATTATTTGGCGCTACATGGCTATTCCCAAAAACACGGCCAAACAACGATCAACTTCCATAATTACATTCGCATCAATGCGTCCAAAAGCCGCCCTTACCTTGTCGCGTTTCACCGTCATGGCCTTGTCCACCATTACTTGCGAAGGCTTCAGAAGGCCGTTTTCCGCGCTCGGCTGAACGGTGACGCGAAACAATGGCACATCAACAAGCGAACTTGTTACCGGCAGCACCGTGACCGTGGCATGTTCGTTGAATGGGTCAGACTGAATCACCAACGCCGGTCTTGGCTTGCCAGAATCTCCCTGTATAACAATAGTTACGAAGTCGCCACGTATCATTCTGTCCATCCGTCTACGTCTGCCAGGATTTCATCCATGAAACGCTGCATATCCGCATCGGTTGCGTCCGCTTTGGCTGCAAGGCAGCTCTGGCGGCGGCATTCATCTACAAAACCCGGGCGCCTTGTGTCCGGAACCCAGATTTGCACCGGACGAAGTCCTGCCATGCGCAAAGCATCACGGTGCTTACGAACTCTTGCGTTGACATTTGCTGCTTCCATCTTCAACCTCCGCCTGCGTTACATGTAACATTGTAGCAATGGCCAACGTTACCAGCAAGGTATGAGGGCAAAGTTTGGGCTGATTTTGTGTACGCTTCCCATGCGTCAGAGAGTACAATTTTGCCTTTTTCCGCCCTTCTTCCCCCAGCGTTATCCCATGCAGTTCTGCGGTTTCTCTCTGCGTAATAATCTCTTTCTCGCGCCCATGGCGGGCGTGACTGACCGGCCTTTTCGCCGCCTGGCGCGAAAAATGGGCGCGGGGATGGCGGTTTCCGAAATGGTCACCTCCAATTCGCTCCTCTACGGCAGCGCCAAGACCCGCCGTCGCGCCGACCACACCGGAGAGCCGGAACCGGTCTCGGTGCAGATCGCCGGGGCCGATCCCGCGATGCTGGCTGAAGCCGCGCGTTATAACATTGAGCGCGGCGCGGAAATCATTGATATCAACATGGGCTGCCCGGCCAAAAAAATCTGCAACGTCATGGCAGGTTCGGCGCTCATGCAGGACGAGACGCTCGTCGCCCGCATCCTCAATGCCGTGGTACGCGCCGTGCCGGAGACGCCTGTTACCTTGAAGATACGCACCGGCTGGAACCGCGCCAACAAAAACGCCGTCGCCATCGCCCGCATCGCCGCAGATTGCGGCGTGCGTGTACTCGCCGTGCATGGGCGCACCCGCGCCGATCAATACATGGGCGAAGCCGAATATGACACCATCGCCGAGATAAAATCCCGAATCGGCATTCCGGTCATTGCCAACGGCGATATTGATTCTCCGGAAAAAGCAAAATTTGTCCTGGATTACACAAAAGCCGACGGCATCATGATTGGTCGCGCCGCCCAAGGACGCCCTTGGATTTTCCGGGAAATTGAGCACTTCCTCGCCACCGGCGAAAAGCTGCAACATCCAAGCCTGACGGAAATTCACAGCCTGCTCTCTGAACATTTGCGCGACTTATATGATTTTTACGGTGAGACAGCCGCCGTTGGCATCGCCCGCAAGCACATTTCCTGGTACACCCGCGAGCTGCCCAATTCTGCTGTCTTCCGCAAAACAATGAACACCTTACCTGACAGAAGAAGCCAGGAAGCGACCATTCATGATTTTTTCCGCCAAGCGCCCCAACCGGAGAAAATTATGGAATCCGAGCACATAATCACAACACAGGAGACACTCGCGGTATGAATCAAACCACTCAATGCTACGACATCGCCAACTGCATTCTGCAATCGCTGGAAAAATATTTCCGCGATCTGGACGGTGAAAAACCCTGCAATGTTTACGATACCGTCATCAAGAGCGTTGAGCGCCCGATGCTGATGCGGATAATGGAAGAAACCGAGGGCAATCAAACCCGGGCAGCGGAAATTCTGGGGATCAACCGTAATACTCTGCGTAAAAAGCTGGCCGAATACCAACTCATTTGAAAGCTTTAACCATGAAGATTCAACAGGCTCTGATTTCTGTCTCCGATAAGCAAGGCATCCTCGAATTCGCTCGCGGACTCGCCGCCCTCGGTGTCAAGCTGCTTTCCACCGGCGGCACTGCCCGACTCCTGAAGGACGCGGGTCTTGCCGTTACCGAAATCGGCGACTACACCGGCTTTCCCGAAATGCTCGATGGCCGGGTAAAAACCCTGCACCCGAAAGTCCACGGCGGCATTCTCGCCCGCCGCGACCTGCCGGAGCACATGGCTACGCTTGATAAGCACGGCATTCCAACGATTGATCTCGTGTGCGTCAACCTCTATCCGTTCAGGGAAACCGTTGCCCAGGCCGGTGTCACGCTGGAGGCTGCCATCGAGAACATCGACATCGGCGGCCCTGCGATGGTGCGCTCCGCCGCCAAGAATTACGCCAGCGTGACCATCGTCACCGACCCGGCGGACTACGCCTCCATCCTGACGGAAATGGAGGCCAATGGCGGTGCGCTGCAACTTGCCACCCGCTTTGGCCTCGCCAAAAAAGCCTTTACCCACACCGCCCGCTACGACAGCATGATCGCCAACTGGCTTACCGGCGAGCCCGATGGCGTCGAGGCGACCCCGCACGCCCCTGCTCCGGTTCCTGCGATTTTTCCCGAGCACCTGCAACTGGCCTTTGACCGCGCGGAAACCCTGCGTTACGGTGAAAACCCGCACCAGGAGGCCGCTTTCTACCGAGAGCCGCAAGCGCCGCAAGGCAGTATCGCCGCCTATCGGCAATTGCAGGGCAAGGAGCTCTCCTACAACAATATCGCCGATTCCGACGCTGCCTGGGAATGCGTCAAAGCCTTCCCGGAACCCGCCTGCGTCATCGTCAAGCACGCTAATCCCTGCGGCGTTGCCATCGCCTCCAGCCTGTCCGGAGCCTACGAAAAAGCGTTCCAGACTGATTCCATTTCCGCCTTCGGCGGCATCATCGCCTTCAACGGCATGATTGATGCCGACGTGGTGGAAGCCATGAGCGCAAAAAAACATTTCGTTGAAGTGCTGATCGCCCCCGCCTTCACCGCAGCCGCCATGACATTGCTGCAAACGAAACAAAACCTGCGCGTTCTGGAAGTGCCAGTTTTGGAAACACCTTTAGCAACCGGCCAGCACGCCCTGGAGTTCAAGCGTGTCGGTGGCGGACTGCTCGCGCAGACGCCGGATGCCTTCAGCGTCACGCCGGAGAACCTGAAAGTAGTCACCCAAAAAGCGCCGACCCCCGCGCAGGTTCAGGATCTCCTCTTCGCCTGGCGCGTCGCAAAGTTCGTCAAGTCCAACGCCATCGTCTTCTGCGGCAGCGGCATGACTTTAGGGGTAGGCGCGGGCCAGATGAGCCGCGTCGACTCCACCCGCATCGCCGGTATCAAGGCGGGCAACGCCGGGCTGTCGCTAAAAGGCTCCGTGGTTGCGTCGGACGCCTTCTTTCCCTTCCGCGACGGCATGGACGTACTGGCCGCCTCGGGCGCGGTTGCCGTCATTCAGCCCGGCGGCTCCGTGCGCGACGAAGAGGTCATCGCAGCCGCCAATGAGCACGGGCTGGCGATGGTCTTCACGGGCATCCGGCATTTTCGGCACTGACCTTGCACCCGGCTGGATATCATGGCCTGCACGCCCGGTTTCATTGAATACATCTGCGAGCAAATCGCCGGGGCCGGAGAAATCCGCTCCAGGAAAATGTTCGGAGAATACATGGTCTACGTCAATGACAAGCCCATTCTGCTCGTATGTGACAACACCGTATTTGTCAAACAACAGGACTGCCTGAAGACGGAAATGAAAAACGCTGCCGTCGGCACTCCCTATCCGGGCGCTCGGCCACATTACATCCTCGATATCGACGACGCAGCCTTCAGCAAAGAGATCGTCCGCATTCTTGAGGCAATCACCCCCCTCCCCCAACCACGGAAAAAGAAATCATGAAACTTTCTGCCATCACTTCCGGCGGACTGTGCTTTTCTCTTTTGTAAAAAAACCAAAAAATCACACATTCCGGTGTTATATTCCAGGAACTGGCGCGTGTAGATCGCCAGTATGCTGGTTTTCGTATGCCAGCCCTATCGTTTCGCTCTAACATATAAAGGCAAACATCAGCCTAAACCACCAGGAGAGTATTGCCATGGAACTGAAAGAAGCGCAAATCCTGATTGATCTGATCAAAAATGGGCAGGTTGTTCTCTGCAATCTGGCGCCGGATATGTTTTGTCCGGTCATCTCCATCCATGTGGACAAGATGCTCATTACCATGATCTGCCCGGACGGAGACGAGTTGAAGGAAGTCACAAACTCGCTGACGCACGCCTCCCGCGACCGCTTTTTTCTGGCGCAGGAAATACTCTGGTAAAACTGCCAAAGTATCAAAGCGTTATAGTGATTCGCCTAAACAAAGAGATAGTCGGGAAAACGATGTTTCAGTAAATATCCTTGCCTGAGAATTCTGGGAGCGCCGCGCTACCTATGCGGCCAGGCGATACAGCAAACTGGCCGAAGATGCCGTGCTAGAGCCCGGCGCTCCCGGAGGCGATGTCCCCGAAATTATGTGAACCACTATATCCGGTCTTTCAGCGGAAGTTCAACGGCGCTGCCACCAGACAGTTATCAGCCGCTATCCCGAAAAACTGGCGGGTACAACATTGCCTTGTATTGATTCCGCCATTGGCAACTGTAACGCCGGATCGTAAGACGGTCCTAAAAAATAGAGGCCATCGGGAGGAAAGGTCGGAGCGGCCAGAGTGCGATTTCGGGCAAGCAAAAGCTCGCGCAGATATTCAGGCTCCCATGCTCCCTTGCCCGCATAAACCAATGAGCCAACCATATTACGAACCATGTGCTGCAAAAATGCGTTGGCTGCGAAATCGAAAAGGAAAAAATCGCCTTCCCGCCTGATTGCGACACAGGTCAAATTGCGGACTGGATTCCTGGCCTGGCATTCCGCCGCCCGGAAAGCGGAAAAATCATGTTCGCCCAGCAGAAATTCCGCCGCTTGCTGCATCGCCTCCAGGCACAGAGGACGGTGAAACCACCCCGCCCTCCCTGCCCACAACCCGGAACGCTCGCCCCGATTCAGCAACAGATAGCGGTAACGCCGACTTCTTGCCGCATAACGGGCATGAAAATCCTCCGGCACTTCCCGACTCCAGCATACTGAAATTGCCTTCGGCAAAAAACTGTTAACGCCTCGTATCCAGGCAGTTTCCGTGCGTTCCGCCGCAGTGTCGAAATGCACAACCTGCCCACAAGCATGTACTCCCGCATCCGTGCGCCCCGCGCACCGCACATGAACAGGATGCCCCGCTATTTGCAGAAGCGCCTCTTCCAATGCCGATTGAATGCTAGGCAAACTCTTTTGCCGCTGCCAGCCGTGAAATGGCCGACCGTCGTATTCCAGCCCCAGCGCGATGCGCGTCATGAGAGGTGCCCTAAAAGCAAAAGCGATAGCCCTGCCAGCAGGAGCACAACATGATCCCGGCCACGCCACAAGGGAAGAAAGATGCGAACCGGCTCGGCAACATCCAGAGAATGTTCCTCCCGAATTCCCTCTTCCAGCCATTGTTTCCAGCGTTGCCAGGCATCAGGCGCGACTGGCGGATTTTCCAGATAGAGCAGAACAAGAGACAAACGCGCAATGCTGCGGTCGACCGGCACGCCCAGCAACTTGAAGGGGCGCAGCAAAAACCAGAGACCGCCTATAAGCTCGGCAAGGCGCAAGGGAACCAAAAGCCAGGCCAACGCGCCCAGAAAAATCAGCAGCCGCAAGACATGCTGACCGGCCTCCAGACATCCCTCCCAGGCAGGCAACCAGCTCCAGCTCGCACTGTCAGACGGAAAAGCATAGGCAAAAACCAAAAACAAGGTCAGCAGCAACAAACGAACGCGCAAAAAAAGTTTCCACCAATGCCGCCGGATTTCAGCGCCGGCAAGCAAGGGCAGAAGGGAAACCACAACAAGGAACGGCAACGCCGCTACTTGCAGAAAAATAGCCAGCATCAACCAGAGCAACAGGCGCGCGGCAGGATTAAGCCAGGGACAGGCAAGCATCAGGGAACAAGTATCAAGGACAAAAAAAGGGACACGACATATTATCGTGTCCCCACCCAGTTTAGTCACCTCGCCATAAATGACGGGGTGAGAAAGACGCATTTACAGCCGGGCAAGTATCGCTTCAGCTTGCTCTACCTGGTCTGGAGCGCCTTCATTGACGACTTCGGCCAGAAGCTCACGCGCTCCCTCCAGGTCGCCCATTTCTTCGTAAACTCTGGCCAGATCCAGCTTGGTATTGACTTCTTCCCGCATGGCTTCCGGGCTTTCCATATCAGCCATGTATTCCGTGTCTTCAAGAGCTTTGAAGACGGATTCGGTCATTTCTACCGGAACATCCTTGGCAACGGACTCGTATTCCGTATCCTCAAGAGCCTTGAAAACGGACTCTGTCATTTCTATCGGAACATCATCCTCGGCAACGGATTCGGTCATTTCTGCCGTAACATCCTCGGCAGGCGGCGGCTTTTGCAGGTCAAGATCAATATTGGAAAGTTCCTCCAAACTTCCGGTATTGCCAAGAATCGTGGATTCGGTAAGCTCTACATCGAATTCCACTTCCTCTTCCTGCTGCCCTTCATCCCGACTCATGAAGGTAGTGGCTGCCAACTCCATGTCTTCCGGCATGAGTTGCGCCTCCAATTCAAGGCCCGGAACGTTTATTCCCCCTGTCTCCTCTGCCTGGGTTAAGGTCTTGGTAAACGCAAACTCAGGATTGACTACGGTCGCCGCCACTTCCTGATCCACGCCCGTTACCCAGGTTGCGAAACTATCTTCTTCCGCAGGCGGTTCTGGAACAGGACGAGATCGAGGAGGCTGAGGTTCAGGTTCAGGTTCAGGTTCAGGTTCAGGTTCAGGTTCAGGTTCAGGTTCAGGTTCAGGCGCGGACACCGGAACTGACTCACTTATGGCAATCGGTTCTTCTACAGCCTGTTCTTCCTCTACGCCTGGTTCTTCATCAAAGGCAAAATCCAATTCAGACCTGGTGCTGGCGGGTTTCAAAGTAGCCGATTCATACATGACGACAGTCATAGGATCGGATACAGACTCAGGAAGCGACTCTTCAGCTCGCTCTATCGCTTCCAGATCGAAATCCAGATCGCTGTCCGTCGGCTTCAGCACTGCGTCTTCGCGTAACATCCGCAGCAAAGGATCATCACTGACTGTTAGACCGGGATCCGATTGTTCAAGCGGTAAAATACCAGGCTCAGTCGGTAAAACGCCTGGATCCGTCGGCAACACGCCAGGGTCAGTCCGTTCGGGCGACACAAGCTCAGGATCAGTTCGCATGGCATAGGCAATAGCCGCGCTTTCTTCCTGCGACAAATCGTCGATACCGGGCGCAACGCCTATCCTGCCTCCGCCATAGAGCGGGTTATTTGGATCAAGCGCGGCGCCCATCATCACAACCTTATCCCAATCCGGGCCTCTGCCGCCGGTTTGCGCCTGAACTTCCCTCGCAATAACCTCAAATTCCTTGAGGCTCTTGCGGTTGGAATAAATTTCCAGCAACTTGACGCGAATCGCAATCCGGTTCGGGTCTTTCGGCAGGGCGTCCAGCAACAATTCTTCCGCCTGCGCGTCCCTGGCGTAAGACATATACACATCCGCCTCTACTACCGGGTCAACCTCATCCGTACCGAAGCTATCAGGCAATGCCTGACTCAATTCGGAAGGCGCTGTTGCCGTACTGCTTGTATTGACGTTTTGTCCTGTCGTGACCTGGAAGATCGAGTTCAAACCCTCATCCGAAAAACCGGACAAGCCGGAAACCATTTTAGCGCTGGTTAAGGAATCGAGATTAGACTCATCTTCTTCCATCTTCGCTT
Organism: Betaproteobacteria bacterium; assembly: GCA_009777925.1. Lineage (GTDB taxonomy): Bacteria > Pseudomonadota > Gammaproteobacteria > Burkholderiales > Rhodocyclaceae > Azovibrio. The sequence goes on along the minus strand of WRKX01000015.1, from coordinate 10,579 downwards.
TGCGACGGCGCATGAAGAACAAGCCGCCTCCTGCCAGAGCCAGAAGCAGAGCACCGCCGCCTACCCAGGGCAGAATGCCCATATCATCTTCAGCCGCGCTGCTGTCCAGGGCGGCAGGAGGTTGTGGAGGAGGCGTTTGCTGCGGCTGTGGCGGTTCAACTTGCTGTGGCTCTACAGGAGTATCTGTAATAATAGGAGGCTGTTCTACCGGTTCCTGCACTGCAACAGGAGGCTGCTCTACCGGCTCTGTTCTATCATCTACAACAACATCATCAGATGTCGGCTGTGTAGTTTGCGCCAAATCATCAAGCCTCTTTTTTTCAGCCTCTAGCGCCTGTCTCGCAGCTTCCAGTTCTGCTTCAGCAGCAGCTTGTGCATCCGCCGCAGCCTTTGCGTCAGCAGCAGCTTGTGCATCCGCAGCAGCCTTTGCGTCTATCGCCGCTTGCTGTTTCGCCTGCTCATCGGCAATACGTTTTTCCTGCGCTTCCACTTCTTTTTGCAGTTGCGCAGCCTCCTGCTCTAGCTTGCGCACGCGCGCCTCATTTTCTTGAATCTCACGCGCACGCGCCCTGTCTTCCGCAGAAAGTGCAGGCTGCCTGGGTGTCGTAGCCGGACGAGGCGTAGCTCTCACCGCAGTGAAAGTCGCGCGATAAACCTCACGCGCCTCTTCCGGAGAAAGCTGAGTCGCTTCCGCTACCGAAGGAATCCGCAGAAGCGCGCCAGTCGGCAAACGATTGGCATTGCCGTTTTCAAAAGCAACGATGTTGTTGCGATACAATGCCACAATCATCTGCTCCAGCGTCACTCCGCCGGAGAGATTCCTGCGAGCAATGCTATGCAGCGTTTCGCCCCTGCGGACGAAATGGCCTACTCCCCCATCTTCCGCTTTGCTCTCGGCCTTGGCGTCCGGCCTGGCAGAGGGGGTGGAAACCGAACGCCCGCCTCGCCTGGGAGTGACATCCTGCTGCACTTCCGGTTGAACATAGGCGCTCTGCGCTACCGGAGGCTGCGTGGTGCGAGCATAACGCGCCGCGCCATCAGGCATGGTGGAAACCGGCGCGCCCCGTCCAACATCCACAGGATCAAGCAGGAAGGTATATCCCTTGGTCAGACGCCCATCCGGCCAGGTCAAATCCAGCATGAAACTCATGATCGGATCGTTGATCGGCCCGTCGGAAGTCACCTTGATAACCACGCCTCTGCCGCGTCTCTCCACGTTGAAGCGTAGCTGGCGCATACTGACGGCATAGTTCATGCCATTGCTGGCAAAGACTTCCGGCGAAGCCAGACGCGCTTCCATGCCTGGAATTTCCTTCGCCGTCGCACTCACCCGAATTTCCGCCCGCAAGGGTTGCCCCAAAGCGGAATATACGGTGATTTCATTCAAGCCTGCCGCTCCAGCCAGAGGAGACAAAAGCGCCAGCACAAGACTGGACGCCACGGCGCCATTAGAGAAAAGAAAAGTATTTTTCTTCATCACGCTGCCACCCTGTAAGCATAAATGGTTGAAAAAATTTGCCCTTCGGTTTGTCCGCCGGGGAATTCCCTGCCCAAAGAAGCGGCCGGCCTGCCGGAACGCCCGGTTTTTGGTCTTTCATCCCCAGCAGGTGAAGAATTCTGCTGTTTTTGTATCTCCTGCAAATTCTGCTCTCTTAATTCCAGGAGCCTTTGCAGGTTAGCTACGATTTCTTCCAGCGCCGCAACCCGTTCCTTGGATTCCTGCAAACGCTTGTTCTGCGCGATCATGTCTTCTTCGCTCACCCCGGCGCTACCCTTGCTCGGATTGCTGCGGGAAACCTGTACCTGGTCGCCTGTTTCAGCAGGCGGCAATTTGTCGTCCACTTTGGCGCTTACCGTGCCTGTAGCCGAACGCCCGCCGTCACCTGTCGCCACGCCCGTCTCGCCCGCATAGGAAGCCAAGGTACGCCGATACTGGTTCCAGGCAGCGGTTTGGGTACGGATCACCTGCCTTGCCTCCTGCTGCGTTATGAGAGAAACATCAATTTCATCAGCCAGGCGCAACACCGCGCCTTGCCGCAAACGATTCATGTTATTGCCGCTAAATGCTTCCGGATTATTACGATAGAGCGCCACCATCATTTGGTCCAGACTCACGCCCGACAATTGGTTGGCAGTAGCAATACGGTGCAGGTTGTCTCCCTTCCTGACCACGTACTCAGCGCCGGGAGTTCCAGACGTCGGGCGCGCTTGCTGCGGCTGCGCGGCCTGCTGCTCCTGCGGCTGCGGCTGCGCGATTGGTTCCTGCTGCTGCGCGACCGGTTCCTGTGGTTGCGCAACCGGCTCCTGTGGCTGCGCGACCGGCTTAGACTCTGCCGAAGAGGAAGTCACGGAAGGCGCCACCGTAGCGGGTTGGTAAAGCATCTGGGAAGCTACTTCGGGAGGATCAAGCAAAACCGTATAACCGCGCATCAGGCGACCCGCCTGCCAGTTCAATTCCACCAAAAGATCAAGGTAAGGCTCATTTATCGGATCAAGAGAACGGATAACAACAACGCTCTTATCACCCCGCTTTTCCATTGACAAACGCAAACGGGTATGTTCATGGGAATAACTAAGCCCGGTCTGGGAAAATTGTTCCGGGTCTGCCAAACGCACTGTCATTGAACCCAGTTCATCTCTTGTTGCCGAAACATTGATCTCCGCCCGCAGGGGCTGCCCCAAAAGGGAATGTACCTGAATTCCTTCCATCCCGGCCGCGTTTGCCAACTGGGCAGACAGCATCATGACAAGAGAAAAGGCAGAGGCCACAAAGGCCGCGCCACGCCTTGCCTTACAGAGCGTATCTTCCTGCCTCCCATCAATCAGCAAGCAATTTGTTATCACGTTGCCACCTTTGTGTCCGAATTGGATTTTCAAAATAACATCATATACTTAGACGCGCAAGCTAATCTTGATTCTCAGGAAAAGTTCTTTCGGCATTTTCACCACACATATCGCCTGAAAACTAAAAAGCGCACGCGGAACCTGCGCGCTAATTGGGGAGAATCTGTGAGTCGCCCCAACCTGAAGGTTGGGGCCCTTCTTCGAGACGCGCGGTCAGGCCAGCAGAATGCGCAACATGCGCCGTAACGGCTCTGCCGCGCCCCATAGCAACTGATCCCCCACAGTGAACGCGCCCAGATATTCCGGCCCCATCGCCAGCTTGTGGATACGACCAATGGGGACGGAAAGCGTTCCCGTCACTGCGGCAGGAGTGAGTTCGCGCTCGGAAATCTCGCGCTCATTGGGTACAACCTTCACCCATTCGTTGGCTGAAGCAATGATGTCGGATACCTCGTCGAGCTGCACATCCTTCTTCAGCTTGATGGTCAATCCCTGCGAATGGCAGCGCATGGCCCCGATACGCACGCACAGGCCATCTACCGGGATACTGCCCGCCGCGCGAAACGGCGGCCTGCCGAGAATCTTGTTGCACTCCGCGCCGCCCTTCCACTCTTCCTTCGACTGCCCGTGTTCGACCGGCGCGTCGATCCACGGAATGAGGCTGCCCGCCAGCGGCGTGTTGCGGAAGTTCCTGGTGGGAAACGCCGGGGAGCGCATCGTCTCGGCCACTCGGCGGTCGATATCGAGAATGGCCGAAGCCGGGTCGACAAGCAGGTCGGCCACCGAAGCGTGGAGCGCGCCCATTTGCGCGAGGAGTTCGCGCATGTTTTGCGCCCCCGCGCCGGAAGCGGCCTGGTAGGTCATCGACGACACCCATTCGACGAGATCGTACCGGAACAGCCCCCCCAGCCCCATCAGCATCAGCGATACCGTGCAGTTTCCGCCAATCCAGTTCCTGCCGCCTTTCGCAAGCGCATTCTCAATGACATCAAGATTTACCGGGTCGAGGATGATAACCGCGTCGTCAGCCATCCTGAGCGCCGAGGCAGCATCAATCCAGTGTCCCTGCCAGCCCGCGCCGCGCAGCTTCGGGAATACTTCCTTCGTGTAATCGCCGCCCTGACAGGTCACAACGATGTCGCACATCCTGAGCATATCAATATCGCTTGCGTCCCGCAAAGACTCATTGGCCTTCCTGCCTCCGAAAACAGGCGCTTCGCCCCCGGCATTGGAGGTCGAAAAATAAATGGGTTCAAACCAGGCAAAGTCATTTTCTTCCGCCATCCGCTGCATGAGCACAGAACCCACCATGCCGCGCCAACCAACCAAACCAACTCGTTTCATAACCACCTCTTAAACAATTTGAGTCACTATGCCATACATGGCAGAGGTTTCTCGTTTAGTCCGCCAGCCATGGCGGGGATTAAAACTCGACCCGTATTGAGTCACCCTGCCTGAAGGCAGGGGATTCCTCGATACGGTCCTGGGGAGCCTTCGGCTCCCTGTTACGCTTTGCCTCGCCTGACTCCGCCATTTATGGCGGAGTCAGGCGAGACCCGTATTCAAAACTACATTGTGACCAGAACGCGCAGCGCTGTTTCCAACAAAAAGTTTTACCGGATCATATAGACGCATTTTCAGAATATACCATTTTCCTTTTAGAGTTCAGCCAGTACCGCGTTCCCCATTTGTTTCGTGCCAACCCGTGTCATACCCGGCTCGTAAATATCTCCGGTACGCAATCCACGCGCCAGCACATTTTTAACCGCGCCCTCCACCCGCTTTGCCGCTTCTTCCAAATTAAATGAATAGCGCAACATCATAGCAGCTGACAGAATGGTCGCCAGAGGATTGGCCGCATTTTGCCCGGCGATGTCCGGGGCGGAACCGTGCGATGGCTCATAAAGCCCCTTATTGTTCTCATCCAGTGACGCCGAAGGCAACATGCCGATAGAGCCGGTCAGCATCGAGGCTTCATCGGAGAGAATGTCGCCGAACATATTGCCGGTCACCATAACGTCGAATTGCCGGGGGGCGCGCACAAGCTGCATGGCGGCATTGTCCACCAGCATATGCGAAAGCGCCACATCCGGGTATTCCGGCGCAAGCTCATTCATGACATCACGCCAGAGTTGGGTGGTTTCCAGTACGTTCATCTTGTCGACGGAACACACTTTTTTATTGCGCTTTCTGGCAGCTTCGAACGCGACGCGGCCAATGCGGCGAATCTCAGATTCCGAATAGTGCATGGTATTGAAACCGAAACGCTCGCCATTGCGGGTTTCGATTCCACGCGGTTGGCCGAAATAAATATCCCCGGTCAATTCGCGCACGATCAGAATATCCAGTCCGGCAACGATTTCCGCTTTCAGGGTAGAGGCATTCGCCAGTTCGGGATAAAGCACGGCAGGGCGCAGGTTGGCAAACAGATTCAGATGCTTGCGGATGCCGAGCAGGCCGCGTTCCGGGCGCTGTTCACGGGGCAATGTATCCCATTTCGGCCCGCCCACCGCGCCGAGCAGCACGGCGTCTGCCTCACTGGCGAGCTTTTGGGTTGCCTCCGGGTAGGGGACGCCGGTCGCGTCAACAGCCGCGCCGCCCAGAAGCGCGGTTTCCATCTCAAAGCCAAGATTCAGGGCTTGCAGCACACACACCGCTTCCACCGTAATTTCAGGGCCAATACCGTCACCGGGGAGAATACAGATTTTTTTCGTCATATCCTGTCCTTGAATGGCTATTTCAGCAATCAATCTATTTCGTTCTTCTTTTCCAGCGCCGCCGCAATACGTTCGGCGGCCTGCGTATGACGCTCAACCAGATCGTTCTGGCGCTCAATCAAATTGATTTGCCGCTCTAAAAGCCGAACTGTGTGCGACTGGCTACCGCTGAAAGAGCGCATCATGAAAAAGTAAACCAGTACAATAAGCAGAAAAGGAACAACATTGACAAACAGCATAACCAGTGATTCCATCATTTTTTCATCCCTCCGAAGATAGCATCATGCCGCGAACAACCACGGCTGTTCCCGCTGGCGTCGTTCCTCGAACGCGCGGATTGCATCTGCGTGGCGAAGCGTCAGGCCAATATCATCCCAACCATTCAATAGACACTCCCTGCGAAACGCATCCACCTGGAACGGAATTACGTAGCCATCGGGCCGAGCAATCGTCTGTTCCGCCAGATCCACAGCAAGCGAAAACCCCGGCGTGTGCTCGGTGAGGCCGAAAAGCGCGTCAATTTCCGCTTTAGGCAACATCAGGGGCAGAAGTCCATTCTTGAAACAGTTATTGAAGAAAATATCGGCGAAGGATTCAGCCAGAATCACCTTGAAACCGAAATCCGCCAGCGCCCATGGCGCGTGCTCGCGGCTGGAGCCGCAGCCAAAATTGGCACGAGTAAGCAAAACCGACGCGCCTCGGTAACGCTCCTGGTTGAGGACAAAATTGGGATTCAGGGGACGGCTGCTGTTGTCCATGCCCGGTTCGCCCTGATCCAGATAGCGCCACTCGTCAAACGCATTCGGCCCAAACCCGGTTCGTTTGATGGATTTCAGGAATTGCTTGGGAATAATCGCGTCCGTATCAACGTTGTTGCGATCCAGCGGGGCAACAAGACCGGAGAAAGTGACAAATTTTTCCATTTTCGCTTCTCTTTCGCTTTTTTAATGACAGATATATCCGCCCTCATCCGCGCCCTGCACATGCCCGTGCGCGATTTCTTCCATGCTTGCGGGGCGCACCGCTGTGACCGTACAGGTAAACACCAGCGCGTTTCCTGCCAGCGGATGATTGCCATCCAGTATCACCTTGTCGCCCGCGATGTCGGTAACGCGATACAGGATAAAATCTTCTTCGCCGCTTCCTTCCGGAGCGCCTTCAAGCATCATGCCAACTTCCAGCTCGCGCGGAAAATCATCGCGCGGCTCCACCTGAACCAACTCCGGATCGTATTCGCCAAACGCCTCGCCCGGCTGCAAGCGCACGGTCACGCTCTCGCCAATCCGCTTCTCATGCAGCGCTTCCTCTATTTTTGGAAAAATATCGTCATAGCCGCCATGCAGGTAAACCAATGCTTCACGCCCTTCGTCGACCAGTCCGCCGTCTGTATCCACCACGCTATAGTCCAGCGTTACGACCGTGTTCTTCAATACCATCCCATTATGCATGCCCGTACCTGTCATTCAAACAATGAAAAAACATATTTTAACAATCTGGCTACGCATTGTCAGCAGCAGAGGAATGGCTTGATTCCCTGGCTATCGAAAAAATACGAACCCAATCGCCACAACGACCGGGCTACCGAATCGGCATGGCATTGACCTTTTTCCATACAGTCGCTAAAATGTACGGTTTTCCGTATTTGGGTCGGTAGCTCAGTCGGTAGAGCAGCGGACTTTTAATCCGTTGGTCGTGAGTTCGAGTCTCACCCGACCCACCAGCATAAAAAAACACCCCGTCGAACATCAGGCAGGGTGTTTTTTATGCGTCACGACTGTGTGCGCCCTTTTGCCCTCTTGGAACGCCAAGGGCAGGCCAGGGGAATCACGCTCAGACAGTTTCCGCTGCTTCCACAAACTCGGCAATCTGGTCGAAATTCATGTAGCGGTAAATATCGGCGGCTTTCGCGTTAACCCGCTCAATGTGCTGCATGTACTCGGGCACGGTCGGAATCCTGCCCAGCAAGGCACAGATGGCGGCAAGCTCGGCAGAAGACAGGTAAACATTGGTATCCAGACCCAAACGATTGGGGAAATTACGGGTGGAAGTGGAAACCGCAGTGGCGCCTTTGCGTATCTGCGCCTGATTGCCCATGCAGAGCGAACAGCCAGGCATTTCCATGCGCGCCCCGGATTTGCCCAGTACGCCGTAATAGCCTTCTTCGGTCAGCATCATCGCGTCCATCCTGGTGGGCGGCGCAATCCAAAGTCTGGTTGGAATATCCGACACCCCATCCAAAATTTTCCCCGCCGCGCGAAAATGACCGATATTGGTCATGCAGGAACCGATGAACACCTCATCTACCTTATCGCCCGCAACTTCCGACAGCAGTTTGACATCATCCGGGTCGTTCGGACAGGCAAGGATAGGCTCCTTCACATCGGCAAGGTCAATTTCAATAACCGCCGCGTATGTCGCGTTCGCGTCCGCCTTCAGCAATTCACCTTTTTCAATCCACTCCTGCATGGCTTCAATTCGACGCCTCAAGGTGCGCCCGTCCTGATAGCCATTGGCAAGCATCCATTTCATCAGGGTGATGTTGGAATTCAGGTATTCGACCACCGGGGCGCGGTTAAGCGCCACCGTACAGGCGGCGGCGGAGCGTTCCGCAGAGGCGTCGGTCAGTTCAAAAGCCTGTTCTACTTTCAGATCAGGCAATCCTTCAATCTCCAGAATGCGGCCTGAAAAAATGTTTTTCTTGCCCTGTTTTGCCACAGTCAGAAGCCCTGCCTTGATCGCGTACCAGGGAATGGCATTAACCAGATCGCGCAAGGTTATGCCGGGCTGCATCCTGCCCTTGAAGCGCACCAGCACAGATTCAGGCATATCAAGCGGCATAGCGCCGGTTGCGGCGGCAAAGGCGACGAGACCGGAGCCTGCCGGGAAGGAAATCCCGATGGGGAAACGGGTATGGGAATCGCCGCCCGTGCCGACGGTATCAGGCAGGAGCAGGCGATTGAGCCAGGAATGGATTACGCCGTCGCCCGGACGCAACGCCACCCCGCCCCGCGTGCTGATGAAGTCGGGCAACTCGCGGTGCGTTTTGACATCTACCGTCTTGGGATATGCCGCCGTGTGGCAGAAGGACTGCATCACCAGATCGGCGGAAAAGCCAAGGCAGGCCAGGTCTTTCAATTCGTCGCGGGTCATCGGGCCGGTCGTATCCTGGGAGCCGACCGTGGTCATCTTCGGTTCGCAGTAAGTGCCCGGCCATACTCCCTTGCCTTCCGGCAGGCCGCAGGCGCGTCCTACCATCTTTTGCGCCAGAGTGTAGCCTGTAGCGGGATCATCAGGTTGTCCCGGCTGGCGGAAAAGTGTGGAAGGAGGCAGACCCAACGCGGCGCGGGCATTGGCGGTCAAACCACGCCCGATAATGAGCGGAATACGCCCGCCGGCGCGCACTTCATCCAGAATGACCGGCGTTTTCAAAATGGCTTCCGCGATCACCGCGCCATCTTTTTTCGCGGTCACTTTTGCGCTTGCCGCGTCAATCAGAAGCTCGATCGTATCGCCCATATTCATGGCGGATACGTCAATCTCCACCGGCAGCGCGCCTGCGTCTTCCATAGTGTTGAAGAAGATCGGGGCAATCTTGCTGCCCAAACACACCCCGCCGAAACGCTTGTTCGGTACGAAAGGTACATCCTCGCCGGTAAACCAGAGCACCGAATTGGTGGCTGATTTGCGTGAAGAGCCTGTTCCCACCACATCGCCAACATAAGCGATTTGGTGTCCGTTCGTCGCCAGCTTTGCCAGTTGCATTACCGGCCCGCGCGCGCCTGCTTCATCCGCCTCAATGCCAGGGCGCGGATTTTTCAGCATAGCAAGCGCGTGCAGGGGAATATCAGGCCGCGACCAGGCGTCCGGCGCGGGGGAAAGATCATCGGTGTTGGTTTCGCCCGTCACCTTGAATACCGTCAGTTTTTGCGCGGCAGGCACTTCCGGGCGTGAGGTGAACCATTCGCCCTCCGCCCATGATTGGAGCACGGTCTGGGCGTTTTGGTTCCCTGCCTTCGCAAGCGCGACGACATCGTTGAAATAATCGAAAACGAGCAGGGTTTTTTTCAGTCCTTCCGCTGCGATAGCTCCTACTTTCGGAGCGTCCAGGAGTTCGATCAGGGGCTTGACGTTGAAACCGCCCAGCATGGTTCCCAGAAGTTCGGTCGCTTTTTCCGGGGAAACGAGGGGAGAATTATCCTTACCTTTGGCAACTTCTGCGAGGAACTCGGCTTTTACCTTTGCGGCGTCGTCCACGCCGGCAGGCACGCGGCAGGTCAACAATTCCAGCAAGAATGCTTCCTCGCCCGGAGGCGGGTTTTTCAAAAGCGCGATCAGATCAGCGGTCTGCTGCCTGAAAAGTGGCAGCGCGGGGATACCGAGTGCGGCGCGCTCGGCTCTGTGGGCGCGGTAGGCTTCTAGCATGAGAGTTCCTTTCAGGAATGAAAAGGGGAAACAGGGCGGCGGAGACCACAACCATCATCCCGATTTTCCGGTTTTAATGACGGGCCTCAAGCCTCTTGGAAATCAATGCGTCAAATCCCGTATATTTTATCTGTCTTGAAAGGGAAAAGCACAATTTTGAATTACCTTATCATCCATGGCAATGATTGAGTCACCTCGGCCTTAACAGGATGCTCGACCCGGGTTGTCGTTCGCCTTGCGGCGATCAGCGGGCGCAAGCCGCCATTTCGCGCAGATAATCGCCAACCGAGCAGCGTCGCTATCCGGGTCAATTTGTAACATACGAAGGTGAAGATGGCTTGCGCTTTGACCTTCGCTTGATCCTGGGGAAGCCGCAGCTTCTTTTTGCCCTTATTTTTACCGGATTGCTCGCTGCGCAGCAATGCTTCAGCCAGGGAAGCTCCGCCCTTTGTCAGAGCAGTTCCGCAAAATATTCACCAGGCCATTAAGTATTGAATATTATGCGGCATATTTGGTTTTAGGATCATTGAAATAAGATTGGACGCGATCAGGGTGTTGGGTGAGCATGTTCATGTGGTTTTCGGTAGCGAGTTTGA
>WRKX01000014.1 GCA_009777925.1 Betaproteobacteria bacterium | reverse complement strand
CCTGTCACGCTGGCAATGGCTTGCGCCCGCCTCCTGGCCGACGCCGATACTCGCTGGCGGGTTTGCGCGGCGGCGCTGGAATCAACTGCTCGACCTTTTCCCAGAATTCATCAGAAATGCCCCATTGCTGTCGGTACTTTCCCATCACATGCTCCAAGTGGTGACTTTTGAGATAGGAAGGATATCATATTATTTACGGATAAGTACTAAGGCCCGCCGCCTCATCGCCGCTACTTCCGATTCTTACCGCGCTCAATTGCTCGGCTTGACATGACTTTCATGCGATCGCCCTGTTTATCCTGACCCCATGCACAACGCCCCGGAAAGCTTGTGCCATAATCTCCCTTTTGCTACTGAAAGGGGTGTTATGGACGAAAACAAGGCCAAAGCGTTGGCAGCCGCGCTTGCTCAAATCGAAAAACAGTTCGGCAAAGGCTCCATCATGAAAATGGGCGAGGCCGAAATTGACGAAGGAATCCAGGTGGTCTCCACCGGCTCCCTGGGATTGGATCTGGCGCTGGGCGTGGGAGGCCTGCCGCGTGGCAGAGTGGTGGAAATTTATGGGCCGGAATCGTCCGGCAAAACAACCCTCTGTCTGCAAGTGGTAGCGGAAATGCAGAAGCTGGGCGGCACAGCGGCCTTCATAGACGCGGAGCACGCGCTTGACCCGCAATACGCGCAGAAATTGGGCGTTAATGTGGGCGAATTGCTGATCTCCCAACCGGATACCGGCGAGCAGGCGCTGGAAATTGCCGATATGCTGGTGCGCTCCGGCTCAGTCGACATCATCGTCATTGACTCGGTAGCGGCCTTGACCCCGAAAGCGGAAATCGAGGGTGAAATGGGCGATTCGGTGATGGGGTTGCATGCCCGTCTGATGAGCCAGGCTTTGCGTAAATTGACCGCCAACATCAAAAAAACCAATACCCTCGTGGTTTTCATCAACCAGATCCGGATGAAAATCGGCCTGGTGTTTGGCAACCCGGAAACCACAACCGGCGGCAACGCCCTCAAATTCTACGCTTCTGTGCGCCTCGACATTCGCCGCGCCGGACAAATCAAAAAAAGCGACGAAGTAATCGGCAATGAAACCAAGGTCAAGGTCGTCAAAAACAAGGTTGCGCCCCCGTTCAAGGAAGCATTCTTCGACATTCTGTACGGCGAAGGCATTTCCCGCGAAGGCGAAATCATTGAGCTGGGCGTCGCGTGCAAGGCCATTGACAAATCAGGCGCCTGGTATGCCTACAAAGGCAACAAAATTGGTCAGGGCAAGGACAATGTGCGCGAATTCCTGAAAGCGCATCCAGATATGGCGGCGGAAATTGAAGCGACGATCAGGAATGCTGACCGGCAGTGCTTCAACAAGCTCGGCAAGGCGTCATCGTCTTCCTCCCGCGCCGGAAGCGGTGAAGAGGCGTAATGGCGCAACATTTGCGGGCAAAGGCGCTGGCTTTGCTGGCGCGACGTGACTACAGCCGCGCCGCGCTGGCAAAAAAGCTCGCGCCTCACGCCGAATCAGAGGCCGCGCTGAATTGTTTGCTGGACGCTTTGGTTGCCGCCAGCCTGCTCTCGGACGCGCGTTACGCAAGCAATCGGGTAGGGGCGCGGGGCGTTCGTTATGGCAATGCCCGCCTTGCTTACGAGCTTGGGCAGGAAGGTGTGCCGGTTGAAGAAGTGGCGGCGGCCATCGCCGAAGCCGACGCTGAAAGCGGACGCTGCCATCTGGTCTGGCAAAAAAAATTCAGCGCGCTTCCCGTTACGCTCCCGGAACGGGCGCGGCAGGTTCGTTTTCTGCGGCAGCGCGGCTTTTCTTCCGCCAGTATCCGGCAGGTATTGGGTGAAACGGAGTTGGATGATGTCTCCTGAAATGATTTCTCCCGAACAAGCGCATTCCGACGCGCTCCTGCCGGAAGAAGCAGCGAACAGAAGCACCCTCATGGCGCGGCATCTGCAAAAACGTTTCAAGGCGCGTACCGTCGTTTCCGACGTTTCTTTTCAGGTGCAGAGCGGGGAAGTGGTGGGCCTTCTGGGGCCAAACGGCGCGGGCAAAACCACCTGCTTTTACATGATCGTGGGTCTGATTGCCGCCGACGCGGGCGAGATTCTGCTGGACGCGACGCCGATCACGCGCCTGCCCATGCACCGGCGCGCCAAACTGGGACTGGCCTATCTGCCGCAGGAAGCGTCGGTATTCCGCAAGTTGACCGTGGCGGAAAACATCCAGGCCGTGCTGGAATTGCTCAGCCTCTCAGCCTCTGAAATCAACGAGCGTCTGGAAGGCTTGCTGGAAGAATTGCACATCTCCCATATCCGCCACACCCTTGCGGCGGCGCTCTCCGGCGGTGAACGGCGGCGGGTGGAAATCGCCCGCGCCCTCGCCACCGAACCGCGTTTTATTTTGCTGGACGAACCTTTTGCCGGGGTTGACCCAATCGCGGTGCTGGACATCCAGAAAATCATCCGCTTCCTGAAGGAGCGCGGCATCGGTGTGTTGATTACCGACCATAACGTGCGGGAAACTCTGGGCATCTGCGACCATGCCTGGATTCTCAATGAGGGGCAGGTGTTAGCGCAGGGCGCGCCCAGCGAGATCGTCTATAATGAGACGGTGCGCAAGGTTTATCTCGGCGAGCATTTTCATCTGTAACATGTCCTTGCCTGCCTTTTTCCCGTTGTCCGTATTGCTGCCCGGCGATTCCTCTTCATGAAGCCATCCCTTCAGCTCAAGATTTCTCCGCAACTGGCGCTGACGCCGCAGTTAAAGCAGGCCATCAAGTTGTTGCAACTCTCGACGCTGGAAATGCAGCAGGAGATTGAGCAGTATTTGCGGGAAAATCCTCTGCTGGAACGGGAAGACGAGAGCGGCAGCGAAGAAGGAGGCGAATACTTCACCCATGCCGGGACGAAGGAAATACGTCAGGAAAGCGCAGACGAAAGCCACGACAGGGAGGATGTTCCGCGCGAAGCAGGGAGGGATGAGGATGGCACGCTCTCGTCCGTGGAACTGGAAGAAGAACGCTGGTATCAGGATGGGGGCGGCAGCTACGCGAGCGACGGCTACGGTGGTCGGGATCGCAACGATGAGGAAGTGGAAGCGCAGGATTTGCAGGCAAGCGCCACCACCCTGCGCGACCATCTCCTCTGGCAACTGGGGCTGTCCCTGTTGTCCGACCGGCAAAAGGACATGATCCGTATTCTGATAGAGGCGCTGGACGACAATGGTTATCTCGTTGTTCCCTTGCGGGAGTTGTGGGCAAACATTCCCCAGGAATACAAAACCAGTGTCCGGGAATGGGTCGTGGCGCTACGGAATTTGCAAAGCCTTGATCCGGCGGGGGTAGGGGCACGTTCACTCAGGGAGTCGCTACGCCTGCAGTTGCGGGCAATGACGGAGGAAGAAGTTGCCCCCGCTATCAGAGAGCTGGCTCTCGCCATTGTCGAGCGTCATCTCGCGCTGCTTGCCGGGCGTGATTTTGCCGCCATCCGCAAGCGTCTAGCCTGTGACGAAGAAAGCCTGAAAGCAGCCCGGGCGCTTATCACTGGTCTCAACCCACACCCCGGCGCCAGATTTTCCTCCTTCGACGTGCGCTATATCGTGCCGGATGTGCTGGTACGCAAGGTTCGGGGACGCTGGCTCGCGCAAATCAACCCGGACGCCTACCCCAGGTTGCGGGTCAATCGCCTCTACGCGGATATTCTCGCCCGCCAGCGGCGCGGCGACAGTCCTATGTCCGCGCAATTGCAGGAAGCGCGCTGGCTGATTCGCAATCTCAAACAGCGGTTTGATACCATTCTGCTGGTCTCCCAAAGCATTGTGGAGCGGCAGCGGCAGTTTTTCGAGCATGGCGAAGTGGCCATGCGGCCTTTGGTGCTGCGCGAAATCGCCGATGAGGTAGGATTGCATGAATCCACCGTTTCCCGCGTGACCAACCAGAAATACATGGCGACGTCGCGCGGCATCTTCGAGTTGAAATATTTTTTCGGCAGCCATGTCGCCACCGATACCGGCGGCGCCTGTTCCGCTACCGCCATTCGGGCATTGATAAAACAGTTAATTGGCGAAGAAGATAGTAAAAAGCCCTTGTCGGATAATCAAATATCCGAAATACTAGGCCGGCAGGGCATAGTTGTTGCCCGGCGTACCGTGGCCAAATATCGGGAGATCATTAGAATTCCACCGGTCAGTTTGCGTAAAACCCTGTAAAACCCTGAATCAAAAGGAGAAGAAATGAATCTGCAAATCAGCGGGCATCACGTTGAGGTCACCCCAGCCTTGCGCGGCTATGTGGAAAACAAGCTGGAACCGGTCATCCATCATTTCGAGAGGGTTACCGGCATTAGCGTCATTCTTTCCGTCGACAAGCTGAAGCAGAAAGCGGAAGTAACCGTGCAAGTCCCCGGCAGGAACATTTTTGTGGAGAGCATAGACAACGATTTATATGCCGCTATTGACAGTATGTGCGACAAACTGGATCGTCAGGTTCAGAAGCACAAGCAGAAAATCAGCAACCATCGCCGTGGCGACAAGGTCGCCACGCATCTTGTGGACTGACACTGGCGCAAAGGCTGCCGCCCGACGGCTGCGGCCTTCTACGCCTTTATCATCATGAACCATATCACCGCCATCCTGCCGGAATCCCGCATTTTGCTGGGATTGGAGGCAAGCAGCAAAAAACGCCTGTTTGAAGAAGCGGGGCAGCTTTTTGAAGCGACTTGCGGCATTGAGCGGGCGCTGGTTTTCGATACGCTGCTCGCCAGGGAGAAACTGGGTTCCACCGGGCTTGGGCATGGTATTGCCATTCCGCATGGCCGCGTCAAGGGTCTGGAAGAGGCAGCCGGCATGTTCATCCGCCTGGCGGAACCCCTTGATTTTGACGCGCCTGACGGCAAACCGGTTTCTATGGTTTTTGTGCTGCTCGCGCCGGGAGAAGCTGCGGAAGCATCGCTCCAGATCCTGGCTTCGCTGGCTGGCGCTTTTGCCGAACGCTCTTTCCGTGAACAACTCGCGGCCACGCCGGATGTTGCCGCCGCGCGGGCGCTTTTTGTCAGTGCCGGTTAGCCATGCAGGAAATCTACATTGCCCAACTCTATGAGGATCATTGCGACAAACTGGAACTGATCTGGGAACTGGCTGTCGGCGCCAAGCGGCGCATCGGCCTGAAAGAAGGTGGCAACTACGGTGCCGATGTGGTCGGGCACATGAACCTCATTCACCCCGAACGGCTACAGGTCATCGGCGCTGCGGAAATTGCCTGGTTGAACCGCGTTTCCGAGGCGCAATTTTCCAAACAGGTAGGCGAATTGGTCGCGGCTCAGCCGCCTGCGCTTATTGTCTCCGATGGCCTGCCCATCCCGGAACGGCTACGCAATTTGTGCGAGATTACCCAGACGCCGCTGTTTACTTCCGCCAGACCTTGCTCTGCCGTGATTGACCTGTTGCGTATCTATCTGGCGCGGCGACTGGCGGAGACGACTTCCGTGCATGGCGTGTTTATGGATGTGTTGAGCATGGGCGTGCTGATTACCGGCGATTCAGGCGTGGGTAAGTCTGAATTGGCGCTGGAACTGATCTCGCGCGGTCATTGTCTGATTGCCGATGACGTTGTGGAACTTGCGCGAATTGCGCCGACTACCCTGGAAGGGCGCTGCCCAGGTATGTTGCAGGATTATCTTGAAGTGCGCGGCCTTGGTCTTCTGAACATCCGTTCCATCTTCGGCGAGACGGCCTCGCGCCAGAAAAAGACGCTGAAACTCATCGTGTACCTGCAAAAGCCGATCATCAGCGCGGAAGCGCCGCGCCTGCCCCTGGACGCGCAAACCCAGAAGATTCTCGAAGTCCCGATCCGCAAGGTCGTCATCCCGGTTGTGGCGGGACGCAACCTTGCCGTTCTTATTGAGACCGCCGTTCGCAATACTATTTTGCAAATGCGCGGTATTGACAGTATGCAGGAATTCATCTCCCGCCAGCAGCAGGCGCTGGCGCTGGACGACGAGTTGTAAAACCCAGTCAGATCTCGTTATGGCCAGGTTCATTGCTATCACCGCCCTTATGCTGGCGCTGGGCTCGCCAACCTTGGCCCAAACTGGAGACTCCTGCCCGGTGCCAGGCGAAATGGAACACTGGCAGGCGGACTACTGCATGGGCCAAGTTGGAACCGATGACATCATTGCTGCTCAGCCATGTTTAGAAAAAGAGTGGAAACGGATATTTCGGAGCGCCTGCACAGCAAAATTGCACTACAAGCGCAGGATGTGCGAGCAAAGCATCAGACGCTCCGGCGCTGGCTCGGTCGAGGAGTGCGTCAAAGACCCGCTCTTTCAAGGTTTCGCTGTCCGCAATGGCGGAGTTTGAGACCTAACAATTCATTTAACCCGAAACAGCTATAACGCGCGTTGGTTATAGTGATTCACATAATTTCGGGAACATCGCCCCCGGGAGCGCCGGGCACCAGCCCGGCATCATCGGTCAGTCTGCTCTACCGCATGGCCGCGCTGGTGCGCGGCGCTCCCAGAGTTCCCTGATGTATCATTTTTCCAACAGTCTCTTTATATAGTGCTTTCCCTAAATAATCTTACTCTATCAACCTTCAGACATCCTATCATGCAAGCGAGAAGAAGTAAAAATAATTACGAGAAGCACTATATGCGCGAATCACTATAATTCCAGCAGTGTACAAAACAAAAAAGCAGAGCCTCGGCTCTGCTTTTCAATGTTGGCTGAAATGAAATATCTTTAACCTGGCGCTTACTGCTCCAGAGCTTCAGTTGGTTCAGCCTCCTCGGCTGGTGCGGCCTCATCAGCTTCTTCAGCAGGGGCAACTTCTTCTTCTTCTTCAGCAGGCATAGCTTCCTCTTCAACAGGCATGGCTTCTTCAACAGCGGGAGCAATATCCTGAGTGAACGTAGGAGCAGCCTCTTCAACAGGGGCGTCGGGGGCGCAAGCGGCGAGAGCCAGAGCCAGCAGAGCGGTAACGAGGAGGGAGGATTGTTTCATGTGCGATCCTTAAAAGTGACTGAAAGGGAACTTTTGCTCGGAAAACCGGGCAAGCCATTTATTATAGCAACTCAGTGCCAAACAGGATATATATTACATCAAAATTGTGCGTTGCAACAAGAAAAAGCGCGTGAAAAGCGCGAGATAGTGAAAAAGAAACAACGAAAAAAGATTAGCGCAATCCGGCAATTTCCGGTGCAAAGGGCGTGCCTGGGGTTTTCCAGATCTCGGCGAAAAGTTCGGCATAAGGCTGAACCTCGTTGCCATCATCCAGCACTAACTTGCAGCGTGGCTGCGTCAGGTCAAAGCGCGCGACCGCATGTAGTCCATCGGCCAATATCACGCAATCGCGCCGGGGGACGTGAATAGCGGAAACCTCCTGAATTTTCAGGGTATGACTGTGGGTTCGCAGGAGTTGCACGAGGCGGGGCTGCCTGTGTCTTAACTGGCTGGCGTCGCGCAGGGCAATGCGAACGGACGCCCGGGGATGTTCGGTCAACAGAAAGCGCAGGGCTTCCATGTTCGGGAGTTCGGCAAGCCCGGTCTTTTCGAGATTGTCATCGAAAATGCACAGCTCCGCCGTCGCTAGCGCCAGCACCTGCGCGAACGCAACCTGATAATCATGCCAGGATTCGTAAATGGTTCGACTCATAGGCGGAAAGTTTAACCTCCCGGCTTGTAAAATGGCGAACTTTTTTCGGAGAACAGATAGATGCCAGTCGGGATTGTTGTTGCCCTCGACCATGAAGCGAGAGGAATTGTGTACTCGGACGGCAAGGCGGTATTCGTGGAAGGCGCATTGCCCGGCGAGACCGTGGAATACGCAAGTTTTCGCAAAAAACCGAAATATGAGCAGGCATATCTGGTCAGGGTGATTCATGCCGTAAGCGAGCGGGTTACGCCGGACTGTCCGCATTTCGACGTCTGCGGCGGTTGCGCCATGCAACATCTGGATGTAAGAGCGCAGGTTGCGGTGAAGCAGCGGGTATTGGAAGACAGCCTTTGCGATATTGGGCATGTTTGCCCGGAAGAAATGTTGCCGCCCATTCACGGGCCTGCCTGGGGGTATCGTCGCAAGGCGCGGCTTGGGGTGCGTAAAGTGCCTAAAAAAGGCGGCGTCCTGATAGGTTTCCGCGAAAAAAGAAGCAGTTACATTGCCGACCTTAAAGGTTGCAGGATTTTACCGCCGACGGTATCGAAACTCCTTTTGCCTTTGCGGGCGCTGATTGACGGCCTCTCTGTCTCCGAACGCCTCCCGCAGGTGGAAGTTGCCGTTGGTGATACGTGTGTCGCCTTGTCGTTGCGTATTTTAGAGCCGTTGACCAGTGAGGATGAAAAAAGTCTGCGCGTATTTGCCGACCGGCATCAGGTTGTTTTCTATTTACAGCCCGGCGGACCGGATAGCCTGTTCCGTTTTTATCCTCCTGACCCGCTCCTTGCCTATGCGCTGCCGGAGTTTGCGCTAACCATGAATTTTCAGCCTGTTGATTTTACCCAGGTCAACCATGAGATGAATCGGGTACTAATTCGCCGCGCCCTGGAATTGCTGGATTTAAAGCCCGGCGAACGAGTAGCTGATTTGTTTTGCGGACTTGGCAATTTCACTCTGCCTATGGCGCGTCAGGGCGCGCGGGTGATCGGAATCGAAGGCAACGCCGCGTTGGTCTTACGCGCAGAGGAATGCGCGCGGGAAAATGGGCTTGCCGACAATGTTCACTTTATCGCAACCAATCTTTTTGAATGCGCTTCGGATTTTTTTGCGACTCTGGCGGAAAAGCCGGCAAAGCTACTCATTGATCCGCCCCGCGAAGGCGCGCTTGCCGTCGTCAAAGCCCTGCCCGGAGCTGGCGAGCGGCCTCGCCGTATTGTTTACGTATCCTGCAATCCTGCCACCCTTGCACGCGATGCCGCTATTCTAGTTCATCAAAAAGGCTATCGCCTGGCGGCAGCCGGGATTGCCAATATGTTCCCGCATACCGCGCATGTGGAATCCATAGCCCTGTTCGTAGCGGCGGATGCGTTAACCTGATTGCCCGCATCATGCTAGAATCGCCTCCCCTGTGGAGGTGTGGCAGAGTGGTCGATTGCACCGGTCTTGAAAACCGGCAACGGGCAACCGTTCGTGAGTTCGAATCTCACCGCCTCCGCCAAAAATGCAGTAATGACGCGGCTTCAGGGGATTATCTGGTTTTGTCTTATCACCCGTCCTACCAAAGCTGACCCACCCACAATCGCCGCAGGTGGTTCATCGTAAAACTATAGTGCTTCTCGTAATTATTTTTACCCTTTCTCGCTTGCAGGATAGGATGTCTGAAGGTTGATAGAGTAAGATTATTTAGGAAAAGCACTATAACGCCGGTTTGGAACCCCTTCCTTGTTTGTTTTGAACGACAGGCATGAATGCCTGTCGCTAATTTTTGCTTCGGGCGCGAGCGAGTAGCGCGGCTCTTTTGTGATATATTTATATGCTGTAGTAAAAACCAGAACGCATCGTTCTTTCAGAACAAACAAGGAGAGATCATGAAGAAGCTGTTGTTGGCGTTATCGCTGCTTTTTGCTGTTTCGGTTCAGGCGGCTGAACCGGCCAAAGATTACATCATCCGTGGCATGCCTGAATATAAGATTGAAGGGTACAGTAAAGGTTTTGAGAAGCTCGAAATCTGGTCAAAGCAAGGCAGTGAAGATGTGGTGAAAACAGTTTATGAAGGCAACCAGGTTTACTCGTGGTACATCTATAGAGGTAAGTCAGAAGACCAGCCAAGTAGTCTGCACCAAACACGTTATTACAAGGAAGCGTTGAAAAAACTGGGAGGGCAAATTCTTTGGGAAGACGGAGAAGAAAGAAAATTTCATGCCTCTTTTAAGCGTAACGACAAGCAGTACTATATGCTCTTTGACTCAGGAAGAGGAGGCTATAAAGTATGGATTATTGAACCGACAGAGTTGCAGGTGGACGTGGAGATCATAGATGCGGACACCATCCTTCACAAGCTGGAAAAAGAAGGACACATTGCGCTTTACATCAATTTTGACACCGGCAAGTCTACGATCAAGTCGGAATCGAACGAGTTGATTGATGAAATTGTGGCTGCCTTGAAGAGCAAGTCCGACATGAAGGTCAAACTGGAAGGGCACACCGACAATGTGGGTACTCCCGCCGACAACAAGAAACTTTCCAACGACCGCGCAAACGCGGTGATGAGCGCTATCGTCGCCAAGGGCATCAATAAGTCGCGCCTCTCAGCGGAAGGTTTCGGCCTGGAAAAACCCGTTGCCGATAACGGTACCGAGGAAGGTCGCGCCAGGAACCGCCGCGTGGAAATGGTGCGGCAATAAGGAGTATCGTTCCTCAGCCCCCATTTTCCATGTGGGGGCTGAGTAGTGAGCGGCATTACGGGGAAGCATTACCGCAAATAGCAAAGACAGACGGAAAAGAGGCTTCCGTTTTTTGCGGTACTGCTATAATCTACGGTTCCGTTTTTATTTGGAGCTGTTCAAGATGTCGTCATCTCGCCCGCCCTGGGTTGCCGGGAACTGGAAGATGCACGGATCGTTGGCGGATAACGCGGCGCTGGTGGCTGCCATACGGAAAGGCTTGCCCGACAGGATCAGCGCTGAAGTTGTCCTGTGCGTACCCTTTCCTTATCTGGATCAGGTTTCCCGCCTCTTATCCTGCTCCATGATAACGCTTGCCGCGCAGGATGTCAGCAAAGAGGCCAAAGGCGCGTTTACCGGCGATGTTTCGGCAATGATGCTGGCGGATTTCGGCTGCCGTTATGTGCTGGTTGGACATTCCGAACGGCGTCAGTTGCATGGCGAGACGGATGCAAAGGTGGCGGAAAAATTTGGCGCGGCATTGCGCGTTGGCATCCGTCCCGTGTTGTGCCTGGGGGAAACCCTGGCGGAGCGCGAGGCAGGGCAAACGGAAGAGGTTGTCATCCGGCAACTGGAAGCCATATTGACTCTGTATGGCGCGGCAGCCTTTCAGGAGGCCGTGCTGGCCTATGAACCGATCTGGGCGATCGGCACCGGGCGGGTGGCGGCTCCGCATGAAGCCGAGGCAGTGCATAGTCTGCTGCGCGCGCGCGTGGCAGTGGCGGACGCCTCCGTAGCGGCGGCGCTTCGCATTGTGTATGGCGGCAGCATCAAGGCGGATAACGCGCCTCTTCTATTCGCCCAGGCGAATATTGACGGCGGCCTGATCGGCGGCGCGTCGTTGCAGGCGGAAGATTTTTTGACAATTTGCCATGCGGCAAATTTTTGATTGGAACGAACATTATGGATTGGTTGTTATCTTTATTGCTGACAGTGCATATTTTGCTGGCCTTTGCCATCATCTGGCTTGTGCTGATGCAGCGCGGCAAGGGAGCCGACATGGGCGCGGCGTTTGGCAGCGGCGCGTCCGGCAGCCTGTTTGGCGCTACAGGTTCCGCGAATTTCCTGAGCCGGAGCACGGCGATTCTGGCAACCATGTTTTTCCTGACCAGTTTGGGGCTGGCATATGTTGCCTCAAATGCGCCAAAAAAATCTGGCAGCATTATGCAGGACGCGGTACAATCCACACCTGTTTTGCCGGCAACAGAGGAAATCGCAACTGATTCCGCATTGGGCGCCCCTTCCGAAGAGGGAGCTTCCAAAGAGCGGGAAATCCCCCGGTAACATGAGAGGGGCCAAGCCCCGCCAGGCCGACGTGGTGAAATTGGTAGACACGCTATCTTGAGGGGGTAGTGGCGCAAGCTGTGCGAGTTCGAGTCTCGCCGTCGGCACCAAAAAAAGCAGTTCAGAGAAAAAAAGCAGCGCGGAGAGAAAATCCAATATACTGTCTGCGTTTTGTAAAGAAACAGTTTTCCTTGTGGAGGCTGCGCCCATGCTGGCGAATTATTTTCCGATCCTGCTCTTTGTTCTTGTGGGATTAGCAGTTGGCATACTGCCGGTGGTTGCTGGCAGGCTGATAGCGCCGCATCGTCCCGATGCAGAGAAGATCTCCGCCTACGAGTGCGGCTTTGAGGCATTCGGCGATGCGCGGATGCCTTTTGACGTGCGCTATTACCTGATCGCCATTATCTTCATCCTGTTCGACCTTGAAATCGCCTTTCTTTTCCCCTGGGCGGCGGTGTTCAAGGACATGGCTCTTGCGGATGGCAATCTGGGCCTGTTCGGGTTTGCCGTGATGACCATGTTCCTTGTAATTATTCTGGTAGGGGACGCCTATGCCTGGGCTAAAGGCGCGCTGGATTGGGAATGAGCCATGTCCATAGAAGGCATTCTTGAAAAAGGTTTTGTCACGACGACGGCGGATGCGCTAATCAACTATATGCGCACCGGCTCGATGTGGCCGGTGACTTTCGGTCTGGCCTGCTGCGCGGTGGAAATGATTCACGCAGGATGCGCACGTTACGACCTTGACCGCTTTGGCATCGTTTTTCGCCCCTCTCCCCGCCAGTCTGACGTTATGATTGTGGCCGGCACGCTGACCAACAAAATGGCTGCGCCGCTACGCAAGGTCTACGACCAGATGGCAGAGCCGCGCTGGGTCATTTCGATGGGTTCATGCGCCAATGGCGGTGGCTATTATCATGATTCCTATTCGGTAGTACGCGGTTGCGACAGGATCGTGCCCGTGGATATTTACGTGCCGGGGTGTCCGCCTACGGCAGAGGCGCTGATTTATGGCCTCCTTCAGTTGCAGGACAAGATTCGCCGCACTTCCACCATTGCCCGCTGATTTCCGAGAGAATTGTTCATGTCTGCCAGACTGGAAAAACTGAAAACGGCCTTAATGTCACGCCTGGGCAAGCGGCTGATCCGTATGGATGAAGCACTGCGGGAAGTCAGGGCGGAAGTTGCCGCCGCCGACTATCTGGAAGTCATGCGGGAATTGCGTGACGCCCCGGAACTGGCTTTTTCCATGCTGATTGATTTGTGCGGTGTAGATTACGCCGCCTATGGGGGTGAAGCCGGCGAAAACCGCCCGGCGCGCCAGTTTGCCGTGGTGACGCATTTGCTTTCCGTTACGCACAACTGGCGGCTTCGGGTACGGGTTTTCGCGGAAGATGACGCCGCGCCCCGTATTTCTTCGGTTGTCCCTATCTGGAGCGGCGCAGACTGGTTTGAGCGGGAAGCCTTCGATATGTACGGAATTTTCTTTGACGGGCATCACGATTTGCGCCGCATCCTGACAGATTACGGTTTTGTAGGCCATCCTTTCCGCAAGGATTTTCCGGTGTGCGGGCATGTGGAAATGCGTTACGACCCGGAACAAAAGCGGGTTGTCTATCAGCCGGTCAGTATTGAGCCGCGCGAGATCACACCGCGTGTCCGGCGGGAAACGGGTTGGGGGAAAGGTCATGCCTGAATTCCGCAATTTCACCATCAACTTCGGCCCCCAGCATCCTGCGGCACATGGCGTATTGAGGATGATTCTGGAATTGGATGGCGAGGTTATCAAACATGCTGATCCACATATCGGCCTATTGCATCGTGGCACGGAAAAGCTGATTGAGACTCGCGTTTGGGCGCAATCCCTGCCTTACATGGATCGCCTGGATTATGTCTCCATGATGTGCAATGAACATGCCTATTGTCTGGCGGTGGAAAAATTGCTGGGAATCAAGGTTCCTGAACGGGCGCTTTATATCCGGGTGATGCTCGACGAAGTGACCCGCATCCTCAATCACCTTCTGTGGGTGGGATGTCACGGGCTTGATGTGGGCGCGATGAGCATGGTGCTCTATACCTTCCGCGAGCGCGAAGACCTGATGGATGTCTATGAAGCGGTTTCCGGGGCACGGATGCACGCCGCATATTATCGGATAGGGGGCGTTTACCGTGATCTGCCCGACCGTATGCCGCAATATGCGCCTTCCCCGTGGAAGAATGCCGCAACGCTCAAGGTGGTAAACGAAAATCGGCAAGGCTCATTGCTTGATTTTCTGGAAGACTTCACCGAGCGTTTCCCCAAATATCACAGCGATTACCACACCCTGCTTACTGACAATCGCATCTGGAAGCAGCGCTTGGTCGGAATCGGCACGGTTTCGCCTGAACGCGCCCTGCAATTGGGATTTACCGGCGCCATGCTGCGCGGTTCGGGTATCGAATGGGATTTGCGGAAGAAACAGCCTTATGCCGTCTATGACCAGGTGGATTTTGATGTGCCGATAGGGGTCAATGGCGACAGTTATGACCGTTATCTCGTCCGTATGGAGGAGATGTTGCAGGCGAACCGGATCATTCGCCAGTGTATTGACTGGCTGCGGAAAAATCCGGGGCCGGTCATGTCCGATGATTACAAATTCGCGCCGCCGCCGCATGAGACGGTCAAATCCAATATGGAAGCCCTGATTCATCACTTCAAGTATTTTTCCGAGGGCTTTCAGGTTCCGGAAGGAGAAGCCTATGCCGCAATCGAACATCCCAAGGGAGAATTTGGCATCTATGCAATTTCCGACGGCGCGAATAAGCCCTATCGCTTGAAAATCCGCGCGCCGGGCTTTGCGCATCTGGCGGCAATGGATGAAATGGCGCGAGGACACATGTTGGCCGATGTTGTGACCATCATCGGTTCGCAAGATGTGGTATTTGGCGAAATAGATAGATGACAAGCCGGAATCATGAAATCTGCTGGATGAAATGCGATGTTTACTCCTGAAACCCTGCAAAAGTTTGACCGGGAAATAGCCAAGTATCCGGCGGAGCATCAATGTTCCGCAGTTATGGCCTGCCTTGCTCTGGCGCAGGAGGAAATCGGCTGGTTGCCGCCGGAAGCTATTGAGGCGGTCGCCCACTATCT
This sequence comes from Betaproteobacteria bacterium, assembly GCA_009777925.1. Classification (GTDB taxonomy): domain Bacteria; phylum Pseudomonadota; class Gammaproteobacteria; order Burkholderiales; family Rhodocyclaceae; genus Azovibrio. The sequence goes on along the minus strand of WRKX01000014.1, from coordinate 16,945 downwards.
TGCCATGCCGCCCATTGCCGCCTATGAAGTGGCGACTTTCTACAGCATGTACGACCTGAAGCCGGTGGGCAAATACAAGCTCACGGTATGCACCAATCTGCCCTGCGCGCTTTCCGGCGGAGTACATGCCGCAACTTATCTGAAAGAGAAGCTGGGCATAGGCTTTAACGAAACAACGCCGGACGGCAAATTTACCCTGGTAGAAGGCGAGTGTATGGGTTCCTGCGGATATGCGCCAGTTATGTTGGTGAACAACCGGCGGATGTGCGGACATATGACGCCGACTGCCATTGACGCGCTTCTTGAGGAGTGTCAATCATGAGCATCATGGGCGCGATCAATCCGGTGTTGACGGCTGGCCTGGACGGCGACAAAAGCTGGCGCCTGCAGGATTACATGGCGCGAGGCGGTTACGCGATGCTGAAAAAAGTGCTCGCGGAACAAATCCCGGCGGAGACGATCGTCGCGGCAATCAAGGCTTCCGTGCTGCGCGGACGCGGTGGCGCTGGCTTTCCTACCGGACTCAAATGGAGTTTCATGCCGCATTCGCTTTCAGGCGACAAATACATCGTCTGTAATACTGACGAAGGCGAACCGGGAACCTTCAAGGATCGTGATCTGATTCACTACAACCCGCACGCTGTCATCGAAGGGATGGCGATCGGCGCTTACGCCATCGGTGCCAATCGGGGTTACAACTACATTCATGGCGAAATCTGGGAGCTTTATAAACGTTTTGAGGAAGCCCTGGATGAGGCGCGTAATGCCGGTTTCATCGGGCAATCTATCCTGGGATCTGATTTTTCCTTTGAACTGTTTGCCCATCATGGCTATGGCGCGTATATCTGCGGCGAAGAAACCGCGCTTCTGGAATCCATTGAAGGCAAAAAAGGGCAGCCGCGCTTCAAGCCGCCTTTCCCTGCTTCCTTTGGCCTGTACGGCAGGCCGACTACCGTCAATAATACGGAAACCCTGGCTTCCATTCCCTTTATCATGCAAATGGGCGGCGAAGCCTTCCTGAATCTGGGCAAGCCCAATAATGGCGGCACGAAATTGTTTTCCGTATCCGGGCATGTCAATCGCCCCGGCAACTACGAATTACCTATGGGTACGCCGTTTGCCACGCTGATGGAAATGTGCGGCGGCATGCGGGGCGGCAGGAAATTGAAGGCTGTGATTCCCGGCGGTTCTTCCTCGCCGGTGGTGCCTGCTGAAACCATCATGAAGTGCACACTGGATTACGACTCCATCAGCAAGGCAGGTTCCATGCTGGGTTCCGGTGCAGTCATCGTCATGGACGAAACAGTTTGCATGGTCAAGGCGCTGGAGCAGCTCTCCCGCTTTTATCATGAAGAATCCTGCGGCCAATGTACGCCCTGCCGGGAAGGAACGGGTTGGCTCTACGACATTGTGCATCGGATTGAGGCAGGAGAAGGCCGAGCTGGCGACCTGGAGATTTTGTTGCGCATATCGGAAAACATCGCGGGACGTACCGTGTGCGCGCTCGGCGATGCGGCCGCAATGCCCGTGGAAAGTTTTGTCCGGCATTTCCGGGATGAATTCATGTACCATATCGAACACAAAACCTGCCTTGTGCCGAAAGAGGCGCAGTGGGCAGGCAGTGATTTTTATTGCGCAGAGGCGTAAGGAACAGGCGGCAGAACCATGCTGGAAATCGAAATCAACGGCAAAAAGGCAGAAGTGCCGGAAGGCAGTACGATTATAGAAGCCGCGCAACTGGCTGGCGTCTACATTCCGCATTTCTGTTACCACAGGAAACTTTCCATTGCCGCCAGTTGCCGCATGTGTCTGGTGGAAGTGGAAAAAGCGGCCAAGCCGTTGCCTGCGTGCGCGACGCCAGCCACGAACGGGATGAGAGTATTTACCCATTCCGCGCTGGCGGTCAAGGCGCAGAAGAGCGTGATGGAATTTCTCCTGATAAATCATCCGCTGGATTGCCCGATCTGCGATCAGGGCGGCGAATGCCAATTGCAGGACCTGGCAGTCGGCTATGGCGACACAAAGAGCGGCTTTGCGGAAAAGAAACATGTCACCGAGGGAAAAAGCGCGGGGCCGCTCGTTTCCATGCGGGAAATGAGCCGCTGCATTCACTGCACCCGCTGTGTGCGCTTCGGGCAGGAAATCGCCGGGGTAATGGAATTGGGCATGGCCTATCGCAGTACCCATTCCGAAATTACGACCTTTCTGGGGCGGGCGATTGAATCCGAGCTTTCCGGCAATCTGGTGGATGTTTGTCCGGTTGGGGCGTTGACCTCGCGGCCTTTCCGTTACCTGGCGCGCTCCTGGGAATTGGTCGGACATCGCTCTGTCAGTCCGCATGATTCCATCGGCGCGAACATCACGGTGCAAACCAAGGCAGGACGGGTAATGCGCGTTTTGCCGCGCGAGAACGACGAAGTCAACGAATGCTGGTTGACCGACAAGGATCGTTTTTCCTATACCGCTCTCCACACCGAAGAGCGCCTGACGAAGCCTATGCTGAAGCAAGGCGGGAAATGGCATGAGGTTTCCTGGAACGACGCGCTTGATTATGTCGCGCACGGACTGAAAGATATTGCGGCAAACGCGGGGAGTGACGCGCTTGCGGCGCTGGCTGCGCCGTGGGCAACTGTGGAAGAGCTTTATCTTCTTCGGAAATTGATGCGGGGCCTGGGGACGGATAATGTGGACTATCGTCTGCGCCGTCAGGATTTTTCTCTGGATGGCAAGTATGTGGGCGCTTCCTGGTTGGGCATGAAAATCGCGGATGTGCGCCATCTGGATTCGATACTTATCGTTGGTTCTTTCCTGCGCAAGGATCACCCGTTGCTAACCCAGCGTTTGCGCCACGCGGTTCAGAAGCACCACGCCGAGATCAACCTGATTTCCGTGACGGACGACGATCCGAAACTGGATCTTTATACCCGGCAGAATGTTTCGCCCGCAGGACTTCCGCTTGCGTTGGCGGCTGTGGTGAAGGAAGTCGCGCAGATCAGGGGAGTGGCGCTACCGGAACTGGCGTTTGTGCCGGAGAGTGAAATTGCGAAATGGATCGCGGCAAGCCTCCTTAGGGTAAAACACAAGGCAATTTTATTCGGACATGTCGCGGAGCAGGTAGGAACGGCGGGCTTCTTGCATCAGCTTGGCTTGAAACTTGCCGAACTCACCGGCGCGACTTTTGGTTTTCTTGGCGAGGCGGCCAACAGCGTGGGCGGACAATTGCTTGGTTTGGGCAAAGAAACGAATACCCGGCAGATGTTTGCCAATCCGCACCAGGCGTATCTGCTCTTTGGCTTTGAGCCGGAACTGGATTGCGCCAATCCTGCTGAAGCCCTGACCGCGCTGAAAGGCGCGAAGATGACGGCTTTGTTTACGCCATTCAAACACGCGCCCGCGCTTGAATATGCGGACGCGCTTCTGCCGCTGGCGGCGTTTACCGAGACCTCAGGCACGTATGTAAACATAGAAGGACGTGTACAGAGTTTTGCGGGCGCGCTTTCTCCGGTGGGCGAAGCGCGTCCCGGCTGGAAGATTTTGCGAGTATTGGCGAATACGCTTAATGTCCCCGGATTTGCTTTTACGGGCAGTGAGGAAGTCTTGCATGAAGCCTGGCAGGAGGCGGGTGTCAGCGTAGATGCGGAAGGTTTTGCTTCCGGTCTGAATAATAACCTTGCCGTTACTCCGGCGCTTACGTTGCCGCCTCCTGAAGAGATGCCGGAAGGCGCGCTGGAACGGATTGCCGATGTGCCCATTTACTTTACCGACCCGACTGTCCGCCGTGCCGCGCCCTTGCAGGAAACATCCTCGGCTGCTTTGCCCGATGCGCGCGTTTGTGCCGCAACCCTGGCCCGGCTGGGCATTTCTGCGGGAAATACCGTGATTGTCCGGCAGGGGGCAGGCACAGCAAGACTTGCCGTGGCGGTGGATGAAAGCGTGCCGGAAGGCTGTTTGCGCGTGGCAGCGGGGCATCCCCTGACTTCTGCTTTGGGCGGCATGTTCGACCCTGTTTTTGTGGAGCGTGTCTGATGGAAGAAACGATAGCCCAATTCGGCACGCAATGGTTTGGCGCGGCCTGGCCCTCGCTCTGGCTTGTTATCTGGACATTGGTCAAGATCGTTGCCATTGTTGCGCCGCTGTTGTTAGCTGTTGCCTATCTCACCTATTTTGAGCGTAAGGTGATTGGCTTCATGCAGGTCAGGATGGGACCCAACCGGGTTGGCCCTCTGGGATTGTTGCAGCCGATAGCGGATGGCCTGAAACTCCTTTTCAAAGAAATCATTTTCCCTTCCTGGGCGGATAAAAAAGTATTCGTTATCGCGCCCATGCTTGCTTTTGCGCCGGCGCTGGCGGTCTGGGCTGTGGTTCCTTTCAACGACGCGCTTGTGCTGGCCAACATTGACGCAAGCCTGCTCTATATCCTCGCAATCAGCTCAATGAGCGTTTATGGCGTGGTGCTGGCAGGCTGGTCGTCCAATTCAAAATACGCCTTTCTTGGCGCGATGCGCGCGGCGGCACAGATTGTCTCCTACGAAATCGCAATGGGTTTCGCCCTGATCGTAGTGTTGATGATCTCCGGCAGCCTGAATCTGACCGACATAGTACATGCGCAGCAAAAAGGCTGGTTTGCCGACAGAGGTCTTGCCTTCCTCTCCTGGAACTGGCTGCCGCTTCTGCCTTTGTTTGTGGTCTATTTCGTTTCCGGCGTTGCGGAAACAAATCGCGCCCCCTTTGATGTGGCGGAAGGCGAGTCGGAGATCGTCGCGGGTTTCCATGTGGATTATTCCGGGATGGCCTTTGCCGTATTTTTCCTGGCCGAATACACGGAAATGATTCTGGTTGCGGTGTTGACCAGCCTCCTCTTTCTGGGTGGCTGGAGCGCGCCTTTTGGCGGTTTGCCGGATAGCGCCTGGTGGCTGGTCGGCAAAACCTGTTTTATGCTTTTCTTCTTTCTCTGGTTTCGGGCGACTTTTCCCCGTTACCGTTACGACCACATCATGCGGTTGGGTTGGAAGGTGTTCATTCCGCTTACGGTAGTCTGGATTTTCGTGGTGGGAATCTGGATGCTTAGTCCGTGGAATATCTGGAAGTGAGGCATATGTCATGCGCGCGTTGAAACATTTTTTCCGGTCTTTCGCCCTCTGGGAATTGCTGAAAGGGATGGCGGTTACGGGGCGGCATTTTTTCGTCCGCAAGATAACCGTGCGTTACCCGGAAGAAAAGACGCCGATGAGCTTTCGCTTCCGCGGACTGCATGCCTTGCGCCGTTACCCGGATGGGGAAGAACGCTGCATCGCCTGCAAGCTCTGCGAGGCGATTTGCCCCGCCAAGGCGATTACCATTGAACTCGCCGAGCGGGATGATGGCTCGCGCCGTACTACCCAGTACGACATTGATTTGACCAAGTGCATTTTCTGCGGTTTCTGCGAAGAAGCCTGCCCGGTGGAGGCCATCGTGGAAACGCGGATTCACGAATATCATGGAGAGTCGCGCAGCGACCTGTACTACACCAAGGAAAAACTGCTGGCGAACGGCGACCGCTACGCTGCTATTATCGAAGCGGACAAGGCGCTGGACGCGAAGTATCGGTGAGGAGAGGACAGGATGTTCGAGACTGGCAAAGGCAGGTAACGACGATATGGATTTTGAAGCGTTCATTTTTTTCTTTCTGGCGACGATTCTGGTCGTAGCCTCATTGCGTGTCATCACCGCGCGTAATCCGGTACACGCCGTGCTTTATCTCATCCTGGCCTTTTTTACGGCGGCCGGAGTCTGGCTGCTTCTGGAAGCGGAGTTTCTGGCGCTGGTGCTGGTGATGGTATATATCGGCGCGGTGATGGTGCTGTTCCTCTTCGTCGTGATGATGCTTGATCTTGATCTTGATCAGGTAAGGCAGGGCTTCTGGCGTTATATGCCGTTGGGCGCGCTGATTGGTTTCATTATTGTGCTTGAAATGGGCGCGATATTTACGCACCGGATTTTTCAGGAATCTGCCGTGGTTCCCATGCCTGGAGAATCTAATACCCGTATGCTGGGGGCGATTTTGAGCACCGATTTTGCTTATCCCTTTGAACTTGCGGCAGTATTGCTGCTGGTTGCCATTGTTGCCGCGGTGGCGCTGACCTATCGGGGCGGCAGGACGCATAGCGGCTCGCGCGCAATCAACCCGGCAGAGCAGGTTCGTGTTCAGGCCGCTGACCGGCTGCGTATCGTCAAGATGCCGGTGACGCGGGAAGAAAGCGAAGGCGTGGAAGGGGAAGAAGCCGGGACAGAGGGGGAACAAACCGGGGAGACTAAAGCATGTTGAGCCTTTCTCATTACCTGATCCTGGGCGCGATACTCTTCACGACAGGGATTGTCGGGATATTCCTGAACCGCAAGAACCTGATCGTGCTGTTGATGGCAATTGAACTTGTGCTCCTGGCGGTCAATATGAACTTTGTCGCCTTTGCGCACTATCATGGTGATCCCGCCGGCCAACTGTTTGTTTTTTTCATTCTCGCGGCGGCGGCGGCGGAGGCGGCGGTAGGACTGGCCATTCTGGTGTTGTTGTTCCGCAACCTGAAGAGCATCCATGTGGATGATCTGGATACCCTGAGGGGCTGACGATGGACGCAGACATGAAATTTCTGGCTTTATGCGCTGCGCTTGCTCCGTTGCTTGGCGCGTTGCTTGTGGGGCTTTTCTGCCGGGTAATTCCGCGCTGGGTGGCGCATGGCGCGACCATCGCGGGGGTGACAGTTTCTTTTGTCGCGTCTCTCTTGCTGCTTCAGAACGTAAATGCGGGGAATGTGTTCAACGAGCCCATTTATCAGTGGCTTACGAGCGGCGATTATGTGTTTTCCGTAGGTTTTCTGATTGATTCCCTGACGGCGACCATGATGGTGGTGGTGACCTTTGTGTCCCTGATGGTGCATCTCTACACGATCGGTTATATGCAGGATGATCACGGCTACAACCGTTTCTTCAGCTACCTCTCGTTGTTTACCTTTGCCATGCTGATGCTGGTGATGGCCAACAATTTCATGCAGCTCTTTTTTGGCTGGGAGGCGGTGGGGCTTGTTTCTTATCTGCTTATCGGCTTCTGGTTCAAACGTCCTACGGCAATTCACGCCAACCTGAAAGCGTTTTTGGTCAACCGGGTCGGTGATTTCGGTTTTCTTCTGGGAATTGGTCTTGTTCTTACACACTTCGGCTCGCTTGATTATGCGAGTGTCTTTCAGGCGGCTCCTGGTCTGGCGGAAAAGACCATTTCCATCTGGGGCAATACAGAATGGTCGTTGTTGAGCGTGATTTGCATCTGCCTTTTCATCGGCGCGATGGGCAAATCCGCGCAAGCGCCGTTGCATGTGTGGCTCCCCGATTCGATGGAAGGCCCCACGCCCATTTCCGCCCTGATCCATGCCGCAACCATGGTTACGGCAGGCATTTTCATGGTGGCGCGGATGTCGCCGTTGTTCGAGTGGTCTGAAACGGCGCTTGCCTTCATGTTGGTAGTCGGCGCGATTACCGCGTTGTTCATGGGCTTTCTGGGCTGCGTCCAGAATGACATCAAGCGCGTGGTTGCCTATTCCACCTTGTCGCAACTGGGTTATATGACGGTGGCGCTGGGCGTGTCCGCCTATTCAGTCGCTATTTTCCATTTGCTGACCCATGCCTTTTTCAAGGCGCTGCTCTTCCTCGCGGCAGGGTCGGTCATTATCGGGATGCACCACGATCAGGACATCCGAAATATGGGCGGCCTGAAAAAATACATGCCGATTACCTGGCTGACTTCGTTGGCAGGTTCTCTTGCGTTGATCGGCGCGCCCTTTTTGTCCGGCTTCTACTCCAAGGATTCGATCATTGAGGCGGCGCGGCATTCAGAGCTTCCTGGCGCGTCCTTCGCCTATTTTGCGGTATCGTTTGGGGTGTTGGTAACGGCGTTCTATTCTTTCCGTATGTTCTTCCTCGTTTTTCATGGCGAAGAGCGTTTCGGCAAGGCAGAGGACGATCATCATGATGATGACGAACATCATGGCCTTGCGCCGGGAGAGAAACCGCATGAATCCCCTTGGGTCGTATGGTTGCCTTTGGTGTTGCTGGCGATTCCCTCGCTGGCGGTTGGTGCGCTCCTGATTGAGCCGATGCTGGTGGGAGACTTTTTCCGGGGCGTGATACATGTAGATGCCGCGCATGGCGCGATGCGCGCCTTCCAGGATGAATTCCACGGGGCGCTGGCAATGGGGCTGCACGCTTTCACCACACCACCTTTCTGGCTGGCATTGGCGGGGGTAATCCTTGCCTGGTATTGCTACCTGAAAAACCGCGCTCTACCCGCCTGGTTGAAGGCACGGTTTACCGCAATTCACACGCTGCTTGTCAACAAGTACTACTTCGATCAGGTTTATGAAACCATGTTTGCGGGCGGAGCGCGGCGTCTGGGCAGAAGTTTCTGGCAGATAGGCGATGTGAGGTTGATTGATGGACTGGCGGTGAATGGCACGGCACGGCTGGTTGCCTTCTTTTCGGCTTGTCTGCGCCTGGCTCAGACCGGCTATGTCTATCACTATGCTTTTGTGATGATTACCGGGCTGGCCTGTCTGCTGGCTCTGTGGCTCTATCTCTGACAGGCAAAGCATCATGTCTTCTTACCCCCTGCTCTCTCTGGCTATCTGGATTCCCATCTTTGTCGGCCTCTTTGTGCTGGCTGTCAGTGGGCTTGCAAAATCCTGGCATCCGCGCGGCCTTGCCTTATTCGGCGCGTTGGCCGGTCTGACCGTGACCCTGCCGCTTTATACCGGCTTTGATATAGCCAGCGCCGCGATCCAGTTTGAGGAATTCTCTCCCTGGATTCCGCATTTCAACGTCTTCTATCGGCTGGGTGTGGATGGCATTTCCATGTGGTTCATTATCCTGAATAGCCTGATTACCGTGCTGGTCGTGCTGGCGGGGTGGAAGATCGAACGGCAGGCGGCGCAATACTATGCCGCGTTCCTGATTATGTCAGGGTTGATGAATGGCATTTTTTCGGCTTTGGATGGGGCGCTGTTTTATGTTTTCTTTGAAGCCTCGCTGATTCCGCTTTATCTCATTATAGGCGTATGGGGCGGGTCTAATCGGGTTTACGCGGCGCTCAAGTTTTTCCTCTATACCCTTTTGGGTTCCCTGCTCTTCCTGGTTGCGTTGCTCTATCTCTTTTTCCAGTCCGGTCACTCGTTCGACCTGCTCGTCTGGCGCGACCTGCCGCTTACCCTGACAGAACAAACCTGGATTTTCTTCGCGTTCCTGCTTGCCTTCGCGGTGAAAGTGCCAATGTTCCCGGTACATACCTGGTTGCCTGACGCGCACGTTGAAGCGCCGACCGGCGGTTCCGTGGTGCTGGCGGCGATTGCCCTGAAACTTGGCGCGTATGGGCTTATCAGATTTTCCCTGCCGATTACGCCGGATGCTTCGCAGACCTTTGCCGGCCTGATGATTGCGCTCTCTCTGATTGCAGTGGTTTATATCGGTCTTGTGGCCTTAATGCAGACGGACATGAAAAAGCTCGTTGCCTATTCCTCGATTGCGCATATGGGCTTTGTGACCCTGGGCTTTTTCCTCTTTTCCGAATTGGGAGTGGAAGGCGCTTTGGTGCAGATGATTTCGCACGGCTTTGTTTCCGGCGCGATGTTTCTTTGCATTGGTGTACTGTATGACCGGATGCATTCGCGCCAGATTGCCGATTACGGTGGCGTCATCAATACCATGCCGAAGTTTGCGGTGTTTTTCATGTTGTTTGCGATGGCTAACGCCGGTTTGCCCGCAACTTCCGGTTTTGTTGGCGAATTCATGGTCATTCTTGCCGCCGTGGGATTCAATTTCTGGATAGCCGCTGCCGCAGCCAGTACGCTGGTATTCGGCGCGGCCTATACGCTCTGGATGTACAAGCGGGTGATTTTCGGCGCGGTCGCAAATGAGCATGTGCAAGCCCTGTCCGATATTTCGCGGCGCGAATTCTTCATTCTGGCCATCCTGGCGCTTTGTGTGCTGGGGATGGGCGTTTATCCGAAGCCTTTTACGGAGGTCATGCATGTCTCGGTGCAAGAGCTGCTCGCGCATGTCGCTCTGGGCAAAATTCAATGAACGGGTGAGCTGATATGTCCCAGTATTTTGTCCTTCCCGACCTTCTCCCGGCGCTGCCGGAACTTTTCCTGCTCTTCATGGGGCTTGTGGTTCTGCTCGTCAGCATCGGCAAAAAGTCCTCTGCCCAGACAGTGGCTTTCGCCCTGACCCAACTGACGCTCCTGCTTACGTTTGTGCTCGTCATCAGAGGCGTCAGCAGTGAAATTGAATACACCTTTTCCAACATGTTCGTCCGCGACATGCTGGCGGATTTTCTGAAGGCGCTGGTTTGCCTTACGGTGGTGATGACGCTTTCCTATTCGCGCCGCTATCTTGTTGAGCGTGTCGCTATTCCCATGGGCGAATATTGCGCGCTCTCGCTGCTTGCCACTTTGGGCATGATGGTGATGATTTCCGCCAACCATTTCCTGCCGCTCTACCTGGGTCTGGAAATTATGTCCTTGTCGCTTTATGCAATGACTGCCCTGAATCGGAACGATGCTACTGCGACAGAGGCGGCGATGAAATATTTTGTCCTGGGCGCTCTGGCTTCCGGCTTCCTGCTTTACGGCATGTCGCTGGTTTATGGGGTAACCGGCTCGCTGGAAATTTCTGAAATTGCCATGCGGACAGGCGGCAAGCTTTATGTAGAAGGTATGGACAAGACTCCGCTGGTGTTCGGGCTGGTATTTATCGTTGCGGGACTGGCTTTCAAGCTGGGCGTCGTGCCTTTTCATATGTGGCTGCCCGATGTCTACCACGGCGCGCCAACTGCGGCGACCTTGTTCATTGCCGCCGCGCCCAAGCTGGCCACTTTTGCGATAGTCATTCGTCTGCTGGTGGACGGCCTGCTCCCCCTGTACGAGGACTGGCAGTCCATGTTGATGCTGCTTGCCGTGCTATCCATGGGATTTGGCAATATTGTCGCCATCGCGCAGCGTAACATTAAACGGATGCTGGCCTATTCCGCCATCGCCCACATGGGGTTTGTGCTGCTTGGCTTATGTTGCGGCGTGGTGGCGGGAGGAGATCAGCGTCTGCATGCTTACAGTTCTTCTCTTTTCTACATGGTCGCTTACCTGCTCGCTACGCTGGCGGCCTTTGGCCTGATTATGATGCTTTCCCGCGCAGGGTTTGAGTCCGACCGCCTGGATGATTTCAAGGGACTCAACCAGCGAAGCCCGTGGCTTGCCGTGATGATGATGATGCTGATGCTGTCAATGGCTGGCATTCCTATCCTGTTCGGCTTCTTTGCCAAGTTTGCCATCCTGTCTGCTGTGGTGGCGGCAGGTTATTACTGGCTGGCGGTGCTGGCTGTGATTTTTTCTCTTGTCGGCGCTTTCTACTATTTGCGCCTGATCAAAATCATGTATTTTGATGAAGCGCCAGCCGACGCATTGCCGATTGAGGTACCTTTTTCCACGCGTGTTCTGTTTTCGGTTAACAGCCTTGCCGTTGTTCTTATTGGTGTATTCCCTCAGAATGTGATGGTGATGTGTGCCTCTGCCTTCTACCACTCATACCAGTTCCAGCCTTATTGATCTGTCTCTGACGGAGAGCAGGTTGACTGGCGAGACGGTGTATCAAGGCAGGCTTCTGAAGGTTGAGTGTGACCGGGTGCGCCTGCCTGACGGCAGGGAAAGCGTGCGTGAATACATTGCCCATCCGGGAGCGGCGGTCGTTTTGGCCTTGACAGAAAGCGGCGACCTGCTTTTCGAGCGCCAGTTTCGCTATCCGCTGCGGCGTGTCTTTCTGGAATTGCCTGCCGGGAAAATAGACAAAGGTGAAACGCCGGAGCAGACAGCGCGGCGTGAATTGCTTGAAGAAACGGGCTTTGTGGCGCAAATATGGCGACATCTTGGCGTTATTCACCCGGCAATCGGTTATTCCGATGAGCGAATCGAAGTCTTTTTTGCGCGGGGTTTGCAACAGATCACAGAGCAGAAACTGGATGCGACGGAATTTCTGGAAGTATTGAGTTTATCGCCGGAGGCAGTACGGGAAAAAGCGGCGAGCGGTGAGATCAGCGACGCAAAAACGCTTGCGGCGCTCTATATTGCCGGGTTACAGCGGTTGTTTTGAAACGGGTTAGCTTGCGGAAATGACTTTGCTACCGTGCGAATTCACCATTACTTCCTATTCTGCCTAGCCCTTACCGGCTCCTCATACGCATTTGCTTGTGGCGTTGGTTATGCGCTTGGTTTAGCGCTTGTGTATACCAACATGCTCGCGCTTATTGTCGGCCTGATTGCCGGCATCTTTGCTGGCATCTTGTGCAGGGTTTCTCCACGCTGTACCCCTTGGAAGAGCCTCGTTGCTTTGTCCATATTCGCAATAGCCGCAGCTTTTGCGTTTCCGTTCGTCAGGATGGTCTTGCCTCATGTCGCGATTGCCTCGCTTCCGATGTTCGCATCTATCGCTTATTTGGTGCGAGGCGGCCTATTTCAACCACGCTTCGTCAAGCCGTCGCCAACATCTATAAATGGTAAACCACAAAACCCCAGGCAAACTACTATCGCCTGCGTCATCCGCTGGATAGCGGGAACATATGTGTTCTGGGCTGTCGCTTCTTTCGCCAATCCTGAATTGCTTTTTTTTCTTGCATTTCCTCCGGCAGTTCTACACTACGCAAAGACGATTGAAAAGTTTATGCCATTTATCCTCCCACCGCTGGTAGTAGCGTTAGCCGTTGGCGTTATCGTTACCGTATTTCTTGCGCGGATATCGCGCGCCAGCCGATATGTGGCTCCGCTTGTCTTCAACATCTGCGTACTACTTACTTTTTTGGCTTCTGCAGAAGTTTTCAGATATCACATGATGTCAAAGTCATTACTTGAACATAAGCCTAATCATCTTCGAAGTTCGCCATTTTTGACTTCAATACTTAATTACAATGAATGTTTCAGGCTCCCACATGCCAGCTTCGATGAAGACGGGAAAACGTTCCGTTGGAGCTATTCGGAACGCAAGTTTGTTCAAGTGCCTTAGAGCAGTTTTGGTTCAAGCGGATGGCCTTCGGTCGCCTGCTTGTCTTGGACGTTATTTTTCGATATTTGCTGCCCCGGCATTTTGCGTGGCATTCGGTTTTGTGTCGAAAGCACTGTCGTCCGCGCAGAAGATGGCATTGCGCCCGGATTCTTTTGCCAGATACATTCGCTGATCCGCCAGATCAACCAGTTGTCCCGTGTCTGAAACAGCGTCGCGCCACACTTCAGAGATGCCAACGCTGGCGGTCATGACCGTACCGTCCGGGCGTTTGCACAGACCAAGGCGGCGCAGACGTTCCATTGCGGTTTTTGCCTGGGAGATGCTTGTGTTGGGCATGATGAGCAAGAATTCCTCCCCGCCCCAACGCGCCAGAAGATCGCTGTCTCGCAGTTCATTCATTATGGCGGTTGCGGCATGGCGCAGAACTATATCTCCGGCCTCGTGTCCAAATTGGTCGTTTACCGCCTTGAAGTTGTCAAGATCAATAAAAGCCAGGGAGAGCGCGGTTTTGCTGCGCTGGGCGATGGCAAATTGCAGGGAAAGCAGTTCTTCCCCGCTGCTACGGGTAAAGCAGCCGGTAATGGTGTCGCGGATGGTCTGGCGCACCAGGGCTGCCATGAGCGCCAGTTGACTGATTCCGGCCATGGTGGCAATGCATCCCAAGAGCGCCAACAACCAAATTATGCCGATGATGTTAGCTAATTGGTTGTCGTTTGACAATATGATTCCAAGCAATTGGGCGCTCATGATTAAGGATGAGAGCGCCAGATTTTCTTTGAGGGTGATGGGAAAAATTGCCAGACTGGCTATCAGGACAAAAGGCAGAAAAGTGTAACCAACCAGGACAAGTTGGGCGAGATGTTCACTCAAATCTGCGTGTATGAGCAGATATTGTGAGATTGGATAAAAGACGGATGGAATCAGAAGCAGAAAAAACAGCGCCCGATAAGCGTGGGCAGGCTTTTTCCTGGGTTTGTAATACAGGAAAAGCGCGAGAAAAGCAAAGCCGGTGATAGCTCGCAGCAGGGTCATCGGAACCCAAATGTGGGCAGAGAAGACAAAAAAATCTATCACGCTCCATAATGGAGTCATAATAGCGAACAGGATCGCGACCAGGCGAACACGGCTGACGATGATGCCCGTGCGCTTGATTGCCAGTAAATGGGGGTGCTGCAATGAGCTTAACAGGTAGGTATAGTCGCTGGCTTGTAGTTCGTTGAAAAACGAATTGAAAATGCGCTGCCAGCCATGCAGTGCGGGTTTTGCATTTGTGTTGGCTGATTTATTGGCGTTCATAGACTGGTTAACATACTACAAAAGTTATAGTGAGAAGGCTGAATTCTATCCACTTTTTGCAGACTTCCCTACCCGGATGCAGGAATATGATAAATATCAATGCAGTCCGGCCTGTCCGATTGCTTCCAGCCGGGTTTGTCGCTCGCCGAGGCTGGCGGGTGGAGGCGGGGATTTTCCCTCGCTGATCTGGATTATCCAGGCTTCCATGTCCAAAATCCATGCGAAAACTTCGTCACGCCCAGGGGAACCGTCAAGGCAGGCAGGATTCATCGCCGCAATGAGGCGGGAAAAACGAAAGGCGGCAAATATCAGAGCGGAGAGGTCGAGCGGTTCGGCCAGTTGTTGCAGATGTTTGGCGGCGGCAGCGATCAATTCCGTATCAGGCGGAAGGGCGTCCAGCGCAGAGCGCATCTGTTCGATTTCTTCCATTGCCTCGTGGGCAAAGAGTTGATCTACGGTGCGGGAACGGATGCCTTCGCTTCTGCGCTCCAGGCGATTTGCCAGTTGCGCGACCCGGTTTTCCAGCGCCTCATGCTCAAGAAAATCCTTTTCCTGCAGGAGTTCCACGCAGGCGGTGAGAGCGGTGAAGAGGCGGGGCGTGGGCGGCGCGACATCCAGTTCGTCAATGGCGGAAGCCAGAGCTTCGGCAAGTTGTAATGGCGCGGAATGCTCAAGCGGTAACGCGCCTTCGAGTAGCCGGAAAATCGCCCGGCGCAGGGGCGTCCAGTCGGTAGCTTGTTCTTCTCTAGTGTGACTGGCCGTTGCGGCAGCCGCGAGGGCGCTACGGCTAACTTCCCAGGCGAGAGCAAGGGCTTCTACGCCGGCATCCCAAAGCGCGCGCTGTTGCAGGGTGAAACGAAGATCTCTGGGTGTTTCGCCCAGTAGGGGAAGCAAGTCGGTCGCGGCTTCCAGAGTGGCTGTGAGCGGGTCTTTTTTCTCCGGCGCGACAATGGCGGGCAGTTCCGCCTGCGCTGGCATGGCAACTGCCGGGGTGGGTTCGGAAGGTAAGGCAGCGCGCAGGTCGGTTATGGTTTCCTGATTTTTTTCGGCGCTTTGCTCTGCGCGAAGCGATTGTTCAATACGGCCAGCCAGCCGTCTGTATTCCAGAGCAGGCTGCAAACGACCTTCGGCAATGGCGGCAAAAAGCCGCTCTCCTGCCCTGGCCATCTCCTCTTGTTCCGGCAGCGCCTCGGCAATGCTTCGCAAAGTTTCCTGTAGACTGGCAAGTGCGGAGCGAGCAGCCGCGCTGCCTGAGTCGTCCGCAGTTCTCAGCCAGGCAAGCAGTGCCTTTTGGTAACGTGCGCGTAGAGCTTCCATGCAGGAGCAATGTCGAAAAACAGATGGGGCGTTTGCGCTTTAGCCGAGTTGGGTAAGGGCCTGGATGACCTCTGGCGGCGCTTGTACCAGTTCGATCAACACCCCTTCACCGCTGATCGGAAACTCTTCATTGCCCCTGGGATGAAGAAAGCAGATGTCGTACCCTGCTGCGCCTTTTCGGATGCCGCCGGGCGCGAAGCGTACCCCGTTGGCGGCAAGCCACTCTACAGCCTTGGGCAAATCGTCAATCCACAGGCCGACATGGTTCAGCGGAGTGTTGTGTACGGCAGGCTTTTTCTCCTGGTCAATCGGCTGCATCAAATCAACCTCTACCTTGAAAGGGCCGACGCCCATGGCGCAGATGTCCTCATCCACGTTTTCCCGCATGCTCTGGAAAGTTCCGGTTACGGAAAGGCCAAGTTTTTCCACCCAAAGCGTTTTCAGCTTTTCTTTGGATAGCGCGCCGATGGCGATTTGCTGGATGCCCAGCACTCTGAAGGGACGTGTGTTGCTCATGTATTGCCTCGTAGTTGGAGAAAGGAACTTTCGCTGATTCTAGCGATAATGACAGGTGTACGCACAGGAACAGATGCAACTGAGCGGAAGAAATTGTGTTTTGGAGCTTTGGAGCGGTTGACATCTTTGAGATTTCGCTTACAATGCCGCTTCTTTGCTGACAGGCGGCATCTGCCGCTTTTTGGCAGCAGTTCTTTAACAATTTGGCGACCGATAATAGTGGGTGCTTTGCGTGTTGTTGGGTGTTTTGGTGTGGTATGGGCTTTGGTTCCTGGGGTTTTGTTCCTGGGCTTTTGTCTTGTATCTGCCTGATTGCCCGACATATTGCCAGGCATCCTGAAATTTTTAATTGTCAGTGATGTTGGGTTTTTTGGATTGAACTGAAGAGTTTGATCCTGGCTCAGATTGAACGCTGGCGGCATGCCTTACACATGCAAGTCGAACGGGCGCCAGGGGCTTGCTTCTGGCGCTAGTGGCGAACGGGTGAGTAATGCATCGGAACGTGCCTTGTAGTGGGGGATAACCAGTCGAAAGATTGACTAATACCGCATAATTCCTTTGGGGGAAAGCGGGGGACCGGAGACGGCCTCGCGCTATAAGAGCGGCCGATGTTGGATTAGTTTGTTGGTGGGGTAATGGCTTACCAAGGCTACGATCCATAGCGGGTCTTAGAGGACGATCCGCCACACTGGGACTGAGACACGGCCCAGACTCCTACGGGAGGCAGCAGTGGGGAATTTTGGACAAT